>NZ_POUC01000047.1 GCF_002891435.1 Streptomyces cahuitamycinicus
AGGCAGTAGTGGCCCGGCGCCCCCTCCCCCGCATTCTGAGCAACGGCAGCGCGCAGCTCGCCCGGAGCCGGGAGCTGGCCCGGACGGCCGCCGACAGCGCCACCGACGTCCTCCACCCGCTGATCACGATCGCGCGGGGTCTGCGCCGACTGGCAGCGGCCGGACGGCGCAGATGGACCGAGACCCCCAAGGAGCGCCGGGGGGCGCTGCTGTTCCTGGCGGCGTCCGTGATCCTGGTCGTGGCGCTGGTGCCGTACGGACCGCTGCTGGCCGCCATCACCCTCATGGCGGCGGCGGCCTGGCAGGGCCGGGACCGCTCCCCCGCGGCATCCGACGGGCCCGACGAGTCGCAGGCCCAGCGGCTGAAGTCGCTGTACGAGGCGCTGGTGCCGTACTTCTCCGCCGCCGAGGACCCCGAGCCGCTGTACTCCCACGGCGGCGCGTGGGACAAGGCCTTCCCCACCTACGCGTTCGACGGCGGCGGCCGGATCTCGCAGCTGGTGGTCCGCTACCCGGCGTACTTCACCGACGGCGAGGCCGAGGCCCGCGCCCGGATCGAGCACCTCCTCGCGGCCAAGTCGGGCCGGGGCCGCGAATACCACTTCACGTGGGACGAGGAGGGCAACCAGTTGACGGTGGGCGTACTCCTGCCGCTGCCCGTCGACATCGCCGCCCAGCGTTTCGTCACCACCCCCGGCGAGACGGTTCTCGGCTTCACCGACCCCACCCGGGTCCAGCGCACGCTTCCCCTCACCCACGGGGGACGGCAGCGGGACGTACCGCCGGTCGTCTGGCGCACGGGCCTGCGCTCCACCGAACCGCACCTGCTGGCGCTCGGCCAGCCGGGCAGCGGCACCTCCACCCTGCTGCGGTCCATCGCCCTGCAGGCCCTGCTCCACGGCGACGTGGTGATCGTCGACGGCGGCGGCACCGGCGAGTACGCCTGCCTGACCGGCCGGGACGGCGTCCTGGCGGTCGAGGCGGGGCTCGCCGGGGTCACGGCCAGTCTGGAGTGGGCCGCGACCGAGACGGAGCGCCGTCTCATCGCCGCCAATCGGGCCCACCAGGCCGGCCACCCGCCGCCCGACGACACCAAGCGCCCGCTGTGGATCCTCCTCGACCGCCCGACGGCCTTCACCCACCTGGCCGCGGCGGACGGCCGCAAGGACCCGCAGTCCCTCCTCCAGGTCCCCCTCCGGCACGGCCGCCCGGCGAACGTGACGGTGGTCGTGGCCGACCAGCTGGACAGCATCGACGCCCTGATCGACCCGGTACGCCAGCACACCCGCGCCCGTGTGGTCCTGGGCCCGGCTACGGCGGAGCAACTCGAAGCGGTGCTGGGCGCGCCCCCGCACACCACCCCGATCGACGAGCTCCCGCCCGGCCGCGGCTACGCCCGCCTCGGGTCGGGGCCGGTCCACCGCCTCCAGGTACCGGCCACCCCGAACCCCTACGACGACGCGACACCCGACGCCCTCTGCGAGGCGGTCCTCAGCCTTCTCCCGCCGCGCACGACCCCGGCGGACGGGGAGACGATCCCGGAGCAGGACCAGTCGGAAGACGCGCCGGAGCCGGTTCCGGCGGCGGAGGAACCGGAGCCGGAGGCCCCGCAGACGCCGGAAGCAGCTCCGGCCGCGGTGCCCGTCCTGACCGAGGAGACCCTGCCGAACCCGGTGCCGGTCCTGACCAAGGAGACCTAGTCCCGGCCACGGTTCTCGTGCCGCCGGGGCACGCCCCCGGCGGTCACACCCCGGCCGGTGCCAGGGAGCGTCCGCAAAGCGAGCAGGGGGTGCCCCCGGTACCCGAGCAGCGGAGTACCCCCGGTACCTCCACTAGCCGCGCCGGCCGAGCATCCCGTACGACCGACCAGCCCGGCACGCCGAGAAGCACGCACCGGACGCCGCAGGGCCCGCCCTCCGGGCGGACGACGACTTCGCGGACCTTCCCCTAAGCCACGAACGTACGCGGCGCCTCCGCGTTCCCCACCGCACCGCTCTCCACCAGCGCCGCCGCCGCGGCCAGCCGCGCTGCGGCCTCCTCGGCCACCGCGCCGCCCACGGTGAACGGCAACCGCACGTATCCCTCGAAGGCCCCGTCCACTCCGAACCGCGGCCCGGACGGCACCCGCACTCCCACGCGCTCCCCGGCCTCGGCGAGCCGTGACCCGGACAGACCGCCCGTGCGCACCCACAGCGTCAATCCGCCCCGAGGCACCTCGAACTCCCATCCGGGCAGCTGCCGACGCACCGCCGCCACCAGCTCGTCCCGGTTCGACCGCGCCTGCTCCCGCCGCACCTCCACGGCCTGCTCCCAGCCCCCGGTCCCGAAGAGCCAGTTCACGGCCAGCTGCTCCAGCACCGGCGTACCGAGATCGGCGTACGCCCGGGCGGCGACCAGACTGCGGATCACGTCCGGCGCGGCCCGTACCCACCCGATCCGCATCCCGGCCCAGAACGCCTTGCTCGCCGACCCCACCGTGATCACCGTCGACCCGGCGGGATCGAACGCGCAGACCGGCCGCGGCATCCGCACCTCCGCGTCCAGCCACAGCTCGCTCATCGTCTCGTCCGCGATCAGCACCGTCCCCGCGGACCGCGCCGCGTCCACCAGCCGCCTCCGCTGGTCCTCGTCGGCGAGCGCCCCGGTCGGGTTGTGGAAGTCGGCCACGACGTACGCGATGCGGGGCGCGGCGTCCCGCAGGACCTGCCGCCAGCGGTCCATGTCCCACCCGGTGAGCCCCTCGGCCATGGCGACGGGCACCAGCCGGGCCCCGGCCTCCCGCATCAGCTGGAGGATGTTGGCGTACGAGGGCGACTCGACGGCGATGCGCTCACCCCGCCCGGCGAACAGGTGGCAGATGGCGTCGATCGCGCCCATCGCGCCGGTCGTCACCATGATCTGCTCGGGCATGGTGGGGATGCCGCGCGCGGTGTACCGTTCGGCGATCATCGCCCGCAGCGCGGGCAGCCCGGCGGGGTAGTCGCCGTGCGTGTGCGCGTAGGGCGGCAGCTCCTCCAGCGCGCCCTGGACGGCCCGGGTGAGCCAGGGCTCGGGCGCGGGGAGGGCGGCACAGCCGAGGTCGATCAGTGAGCCGAGGGCCTCCGGCGGCAGGGGCTCAAGACCGCGGGCGGGCAGCGGGTTCCCGGCCGGGACGGCGGTCCAGCTGCCGGCGCCGCGCCGGGACTCCAGGAAGCCCTCGCTGCGCAGCGCCTCGTACGCGGCGGCGACCGTCGTGCGGCTGACGGACAGGGAGAGGGCGAGTTCCCGTTCGGCGGGCAGCCGGGCCGCCACCGGCACCCGTCCTTCGAGTACCAGCAGGCGGATGCCGTCGGCGAGCGCACGGTAGGCCGGCGGCCGGCGCGTGCCGGGGCCCGCCGGGCGGTCCTGCTGGGAGCTGAGGAGCCGGGCGAGCTGCGCCGCACCCACAGCTGAAGTCCACTCCGCCATCGAAATCAGTCCACCTTCCCCGGATTGGCCATGGATGGCCTCTCCATCCAAGCCACAGGGTGTCATGCAGCAGTCCACTACCGCCACACAGGGGGGCGCATCATGTTCACGCCGGATCGGCTCACTCGGCGACTCGTCCAGCTCTACGCCGGTCTCGCGCTGTACGGCGCGAGTTCGGCATTGCTCGTCCGGTCGGGGCTGGGCCTGGAGCCCTGGAACGTGCTGCACCAGGGGCTGGCCGAGCGGACGGGCCTGTCGATCGGTGTCGTCCTGACCCTCGTGGGCGCCGCGGTGCTGCTCGCGTGGATCCCGCTGCGTCAGCGGCCGGGCCTGGGCACGATCTCCAACGTGCTGGTCATCGGCATGGCGATGGACGCGGCGCTGGTTCTGGTGCCCGACGCGCATGGCCTGGCGCCGAGCATCACGCTGATGCTGGCGGGGATCGTCCTGAACGGCGCGGCGACCGGGCTGTACATCGCGGCCCGCTTCGGACCGGGCCCGCGCGACGGCCTCATGACCGGACTGCACCAGGTCACGGGCGTCTCGATCCGCCTGGTGCGCACGGGCATCGAGCTCACGGTGGTGGCGACCGGTTTCGCCCTGGGCGGCACCGTCGGGATCGGCACCCTTCTGTACGCCCTGGCGATCGGCCCCCTCGCCCAGGCGTTCCTGCGCGTGTTCGCCGTCCCCGCGGTAACCGGCGTCAGTACGGCCGTTGCCACCGGTCGCCCCCGAGGGGCGATACTGCGTCCGTGACCCCGCGGATACGCCATCCCTACCTCGACCATCCCGGCCCGATCGCCTTCGCCCACCGGGGCGGGGCCGCGGACGGCCTGGAGAACACCGTGCGGCAGTTCCGGTGTGCGGTCGAGGCCGGCTACCGCTACATCGAGACCGACGTGCACACGACCCGGGACGGCAAAGTCGTCGCCTTCCACGACGCGACCCTGGACCGGGTGACGGACGGCACGGGCCGGATCACCGACCTGCCGTGGCAGGAGGTACGGCAGGCGCGCGTGGCGGGAGAGGAACCGCTGCCCCTCTTCGAGGAGCTCCTGGAGACCTTCCCCGGCGTGCGCTGGAACGTGGACGTCAAGGCGGAGGCCGCCCTGCTGCCCTTCCTCGACCTGATCGGGCGGACCGTCTCCTGGGACCGGATCTGCCTCGGCTCGTTCTCCGAACCGCGGGTGGTGCGCGCCCAGCGACTGGCCGGCCCCCGCCTGGCCACGTCGTACGGCACGCGGGGCGTGCTGAACCTGCGACTGCGCTCCTGGGGGCTGCCCGCCGCGGTACGCCGCTCGGCGGTGGCCGCGCAGGTCCCGGAGATCCAGTCCGGGATCCAGGTCGTGGACCGGCGCTTCCTGCGCGCCGCCCACGCACGCGGGCTCCAGGTGCACGTGTGGACCGTGAACGACGCCGAGAGCATGCACCGGCTTCTCGACCTGGGCGTGGATGGCATCATGACCGATCACATCGACACGTTGCGCAAGGTCATGGAGGACCGCGGCGTCTGGGTCTGAGACCCCGGGCCCGTCCCCTCTGCGCGTACACGGGGAAGCGAGGGCACGGGTGGGCCAGGACACCGTGCGGAAACCAGCGGCCGACGGGTCGGCGGAGCTGAGGCGCGAGCAGCACGGCTGGTACGTCTACGACTGGGCCTGCTCCGTCTACTCGACGAGCGTGCTCACCGTGTTCCTCGGCCCCTACCTGACGTCGGTCGCCAAGGCGGCCGCGGACGCCGACGGGTACGTCCACCCCCTCGGCATCCCGGTGCGCGCCGGTTCCTTCTTCGCCTATTCGGTGTCCCTGTCGGTGATCGCGGCCGTGCTGGTGATGCCCCTGGTGGGCGCCGCCGCCGACCGCACCGGCCGCAAGAAGCCCCTCCTGGCGGCCGCCGCCTACACCGGTGCCACGGCCACGGCGGCCATGTTCTTCCTGGACGGCGACCGCTACCTGCTGGGCGGGGCCCTCCTGATCGTCGCGAACGCCGCTCAGTCCGTGGCGATGATGCTCTACAACTCCTACCTGCCGCAGATCGCCCCGCCCGAGCAGCGGGACGCCGTCTCCTCCCGCGGCTGGGCCTTCGGTTACGCGGCGGGTTCCCTGGTCCTCGTCGCGAACCTGGTCCTCTATACGGGGCACGACGGCTTCGGCCTCTCCGAGAGCATGGCGGTCCGCATCTGCCTGGCCTCGGCCGGCCTGTGGTGGGGTGCGTTCGCCATCGTCCCGCTGCGGCGGCTGCGCGATCGCAGGACGGCCGGACGGGAGGCGGCCCTGCCGGGCTTCCGAC
Source organism: Streptomyces cahuitamycinicus (assembly GCF_002891435.1). Classification (GTDB taxonomy): domain Bacteria; phylum Actinomycetota; class Actinomycetes; order Streptomycetales; family Streptomycetaceae; genus Streptomyces; species Streptomyces cahuitamycinicus. Next base: position 5,738 of record NZ_POUC01000047.1, read on the forward strand.
AGCTCGCGGCGACCGTCCGCGACATGCGCCGCCACCCGCTGACGCTGGCCTTCCTGCTCGCGTACCTCGTCTACAACGACGGCATCCAGACGGTGATCTCCCAGGCCTCGGTGTACGGCTCCGAGGAACTCGGCCTCGGGCAGTCCACCCTCATCGGCGCGGTGCTGCTGGTGCAGGTGCTGGCGGTGGCGGGCGCACTGACCATGGGCCGGCTGGCGCGGGTGTACGGGACCAAGCGCACGATCCTCGGCTCGCTGGTCGCGTGGACGGTGACGCTGGCGGCCGGATACTTCCTGCCGGCCGGGGCACCGGTGTGGTTCTTCGTCCTGGCCGCCGGGATCGGCCTGGTCCTGGGCGGCAGCCAGGCGCTGTCCCGCTCGCTGTTCTCCCATCTGATCCCGCCGGGCAAGGAGGCCGAATACTTCTCGGCGTACGAGATGAGCGACCGCGGAATGAGCTGGCTCGGGCCGCTGCTGTTCGGGATCACCTACCAGCTGACCGGGAGCTACCGGGACGCGATCATCTCGCTGGTGGCCTTCTTCGTTCTCGGGTTCGTCCTGCTCGCCCGGGTTCCGGTGCGGCGTGCGATCAGCGAAGCGGGGAATCCGGTTCCGGACAGGATTTAGCACTCGGAGCGAAAGGGCTGTAGTGTACGCGTTTGGCCTGCCTGGCGTACCGTTACTGCGCGTCAAAGATGCCGAAACGCTGGGTTATATCTGCTATCAGATGTGACAAACCGGGCGCTGGTGGGTACAACAAGGGCGGCTACGACGGCGACGCATGACCCGGAACGGGAATCTTTACCGCCGACCGGACGTTGACCGGATGACGACGACAGCGACACCTGTCCTGTGGGCGACAAGCCCGGGAGGCACGATTCATGAGTGAGCGAGCTCTTCGCGGCACGCGCCTCGTGGTGACCAGCTACGAGACGGACCGCGGCATCGACCTGGCCCCGCGCCAGGCCGTGGAGTACGCATGCGAGAAGGGGCACCGCTTCGAGATGCCCTTCTCGGTCGAGGCGGAGATCCCGCCGGAGTGGGAGTGCAAGGTCTGTGGGGCCCAGGCACTCCTCGTGGACGGCGATGTCCCTGAGGAAAAGAAGGGCAAGCCCGCGCGTACGCATTGGGACATGCTGATGGAGCGGCGCACCCGCGAGGAACTCGAAGAGGTCCTCGAGGAGCGCCTGGCGGTTCTGCGCTCCGGTGCGATGAACATCGCTGTTCATCCCCGAGACAGCCGCAAGTCGGCATAGTCCCTCCAGGGTCTGGCCGAAGCAACAGCGCATCAGAAGACCGCGGGCGCCGTACGAGAAGTACGGCGCCCGCGGTCTTCTGCGTGCCCGGTGCCCGGGCGCGTGTACCCGGGCACCCGGCTCAGTGAGTCAGCGGCGGGCACCCGGCTCAGTGAGTCAGCGGTGGGCGGGGCGGCTGCGGGGTGTCCCCGGGCTCGTCCCTGATGACCTCGCCCGGGACGACCTTGCCGTCGGGCTGGCGCATCCGGGCCTGCTGGAAGGCGCCGCCCAGGGTGCCCGGGCGGGCCTCCCTGAGCTTGCGCTCGAAGGTGCGCTCCGCCGAGCGGCTCACTGCCTTCTGGACCGGCGGCAGCAACAGGAGCAGGCCCACCGCGTCCGACACCAGGCCGGGGATCATCAGGAGCAGGCCGCCCAGCATCATCAGGCCGTTGCCCTCGCTGTCGGGGCGGGCCGCGTCGGGCATCCCACCGCTCTGCTGCTGCTGCAGCGCTTCGGAGAGCTTACGGAAGGCCCGCCGGCCGGCCCGCTTGATGACGACCGAGCCGAGGACGAGCCCCGCCAGCAGGACGAGGAGGACCACCAGCCCGCTCGTCGCCCCCGCGACCAGCGTGAGCAGCCAGACCTCCAGCACGAACCACGCCGCGACACCCAGCGGCAGGAACGTACGCAGCCGGGAGCGCTTGGGCCGGGCAGGAGGCAGGGGGGTCTGAGCGCCAGTCGTCATGCCTCCAGTGTGCCTGGCCCCGGCTCAGCACGGGATAAGGCGACCATCAGCTGTTTCTGTGAGCGCCTGCCCCGCACGCGGCGCGCGGCTACGGCTTGGAGGGCTTGCCGCCGCGCCCCGTGACCTTGCCGACCCGCTCCCCCACGCCCCAGGCCGTGACGCGCCACAGCGCCTCGACGAGGATGTCGCGGCTCATCTTGGAGTCGCCCAGTTCACGCTCGACGAAGGTGATGGGTACCTCGACGACGTGGTAGCCGGCCCGGACCGTGCGGCGGGCGAGATCGACCTGGAAGCAGTACCCCTGCGAGGCGACCTCGTCGAGGCCGAGACCCTCCAGGGTCTCGCGGCGGAAGGCACGGTAGCCGCCGGTGATGTCGCGCAGCGGCAGGTCGAGCGCCAGCCTTGAGTAGAGGCTGCCGCCGCGGGAGATGACCTCCCGGGCCTTCGGCCAGTTCACCACCCGGCCGCCCGGCACCCAGCGCGAGCCCAGCACCAGGTCGGCGCTCTTGAGGGCGGTGAGCAGACGGGGCAGTTCCTCCGGCTGGTGGGAGCCGTCGGCGTCCATCTCGATCAGCACGCCGTAGTCGCGCTCCAGGCCCCAGTGGAAGCCCGCGAGGTAGGCGGCGCCCAGGCCCTCCTTGCCCTTGCGGTGCAGCACGTGGACGTGGTCGTCCTCGACGGCCAACTCGTCGGCCAGCTTGCCCGTGCCGTCCGGGCTGTTGTCGTCGGCCACGAGCACGTGCGCCTCGGGGACGGCCTCGCGTACCCGGCCGACGATGCTCTTGATGTTCTCCGCCTCGTTGTAGGTCGGGATGATCACCAAGGCCGTACCGAGCGGGCCGAACTTCCTCACCTGGGCTTCTGCCGCGAGGGTTCCGTCGCCGTCGTTCACTGCTGCCCCTTCATGTTCATACGCAGGGGTCCACCATAGTGGGCCCGGCCTGCGATGACGTGACAGGACGTTCGAATCGTGGCGCCGAACGGCGAGACACGGCCAAGAGCGGGCCTGCGACTGTGCGCGTACGGCGGATGGGGGCCCGGCGCCCTTCGGGCCGGCCTGGGATCCGCCGGCTGCGGATCGACCGAGAGCCGTTGTCTACTGAGCGCCCGGGCCCCACCCGGGTCACACCTCCCCGACCGGCCGGAACGTTCCCTCGGCGCTGCGCCGGCCTGAGCCTGGCTCCCAGTGGCGGTGCCCCGGTGCGGCACACCGTCCCTGACCCGGCGGCGCCGCGGCGAGTGCTCGGACGTTCCCCGGTCGGGCGTCCGGCGGTGGACTCGGACGAACCTACCGGCCTCCTGCGGCCGCCTGTCAACAGCCGTCCGACCTGCGCCTCTTGCGGCAAAGCCCTGGTCAGGGCCGAGGATGCGCAGGTCGCGCGCCGGGGGCGCGGCGCACGACTTCATGCGCGCCACCCCCGTAGATCACTCGCCCGGCCCTACGAAGACCGTGCGTCCGCCCACGACCGTGCGCAGACAGACGGGCAGGTCGCGGCCCGGAGTGAGGTCGGGCAGTCCCGGGGTGCCGGAGCGGGGGTCCGTCGACCAGCGGGCGACGCGGTCGTCCGGGGCCTGGACGACGAGTTCGCCGGTGCGCCAGACGGCGTAGTCGGCGGGGGCACCGGGGACCAGGACGCCCGCGTCGTCCCGTCCGACGGCCCGCCAGCCGCCGCGCGTGTGCGCCGTGAACGCGGCGCGCACGGAGACACGGTGCTCCGGCGTGCGGTGAAAGGCGGCGGCCCGGACCGTGCCCCACGGGTCGAGGGGGGTGACCGGGCTGTCGGAGCCGAACGCGAGGGGAACACCGGCGCGCAGCAGGGCCGCGAAGGGGTTCAGGGCCCGGGCTCGCTCCTTCCCGAGCCGCTGCGCGTACATGCCGTCCTCGCCGCCCCACAAGGCGTCGAAGGCGGGCTGCACGGAAGCGGTGAGGCCGAGTTCGGCGAAGGCGGCGACACTCTCCGGGGTGAGCATCTCGGCGTGCTCGACGCGGTGCCTGGCGCCCCGGATCCGGCCGAGCCCGAGCTTCTCCGCGGCGGCGCGCACGCCCTCCACCACGGCGTCCACGGCGGCGTCGCCGATGGCGTGGAAACCGGCCTGCAGGCCCGCCTCCGTGCACGCCACGACGTGCGCGGCGACAGCGGCGGCGTCCAGGTATTCGATGCCGGTGTGCCCGGCGTCGGCGTACGGCTGGTGCAGACAGGCCGTGTGCGAGCCGAGCGCGCCGTCGACGAACAGGTCCCCGGCGGCGCCGGCCGCACCCAGCTCCCGCGCCTTGGCGGCGTCCTGCTCGGCCCAGTAGCCGACGACCCGCGGTCCGGGCTGCTGCCCCGTGAGGCGCAGAAGACCGGTGAAGTCGTCCTCGGAGGAGATCTCCGGCCCGGCGCACTCGTGCACCGTGCCGATTCCGAGCGAGACGGCGTGCGCGAGGGCGGCGCGCTGCGCCTGCGTGCGCTGCTGCGGCGTCACGGCCGCGAACGCCGCGCCCCGCACGGCGTGATGGGCGTCCGCGGTGAGCGGACCGTCCTCACGGGTGACGGCGGGAACCAGGTCGAGCAGGGCGGAGCTCACGACCGCCGAGTGGACGTCGATCCGGCTGAGGTAGAGGGGCCGGTGCCCGGTGGCCTCGTCGAGTTCGGCCCGTGTCGGGGGCCGTCCTCCGGGCCAGCGGGCGGCGTCCCACCCGTGCCCGAGCAGGACCCGGTCGTCGGGACGCGCGGCGGCGAAGTCCCGTACGAGGGCGAGGGCGGCTTCGAGGGAGGGCGCGCCGGACAGATCGAGCCCGGTGAGTGCGAGCCCCGTGGCGGTGGTGTGCACATGCGCGTCGGTGAACGCCGGGGTGACCAGCGCTCCGTCAAGATCGACGACCTCGTCGACACCGTCCGCAAAGGCGTCAGCGGCCCCCTCGGACCCGACCCAGGCGACCTGCCCCCGCTCCACGACCATGGCGGTGGCGAAGGGATCGGCAGGGCTGTGAACCTCACCGCGGCGAAGCAGAACGGTCTTCGGCGGCGCACTGGACTGACTCATGGGGACAGTCTCACAGGCCCTCTCCCGACGCCCCGAACGGGGCGCGGGGAAGCCGGCGCGGTCGGCCCCTGTACCGCCCGTCGCCGGTCACAGGCCGCGCGAACAACCCGGGAACAGCCCGCACCCGGAGAGCGACGGTCAGATCCGCGGCGGCCGGGCCTCGTACGGCGTGGACAGAACGACAGTCGTCCGCGTCGACACGCCCGCCAGAGTCCGCACCCGTGCCAGCAGCTCCTCCAGTTCGTGCGGCGTCGCCACCCGCACCTTCAGGATGTAGTTCTCGTCGCCCGCGACACTGTGGCACGCCTCGATCTCGGGCACGCCGGCCAGCCGGTCCGCGATGTCGTCCGGCGCGCTGGGGTCGAACGGTTTCACCGAGATGAAGGCCGTCATCGGCAACCCCACGGCCTCCGGGTCGACGACCGCGGCATAGCCCCGGATGACACCCCGCTGCTCCAGCCGCCGCACCCGCTGGTGCACGGCCGACGTGGACAGCCCCGTGGCCTTGCCCAGGTCGGTGTAGCTCATCCGCCCGTCCTTGACGAGCAGCTGCACGATCTGTCGGTCCAGCTCCTCCATGGCGCAAGAACCTACAGGGCGGTTGATCTCCTCGGATACCCGAGCAGCCCAGGTCATGCAGGCTTCGTGATGTGGCCGGAAGCCGACTGTCAGCCGTTCGGGGGACAAAAGCGCCGCACGGGACACCTGCACGGGGCATGTGACGAACGCCACATCCCTCGAACAGTCTCCGTGATGTTCCCGTGATTACCGCCCAGGGGGGACGGGAAGTGCTTGCTGTGGTCGAGGCCGCAGTGCCTGATACGGCCCAGCCCGAGGGGGAGAACCAATGCAGAGTCTTAAGCGCCCTGGTCGCACCGCGCCCAAGCGGCAGCAGCTCGTCGTCGAGCCCGAGCCGGAGGGCGTCGAACCCGACGCCTTCGACGACGAACTCGACGCCTACGACACGTTCGAGATGTTCCGGGTCGTCTGCCCGGACTGCGCGCAGCCCATCGCCCTGCTGGCGGACGAGGAGGTTCTGCCCGAGCACGCGCTGTGCGCCTCGCCGTGGAACCCCTTCGGGCTCACGGTCTGCGCCGGAACCGGCCGCAGGGCCACGGACGCCCGCGCCGCGGACGAGTCCGTGGAACCTCAGGAGCAGGACACGGCGCTGCTGTTGACGCTTCCTCAGGGGCTCGACTGGCGGACCCAGCCCTTCTCCCACGTCGGCGGCCCGGGCTCACGTCCCATCAGGGGTCCGGTCATGCGCCGCGCGGCCTGAGCGCGGGCTCTCCTCGCCCGTTCGCTCCACTCCCGTAGCTGAACCGCGCCACGGCTCGCGGATCGCCGTGGTGCGGTTCAGTGCGTCCGGAGGCGGAGACGGCACTGAACGAACGCCCGATTCCGTCATCCGGTGACCTGTCCGGGCTTTGCCGCGTTGCCCTGGTATGACCCCCATCTCCTCAGCGACCGGGCGTCAGCGCCTCCTGTACGTCCCGCCGCCCGCAGAATCGGTTCGGCCCGCTCCGCCCCGCCATCAGGACCCGCCGATCTACCGCGACCTGATGCGGACCTGGGCCGAGGGCGGCCGCACCCTTCCGGGCCGGCACGACCCGGAGTGGATGCGGCTCGCGGCCCCCTGGCGGGGCCTCGACCAGTTCAGCGTCCCTCTGGACCCACGAGATGGCGGGCGATGACCATCCGCTGGATCTGGTTGGTACCCTCCACGATCTGCAGCACCTTGGCCTCGCGCATGTAGCGCTCGGCGGGGAAGTCGGCGGTGTAGCCGTAGCCGCCGAGGATCTGCACGGCGTCGGTGGTGACCCGCATCGCCGTGTCGGTGCAGTGCAGCTTGGCCATGGCGGCCTGCCTCGCGAACGGCCGGCCCGCATCCTTCAGCCGCGCCGCCGCGAGGTAGAGCGCGCGGCCCGCCTCGATCTGCGTCGCCATGTCGGCGAGCATGAACCGCAGCCCCTGGAAGTCGGCGATCGGCTTGCCGAACTGGCGCCTTTCGGCCGCGTAGGCGAGCGCCTCGTCGAGCGCGGCCTGCGCCACCCCGATCGCGCACGCCGAGATGCCGAGCCGCCCGGAGTCGAGCGACGACAGTGCGATCGCGAAGCCCTGCCCCTCCTCGCCGAGGCGGCGGTCGTCCGAGACGCGGACGCCGTCGAAGTGGACCTGCGCGGTGGGCGAGCCCTTCATGCCCATCTTCTTCTCGGGCACCGCGGCGCTCAGCCCCGCGGCGTCGCCGGGCACCAGGAACGCGCTGATCCCGCGGGGGCCCTCCTCGCCGGTACGGGCCATCACCGTGTAGAAGTCCGCGATGCCGCCGTGTGTGATCCAGGCCTTGGTGCCGGTGATCACCCAGCCGTCGCCGTCCCGGACGGCCTTGGTGCGCAGGGCCGCCGCGTCCGAGCCGGAGTGCGGCTCGGAGAGGCAGTAGGCGCCGAGCAGGCCGCCGCCGAGCATCGCCGGCAGGTGCTCGACCTGCTGCTCCTTGGTGCCGTAGGCGGCGAGCGCGTAGGAGGCCAGGGAGTGGACGCTGACGCCGAGGCCGACGGTGAGGCGGGCCGCTGCGAGCTCCTCCAGGACCTGGAGGTACACCTCGTAGGGCTGGTCACCGCCGCCGTACTCCGAGTCGTACGGCAGGCCGAGCAGTCCGGAGCGGGAGAGCAGCGTGAACAGCTCGCGCGGGAACCGCCCTGCGTCCTCCTCCTCGGCCGCCTTCGGGGTGATCTCCTGCTGCGCGATGTCGCGCACGAGCGAGATCAGGTCCCGGGCCTCCTCCGTGGGCAGTTGTCGGTCCACCGGCTGCGGGGCGCGGTCGGGCATGGCGACGCTCTCCTCCCTGTCGGGCACTGGCGGACGGGCCCATGGGTGGGGGCGGCGCCGCCGGGTCGTTCTGGTGCCTGGCCGATGCTTGCAGTCCCGGGTCTCGGGAGCTGCTGACCAGCGGCTGTGCGCTGTGAGTATGCCCGATCGGAGGCATCCCGTCACCAGTTAACGACCGCTCACTTCAAGAATAGTCCGCGCCAATCCGGACTGGCGAAATTGGTCCGAACCATTGACCCGACTGGTCTAGTCCTTCTACTGTTTCGCTCCACCGATTCACCGCGTTCATGCCAAGCGTTCATACCAATCGGCGCGCGTTCCCTCCCCACGAGGAGACGCCGCGTTCCCTCTCCCCACGAGGAGACACCGGATGCACACCCCCCACCGTTCCCGCTTCCGGGCCATCGTGTCCGCGGCCTGCTGCGCCGTCCTCGGCGCCGGTCTCCTGGCCGGCGCGGGCACCTCCGCCACCGCGGCGACCCCGGCTCAGGAGGCCGCCGCCGGCTCGAAGGCCGGTCCCGGCGCCAGGGCCGCCGGCTCCAAGGTCATCGGGTACTTCACCGAATGGGGCACCTACGACCGCAAGTACCACGTCAAGAACATCGAGACGTCCGGTTCGGGCACCAGGCTCACCCACATCAACTACGCCTTCGGCAACGTCACCGGCGGCAAGTGCGCCATGGGAGACGGCTACGCCGCCACCGACCGGGCCCACACCGCCGCCGAGTCCGTCGACGGCAAGGCCGACACCTGGGACCAGCCGCTGCGCGGCAACTTCAACCAGCTGCGCAAGCTGAAGCAGAAGCACCCGAACCTCAAGGTGCTGTGGTCCTTCGGCGGCTGGACCTGGTCGGGCGGTTTCGGCGAGGCAGCGAAGAACCCGGCCGCCTTCGCCCAGTCCTGTTACGACCTCGTCGAGAACTCCCAGTGGGCGGATGTGTTCGACGGCATCGACATCGACTGGGAGTACCCGAACACCTGCGGCGCCACCTGCGACACCAGCGGCAAGGCCGCCTTCAGGAACCTGATGCAGGCGCTGCGGGCCGAGTTCGGCTCGAGGAACCTCGTCACCGCGGCGATCACCGCCGACGCCACCCCGGGCGGCAAGATCGACGCGGCGGACTACGCGGGCGCCGCCCGGTACGTCGACTGGTACAACCCGATGACGTACGACTTCTTCGGCGCCTGGGACGCAGCCGGCCCCACGGCCCCCCACTCGCCGCTGACCTCGTACGCCGGCATCCCGAAGGCGGACAACCACAGCTCGGCGACCATCGCCAAGCTCAAGGCCCTCGGCATCCCCGCCTCGAAGCTGCTGCTCGGCATCGGCTTCTACGGCCGCGGCTGGACGGGCGTCACCCAGGCGGCCCCCGGCGGCACCGCGACCGGCCCGGCGGCGGGCACGTACGAGCAGGGCATCGAGGACTACAAGGTGCTCAAGGCCACGTGCCCGGCGACGGGGACGGTGGCCGGCACGGCGTACGCCAAGTGCGGCGGCGACTGGTGGAGTTACGACACCCCGGCGACCATCGACACGAAGATGAAGTACAAGAACCAGCAGGGCCTGGGCGGCACGTTCTTCTGGGAGCTGAGCGGCGACACATCGAACGGTGAGCTGATCAAGGCCATCCGGTAGCGCACCGGGCGTGGGGGCGGAGGTCACTGCGGACCTTCCGCCCCTTACTCATGCGCCCCGATGGGCGGGCTGCGGTGCCGGGTGGGCGGGGCCGAGTTCCTCGATCGCGCGCAGGGCGCCCCCGAGGGTCTTCACCAGCAGCTCGCACATGGTGTCGCGGGGCAGTTCCGGGCGGTCGATCCATTCGAGCGTGGCGCCCTCGACGCTGCACACCCAGGCCAGCAGGCCCATTCGCGCCAGTGCGGTGACGTCGGCCCGGCCGTAAGCACCCTCGGCGATGGTGGTCACGACCGCCTCGCGCACCCCGTCACGGATGGCGTGCACCTCGGTGTCGAAGCCGACTCCGCCGCTCACGATCGTGCGGTAGGCGGCCTGATTGTGCTCGGCGTAGCACAGGTAGCTGTCGATGGTGCGCTGGACCCGGTCGACCGGGGGCAGTTCGAGACCGCTTGCGGCGAGGGTGAGCAGCTCGGTGACCGAGTCCTGGATGATGGCCAGGTAGTAGCCGCGCTTGGACTGGAAGTAGTAGTAGATCAGCCCCTTGGCGACGTGCGCCTGCCGGGCGATGTCGTCCATCGACAGGGCGTCGTAGGACGTGTCGGCGAACAACCTCCGCCCGATGGCGATGAGTTCGGCACGGCGCGCCATCGAGCGCTCGGTACCGCGGGCCCTGGGACGCGCGGCAGGCTGGGGGCTGATATTCAATTTCGACCCTGGTCTCAACGGGCGGGGGCGGGACCTCCGCAGTATGGCAGGCCCCACTCCCGGTCCGTGGGTCAGGTCACAGCAGCCCGAGCTGGGTCACGAGCATCGCCACGACCACGACGAGGGCCCAGCCCATGAGGTGCTCGACGACCTTCGGGCCGTCGTCCTGAGGGCCGCCGGTGCGGACGCGTGGGGCGGTGGCTGAGTGCGCGGTCATGGCTTCTCGCTCATTCGGTGGTACGGACGGACTCCCCCCGGGGTTCCGTCCACCTTGCCACCGGAAGTGGCTTTTGCGGCCGAGAGCTTGGTCACACGCGTACGCCCACGGCTGCCAGCGCCTTGCTCTGGGCCGCGCTCGGGCGTGCCGGGAAGTACAGGTAGCAGACGCCGCCCGTGCCCGAGACGACCTTGCCGGAGGCGTTGTACCGCTTGGTCCGGAGCCAGATGTTTTCCCACTCGCGCCGCCGGTAGACCCGCCGTACCCCGTCGTTGCTCGCCGAGAAGGGGTCGTTGGCGATCACGTCGCCGCCCGCGGTGAAGCCGACGACGGTCATCAGGTGCCCGGCGGTGCCGTAGCCGGCGCCCGTGAGCTCCTCCTTCAGGAACGACTGGGACGTTATGGCCGGGATGCCCGCGGCGATCAGCGTCTCCAGTTCGGTGAGCGAGCCGAGCCGGGTGACCACGCCCTGCAGATCCTTGAACGTGGCCGCGTAGGCGGCGTTGAACGGCCAGTTGCCGCAGCCCCCGTACTGGTAGTCGTAGGTGAAGCGGGCCGCGTGGCAGACCTGCGGGTCGGCGTACGAGGGATCGACCCAGGCCAGCTGCCCGTCGGTGAGCCGGCCGCCCCAGTACTCGATGATCATCTGGGAGGATGTCGGGCTGCACCAGGCCTCACCGCCGTTGTCGTACTCGGGGTACCGGCCCTTGTGGATCTCCTGCGAATAGCGCGGGACGGCGAGTTCCTTCGCCAGGCCGGGTACGGACGCCGGGACGGTGAACCGGTCGGGCACGTCGGAGCCCATGACGCCGAGCCGCCATACGGTGGGGGTCGCCTTGGTGCCGGGCTTGCGGTGGAGGGTCAGGCGCAGCCGGTACGACGTGAGGCGCAGGCCGGTCGACGCGTCGTCGATCGCCAGGGTGTCCGTCCAGACGGTGCTCCTGCCGTCGCTCTGGTCGTCGACCGAGGTGCGCCGGATGTCCTGGTCGCCGGCCGCCCAGCGGGCCATCACATACCAGGGGGTGCTGGTGCCGTCGCTGTAGGTGCCCTTGATCTCGGCCTGGATCCAGGTGCCGGCCGGGGTGCGCGCGTTCCACGAGACGATGACCTCGGTCGCGGGGACGGCGAGCCGGTGGACGGGGGACGTCCAGGTGCCGTACTCCCAGGCGGCGGTGGTGCCGGTGTGCGGGTCCGTGTAGTCGGCGGTTCCGGCGGGCTTCGCGATCACCAGGCCCGGGCGGGTGCCCGCGACGGCCCGGGTGCCCTTGGGGATGCCGCCGCGCCAGTCGCCGTACGAGACCCAGGCCCGGTTGTCGACGGTGCTGGCCGGCACGGCCCGGGCGGGATCTGCGGTGTCGGTCGTCACGGGGGCCTCGGGGTCGGCGGTCGCCGGACCCGCGCCCGCGGTGACGGCGGCGGCGACCGCGGCGGCCAGGACGGTTCGGCGGGACGGCGGTTCGGCTCTGCGCATGGCGGGGACCCCCGGATGTCGGAGTCGGGCTGGGGCGGGGCAGGTCCGTGCACGGTCGGTCGTATCCGTGCGTGCGCCACATATGAGCACAGCCCGCCGTGTCCTGCCAGCACTTCGACGCGCGCCGCGCCCACCAATATCGGCGTCGACCAGTGGCGTCCGCGCCGGATCCCGTCGTTAGAGTGCTGAGCGAGATGTGTTCCTCCTTCCGCCCCGCACCGGGCCCCGCCGTCCGCGATCTGGCCTCCCGGATCCGCCGCCTCTCCCCCTCCTGCGGCCCGGTCCGGCTCGTCGGCGTCGACGGGCACGCCGGGTCCGGAAAGAGCACGTTCGCCGAGCGGTTGGCCGCGGCGCTGGGCGGCGCGCCGGTGCTGCGCCTCGACGACATCGCCAGCCACGACGCGCTGTTCGACTGGACCGGCCGGCTGCTGGAGCAGGTGATCGAGCCTCTCTCCCGCGGCCGGACCGCGCACTACTCCCCCTACGACTGGCGGGCCCGCCGCTTCGGTCCGCCGCGTCCGCTCCCGCCTGCCCCGGTGCTCCTCGTGGAGGGCGTCGGCGCCGGGCGCCGGGCGCTGCGCTCCCACCTGGCCCTGCTGCTGTGGATGGAGCTGCCGTGCGAGGAGGCCTGGGCGCGCGGAAGGTCGCGTGACGGGGAGGAGCAGCGGGAGTTCTGGGACGGGTGGGTTCCGAGGGAGCGCCGGCATTTCGCCGATGATCCCTCACGGCCGTTCGCCGACCTTCTGGTACGGCAGCGAGAGGAGGGGTACGAGGTGCTCGCCGCGTCTTCTGGGACTCTGGGACCGGACCAGCCCCTCACGCACGGTGACGGGCCGCCCGCTGTGTGCTGAACCTGTGAAGAGGCTTGCGGGGCAAGTTGCCGGAGTGCCTCAACTCGGCTTGACCGGTGGGCCGTACAGGTCTTACGTTCTCAATGTGCGGCATCGCAGCCGCCCTCAGACGCGAAGCCCCCGGTTGTTCCCCCGTGATCGGGGGCTTCGTTCTGCCTTCTTCCGGTTCCGCGGCCGCCGCGGGGCGCCGGACGCTCACCCTGGGTCACCACGCACGAGCACCCCGCGTCCGCTCCGACCTCGCCGAACGGCCCGTGCGGCCCCCTACGGGGGCGCCGCCCCCGCAGGTACGATGCCCTCGTCGCGACCTACGGACGGTTGCTTCGCGCACAGTGCAACTCCGGTCCGTGGCACAGCGGTTCGAGCAGGGCTTCGCCGGCTGGGGGACGGCTCGTTGGCATACCGACGGGGGCACGGTTTGTGGGGGACGTGATGGACTTCGGCACGCAGGGCCCTCAGGCCCCGGCCGACCTCGCCTGGCTGCGAGGCGTGGACGCCTACACCATGGGCGCGTATCCGCAGGCGGAAGAGGAGTTCCGCGCCGCCGTGCGGATGGACTCCGGGATGGCCGACGGATGGCTGGGGCTGCACGCGCTGCGCGTCGACACGACGACCGCGCTGCTGCGGATGTTCCGGCACCGGGACCGTTTCGGGGAGCAGCGCTCCCGCTACCGCCGCACGCTCAACTCCTGGTACTGGCTGGGCTGGTGGGTGCAGCCCGTACTGGAGAGCCCCCGCGACCTGCTGCTCGCGCACGCCTCGCACTGGCTGGACGGCCGCCATGTCCCCGAGCTGGATCAGGCCCTCGCCGGGCTGCCGCCCGTGGACACCGACCACCAGGTCCGCTTCCTGCACTCCTGCCGCGCCTACCTGGTCAAGGACTGGGAGCAACTGGTCCGCCACACCGACCCGCTGCTCGACGATCCGATGCTCGGCATCGAGGCCGGCCTGTTCGGCGGCATGGCCCGGGTCCGCCTGGAGATGTACGGCCAGGCCGAACCACTGCTGTCCGCCGCGCTGATGCGCTGCCGCAGCGAGCAGCCGCAGCGCAAGGAACTGCGCTACTGGCTGGCCAGGGCGCACGAGGGCACGGGCCGCAGTGCCGCCGCGCTCCCCCTGTACCGGGCCGTGCACCGCGTCGATCCGGCCTTCATGGACACCTCCGCCCGGCTCGCCGCCATCGCCGAGGGCGACGGGTACGACGACGTCACGGACCTCGCGGCGATCACGCTCACCGGCGCCGGCCAGGACGCCGTGGACGGGCCGGACGGTTTCGATCCGCTCTTCGGCGTGGAGGGGCGCGACCTGAGACTGCCGGACCCGGAGCCGCCGATCGCTCCCCTGCCGCCGGTGACCGGCTCCGTGGTCCGTGAGCGGACCGGCCCCGTTCCCCCCCTGCCCGCCGGGCCCACCGACCCGGCGTTACTGGAGGAGGCGCTCGCCGAGCTGGAACGCATGGTGGGGCTGGAGCCGGTGAAGCGCCAGGTCAAGGCGCTGTCGGCGCAGCTGAACATGGCCCGGCTGCGGGCGGGGCAGGGCCTTCCGGTCCAGCCGCCGAAACGCCACTTCGTCTTCTCCGGCCCCTCCGGCACCGGCAAGACCACCGTCGCCCGCATCCTCGGCCGCGTTTTCTACGCCCTCGGGCTGCTCGGCGGCGACCATCTCGTGGAGGCCCAGCGGGCCGACCTGGTCGGCGAGTACCTCGGCCAGACGGCGGTGAAGGCGAACGATCTGATCGACTCGGCCCTCGGCGGCGTCCTCTTCGTCGACGAGGCCTACTCGCTGTCCAACTCGGGCTACGGAAAAGGGGACGCGTACGGCGACGAGGCCCTCCAGGTGCTGCTGAAGCGGGCGGAGGACAACCGCGACCACCTCGTGGTGATCCTGGCCGGCTACCCGGAGGGCATGGACCGCCTGCTCGCCGCGAACCCCGGGCTGTCGTCCCGTTTCACCACCCGCGTCGACTTCCCCTCGTACCGGCCGCTCGAACTCACCGAGATCGGCAAGGTGCTCGCCGCGGAGAACGGCGACCTGTGGGACGACGAGTCCCTCGACGAGCTGCGGTCCATCGCGGGGCACGTGGTGGACCAGGGGTGGATCGACGAGCTGGGGAACGGGCGGTTCCTGAGGACGCTGTACGAGAAGAGCTGCGCCTACCGGGATCTGCGGCTGTCGGTGTATCCCGGGGTGCTGGGGCGGGAGGATCTGGCGACGCTGCGGCTGCCTGATCTGATGCAGGCGTACGGGGAAGTGCTGTCCGGGCGGGGGCCACAGGACCCGCCCGGACTGTGAGGTACCGGCCCAAGGGGCCGGTACCTCTAGGTGGCCAGTACCTCCTCCGACGCCCCGCTGCTCCTGGGCTCGGTCAGCCTCACCTCGCGCACCTCACGATGCGCGGGGTCCCGCACCTCCCCCACCAGCAGCTCCAGCACGTCCTCCAGGGCGACCAGCCCGAGCACCTTCCCGGACCCGTCGGCCACCTGGGCCAGGTGCGTCGCTGCCCGCCGCATCACCGTCAGCGCGTCGTCGAGCGGCAGCTCGGACCGCAGGGTGGTCATGGGACGCCACAGGTGCTGCGGGACGGCCCGGTCCGAGTCCTCCAGGTCGAGGACGTCCTTGACGTGCAGGTAGCCCATGAACGCGCCGTTGTCCGCGGCGACCGGGAACCGGGAGTATCCCGTGCGGGCCGTGAGCCCGACGATGCGCCCGGGGGTGACCGACGGGCTGACCGTGACCAGGGACTCCCGCCTGAGCAGGACGTCCGTCACCGGACGGGAGCCCAGCTCCAGGGCGTCCTCCAGGCTCTCGGCCTCCTCCGGGTCGAGCAGGCCCGCCTGGCCGGCGTCCTCCACCAGCCGGTTCAGCTGCTCGCTGGTGAAGACGGCCTCGACCTCGTCCCTGGGCTCGACGTGGAAGAGCCTCAGGATGCCCTGCGAGACCGCGCCGAGGGCGGCGGTGATGGGCTTGCAGAAGCGCGCGAACCAGACGAGGCCGGGGCTGAGCCACAGCGCGGCCTTCTCCGGTGCCGCCATTGCCAGGTTCTTCGGGACCATCTCGCCGATGACGAGGTGGAAGAAGACCACCGCGGCGAGGGCGATGACGTAGGTGAGCGGGTGGATCATGCCGTGCGGCAGGTGGATCCACTCGAAGACCGGCTCCAGCAGGTGGGCGACCGTCGGTTCGGCGACCGCACCGAGGGTCAGCGAGCAGATCGTGATGCCGAACTGGGCCGCTGCCATCATCTGCGGCAACCGCTCGAGACCGTGGAGGACCTGCCGGGCGCGGGCGGTGCCGAGCGGTTCGATCTGGCTGCGGCGAACGGAGACCAGCGCGAACTCGGCGCCGACGAAGAAGCCGTTGGCGAGCACGAGCAGCGCGGCGAAGAGAAGCTGGAGCACGCTCATCGGACGGCCTCCGCCATGGAGACCACCGGGGCGGCCCGCACCAGCCGGACCTGTTCCGCACGGTAGTGGCCGACCTGGCGCACCGACAGCCGCCAGCCGGGCAGCTCCGCCTTGTCGCCGACGGCCGGGATACGGCCCAGCAGGTCGGCGATGAGGCCGGCGACGGTCTCGTACGGTCCTTCGGGCACGTCGAGGCCTATCCGCTGCAGGACGTCGACCCGGCAGCTGCCGTCGACGTCCCAGGCGGGTCTGCCGTCCTCCGGCGGCGCCGCGGCCAGCTCGGGCAGGTCGTGCCCGTCGTGCTCGTCACGGACCTCGCCGACGATCTCCTCGACGATGTCCTCCAGCGTGACGACACCGGCGGTACCGCCGTACTCGTCGACGACGACCGCGATGGGCTGCTCGCTGCGCAGGCGGGCGAGGAGCGGTCGTACGGGCAGCGTCTCGGGGACGAGCAGCGCCGGGCGGGCGATGTGTCCGACGGAGGTGCGCAGCCGGTCCTGGACGGGCACGGCGAGCGCGTCCTTGAGGTGGGCCATGCCGACGACCTCGTCGATCTTCTCCCGGTAGACCGGGAAGCGGGACAGGCCCGTGGCCCGGGTCAGGTTGACGACGTCCTCGGCGGTGGCCGAGGACTGCAGGGCGCTGACCTTCACGCGCGGCGTCATCACGTGCTGCGCGGTCAGCTCGCCCAGTGACAGGGTCCGGACGAACAGGTCGGCGGTGTCCTGCTCCAGGGCGCCGGCCAGGGCCGAGTGGCGGGCCAGGGAGACGAGTTCGCCCGGGGTGCGGGCGGAGGCCAGTTCCGCGGTGGGTTCGATGCCCATGGCGCGCACGAGCCGGTTGGCGACGGCGTTGAGACCGGCGATGACCGGGCGGAACAGCCGGGCGAAGACGTGCTGCGGGCCTGCGACGAAGCGCGCGACCTGTAGCGGTCGGGACACCGCCCAGTTCTTGGGCAGCAGCTCGCCGATCACCATCTGCACGGCGGAGGCCAGCAGCATGCCGACGACGACCGTGACCCCGGAGACGGCTCCGTCGGGAATGCCGATCGAGGTGAACGGGCCGTGCAGCAGCTCGGCGAGCGCCGGTTCGGCGAGCATGCCGACGACGAGCGAGGTGATGGTGATGCCGAGCTGGGTGCCGGAGAGCTGGAAGGACAGTTCCCTGAGCGATTCGACGACCCGGTGGGCGCGCCGGTCGCCATCGGCGGCGGCCTTCTCGGCCTCCGCCCGCTCGACCGTCACGAGTCCGAACTCGGCCGCCACGAAGAATCCGTTGGCGAGAATCAGCAGGAACGCGGCTGCCAGGAGCAGCAGGGGGGTGGTCATGGTGCCGCCGCCTCCGCACGGTCACGAACCTCGGCGACGAGGTCCGCGCTATGTCGGCAGGGGGCGGCGCAAGTACTGCAGGACGATCCGTCCATCGCCGGAGGGGGTCACTCCTTGGTCAGCAGGGGCCTCTGCGCACCGGTCGGGGCAACAGAGGCGGAGGCGCATCCATCACGCCTCCGCCAACAGATTAATCAAGACACGGCCCGGTGCGGCAGTGGCCGCCGCCCGTAGGATGCCGCGAGTCAGCCCTGACGCCGTTCGGGGCCCGCTGCGGAACGGGCCTCGACGAGCGCCCGCAGCGCCCGGGCGTCGGCGATGGCACGCTGCCTGGCCAGGCCCGGCTGGATGCCCAGAGCAGGCAGGCTGGTGCCGTCGCTGAGGTTGAGGAACACCCAGGGATCGCCCGGCCGGAGGGTGACCTGGAGGATCTCCGCCCATGCCAGCCGGCGCTTGTTCGTGAGATTGACGACAGTGACGCCGTCCTCGTCGACGGCGACCTTGGGACGCGCCAGGAGCAGCAGTACGGCGTCCAGCAGGAGCGCCGTGAAGACGAAGCTGACGCGTTCGCCGGGGCTGAGCTGTTTCAGCAGCATCGCGACCGCCGTGATCACCACGAAGATGGCGACGGCCGCAGCGAGCAGCACCACTCGGGTGCTGCCCGGCCGGAAGGTGACGGGCAGCGTGGGCAGGTCGGACATCTCGCGCACGCCCCTCAGAGACGGCAGGCGTGGATGGCCGTGGTCAGGATGGCCCGGGCGCCGATGTCGTACAGGTCGTCCATGATCCGCTGGGCTTCCTTGGCCGGGACCATGGCGCGGACGGCGACCCAGCCCTCGTTGTGCAGCGGGGAGACGGTCGGGGACTCCAGGCCGGGCGTGAGCGCGACGGCCTTCTCCAGCTGCTCGACGCGGCAGTCGTAGTCCATCATCACGTACGTCCGGGCGACCAGGACGCCCTGGAGGCGGCGCAGGAACTGCTGCACCTTGACGTCGTCGGCGTCCGCGCCGGTGCGGCGGATCACCACGGCCTCGGACTTCATGATCGGCTCGCCGGCGACCTCCAGGCCCGCGTTGCGCAGCGAGGTGCCGGTCTCGACGACGTCGGCGATGACCTGGGCGACGCCGAGCTGGATGGCGGTCTCGACGGCGCCGTCGAGGTGGACGACGGAGGCGTCGATGGCGTGCTCGGCGAGGTGCGCCGCCACGATGCCCTCGTAGGAGGTGGCGACGGTCTTGCCCGCCAGGTCGGCCAGGCCGCTGACGGTGCCGGGCTTGGCGGCGTAGTGGAAGGTGGAGCGGGCGAAGCCGAGGGGGAGGATCTCCTCGGCCTCGGCGCCGGAGTCGATGAGCAGGTCCCGGCCCGTGAGGCCGATGTCCAGCTGCCCGGAGGCGACGTAGATCGCGATGTCGCGGGGGCGGAGGTAGAAGAACTCGACCTCGTTCACCGGGTCGACGATCCGCAGTTCCTTCGACTCCCGGCGCTGCTGGTAGCCGGCCTCATGCAGCATCTCCGCCGCAGGGCCGGACAGGGAACCCTTGTTGGGGACGGCGATGCGCAGCATGAGGTCGGCTTCCTTTGCGTGGTGTGGTGTCGTGCGGGAACGGGCGTGGCTTAGAGGTGGGCGTAGACGTCGTCGAGGGAGATGCCGCGGGCGACCATCATCACCTGGACGTGGTACAGCAGCTGCGAGATCTCCTCGGCGGCGGCTTCCTTGCCCTCGTACTCGGCGGCCATCCACACCTCGGCGGCCTCTTCGACGACCTTCTTGCCGATGGCGTGGACGCCCTTCTCGACCAGTTCTGCGGTGCGGGAAGTGGCGGGATCGCCCTGGGCGGCCTTGTGCTGGAGCTCGGTGAAGAGCTCCTCGAACGTCTTCTTGGACATGGTGACGCTCAGCCTATGCCACAGGTGGCTTCCGTCAGCGCCAGGGTTCGGATACTGAGCGGAGGGTGGCCGCGGTCGCCACCGCCGCCGTCACCGCCTCGTGTCCCTTGTCCTCGTTCGAGCCCTCGATGCCGGCGCGGTCCAGGGCCTGCTCCTCGGTGTCGCAGGTGAGCACGCCGAAGCCGACGGGGACGCCGGTGTCGACGGAGACCTGGGTGAGGCCCTGGGTCACGCCCTGGCACACGTACTCGAAGTGGGGGGTGCCGCCGCGGATGACGACGCCGAGGGCGACGATCGCGTCGTAACCGCGGCCCGCGAGGCCCTTGGCGACGACCGGGAGCTCCCAGCTGCCGGGGACCCTGAGCAGGGTCGGCTCGTCGATGCCCAGGTCGTGCAGGGCGCGCAGGGCGCCGTCCACCAGTCCGTCCATCACCTTCTCGTGCCACTGTGCCGCGATGACGGCGACCCGGAGGTCACCCACATTGCGTACGGACAGCTCCGGTGCACCCTTGCCGCTCACGTTGCTCCTCTTGTGCTCTGTTACTGGTTGCCGCAGGCCGGCACGGTGGTCGTGTCCAGCCAGGGCAGGTCGTGGCCCATCCGGTCCCGCTTGGTGCGCAGGTAGCGGAGGTTGTGCTCGCCGGCGTTCACGGGCATCGGCACACGGGCCTTGACCGCGATGCCGTGCCGGACGAGCGCGTCGGTCTTGTCGGGGTTGTTGGTCAGCAGCCGGACGCCGCGCACGCCGAGGTCGGCGAGGATCTGTGCCCCCGCCGCGTAGTCGCGGGCGTCGGCGGGCAGGCCGAGTTCGAGGTTGGCGTCAAGGGTGTCGCGGCCGCGCTCCTGGAGTTCGTAGGCGCGCAGCTTGGACATCAGGCCGATGCCGCGGCCCTCGTGTCCGCGCAGGTAGACCACGACGCCCCGGCCCTCTTCCTGGATGCGGGCGAGGGAGGCGTCGAGCTGGGGGCCGCAGTCGCAGCGGGCCGAGCCGAAGACGTCGCCGGTGAGGCATTCGGAGTGGACGCGGACGAGGACGTCCTGGCCGTCGCCGATCTCGCCGTGCACCAGGGCGACGTGCTCGACGCCGTCGACGGTGGAGCGGTAGCCGTGGGCGGTGAAGGTGCCGTGGGCGGTGGGCAGTTGGGTCCTGGCCTCGCGGCGGACGGTGGGTTCGCTGCTGCGGCGGTAGGCGATCAGGTCCTCGATGGAGATGATCGTCAGACCGTGCTTGCGGGCGAAGGGGATCAGCTCGGGCAGGCGCAGCATGGTGCCGTCCTCGCCGGCGATCTCGACGATCGCACCGGCCGGGCGCAGGCCCGCGAGGCGGGCGAGGTCGACGGCGGCCTCGGTGTGACCGTTTCGGGTGAGGACCCCGCCGGGCCGGGAGCGCAGCGGGAAGATGTGGCCGGGACGGACGAAGTCGTCGGGCCCGGACACGCCGTCGGCGAGCAACTGGAGGGTGGTGGCACGGTCGGAGGCGGAGATGCCGGTGCTCACGCCGTGCGTGGCGGAGGCGTCGACGGAGACCGTGAACGCGGTCTTCATCGACTCGGTGTTGTCCTCGACCATCTGCGGGAGCCTCAGCCGGTCCAGCTCGTCGCCCTCCATGGGGGCGCAGATCAGGCCGCGGCACTCGCTCATCATGAAGGCGACGATCTCGGGGGTCGCCTTCTCGGCGGCGATGACGAGGTCGCCCTCGTTCTCCCGGTCCTCGTCGTCGACGACCACGACGGGGCGGCCGGCCGCGATGTCGGCGATGGCCTGCTCGACGGGGTCGAGTGCGAAGCTCTCGACGTCGCCGGTGCTGTACAGGGCGGTTGCGGCATTCATGCCGGCGCTCCTTCCAGGGTGGGCCGCGCGGCCTGACGCGAGCGCAGCCACCAGTCGCGCAGGCCCCACAGGACGAGCGCGCCGTAGATGACGTAGACGAAGCCGGAGAAGGCGTAGCCGTTGGCGAAGTTGAGGGGGACGCCGACGACGTCGACGAGCAGCCAGGCGAACCAGAACTCGACCATGCCGCGTGCCTGGGCGTACATGGCGACGATGGTGCCGACGAAGATGTAGGCGTCCGGCCAGGGGTCCCAGGACAGCTTGGGGTACGCCGTGAAGAGCAGCGCCACCGCGACCGTGCCGGCGGCGGCCGCCGCGGCCATCACCGCGCGCTCCCGCCAGGTGGCGAACCGTACGGCGATGTGGCCGTCGTCCCCCTGCTCCTTGCCGCGCTGCCACTGCCACCAGCCGTAGACGGCGACGAGCACGACGACCGCCTGCTTGCCCGCGCTGCCGGTCAGATGGCCGAAGAAGGCGCCGAAGAGGATGAGTCCGGCCAGGAACTGCACGGGCCAGGTCCAGATGGAGCGCCGCCAGCCGAGGGCGAGGGCGGCCAGGCCGAAGAGGTTGCCGACCATGTCCGACCAGAGGATGTGCTGGCCGAAGAGGGTGAAGGCCTCGGAGTTCAGAGAGTTCACCGGGTCGCTCCCTGCGCGCGGTCACCCAGCATCCGCTCGACGTACTTGGCGATGACGTCCACTTCGAGGTTGACCGGGTCGCCGGGCTGCTTGTGGCCGAGCGTGGTCAGGTCGAGGGTGGTGGGGATGAGGCTGACGGTGAAGTGGTCGGGGCCGGCGCCGACGACCGTGAGGCTGATGCCGTCGACGGTGATGGAGCCCTTCTCGACCACGTACCGGGTGAGGTCCGCGGGGAGGGAGATCGTCACGATCTCCCAGTGCTCCGAGGGCTTGCGCTCCAGGATCTCGCCGGTGCCGTCCACATGGCCCTGCACGATGTGCCCGCCGAGGCGGTCGCCGACGGCCATGGGGCGTTCGAGGTTGACCCGGGAGCCGGCTTCGAGGGCGCCGAGGCTGGAGCGGTTCAGGGTCTCGGCCATGACGTCGGCGGTGAATTCGTCGCCCTCGTGGTCGACGACCGTGAGGCAGACGCCGTTCACGGCGATCGAGTCGCCGTGCTTGGCGCCTTCGGTGACGACCGGCCCCCGCAGGCGGAAGCGACAGGCGTCGTCGAGGGTCTCGACGGCGGTGACCTCGCCCAGCTCTTCGACGATTCCGGTGAACACTTCCCGGGTCCTCCTGCCTCTTCGGGCACGGACTCCGGGGCTGTCGATGACGACAGAAGTACGAGCAGGGACACCGAGGACGACGCCGGACGGAGTCCGCCACGGGGACGGACTTCTCGGCGGCGCGCACGAATGCCCGCTCGCCGCGCACTGCCTCCCATCCGGACTTTAACCGTCGGTCCAGGAATTTCACCTGGTCAACCGGCCGCTGGAGGCGACCGGGTCGCGGACTGTAACCGCCGGTTCGGACTTTCACCGACCCCGGAGTGCGCTGCTACTGGTACACGGCCAGTGTGCCACGCCTGATCCCCGTTCAAAGGGGCGGAGTGTGTGGGCTGCCTCACAGACGGTGCCCCCGCCGTTCCCCAGCGCGACAAACGCTCCAACTCCCTCACCGCCGGGCTCCCTTGAGGCATTGGTACACACCTATTGACGATATGGTCTAGTCCTTTCTAGGGTCAACGCCTGGCTCGGCTCAACCCCACTGACCGGCCCGGCGGCGGTGACGACGGCCCTTGCCCGCCGTCGGGTCTTCCCACGCCGTGCGCACGGCGTTCTGGCAGGGTGAGTCGTATGACCACGACCACGGCCGAGGAGTTCGAAGTCCACCGGCCCAGGCTGTTCTCCCTCGCCTACCAACTGCTTGGCTCCGCGGAGGAGGCCGAGGACGCGGTCCAGGACGCCTACCTGCGCTACAGCGGCGCCGACCGGGCGGGGATCGAGCATCCGGCGGCCTGGCTGGCCAAGGTCGTCACCAATCTCTGCCTGAACCGGCTCACCTCCGCGCGTGCCCGGCGCGAGCGGTACGTCGGGACCTGGCTGCCCGAACCCGTGGTCACCTCGGACGGCACGCTCGGCCCGCTGGAGTCCGCGGAACAGCGGGAGGCGGTGTCGATGGCGATGCTGGTGCTGCTGGAGCGGCTGACGCCGACCGAACGGGCCGTGTACGTGCTGCGGGAGGCGTTCGGCTACGGGCACCGGGAGATCGCCGGGGTGCTGGAACTGAGCGAGGCCAACAGCCGTCAGCTGTACCGGCGTGCCGTGCGGCGGGTGGGCGAACCGCAGGCCCGGTTCGAGCCCGCCTCCGAGCGGCAGGAAGAGCTGGTCACGTCGTTCATCACAGCGGCCCGTGACGGGGACCTGGCCGGGCTGGAGAAGCTGCTCGCGGCCGACGCGACCTGGTGGAGCGACGGTGGCGGCAAGGTCACCGCGGCGCGGTGGCCCATCGAGGGCGGGCTCGGCATCGCCCGCTTCCTGGCGGGTGGCGGGCCGAAGTTCGCGGGGGGCCTGGACTTCGTGCCGACGGAGGTCAACGGGGCGCTGGGGCTGGCGAGCTGGGCGGGCGACACGCTCGTCGGACTGTCGGTCGTCGAGGTGCGCGACGGGCTGGTCACCGGTGTGCGGGCCGTGGTCAACCCGGACAAGCTGGCGTTCGCACGGCGTCAGCTCACCCGGACGTAGGACCGCGGGGCGCGCCTGTCACATTCGGCGGGGCTGTTCGGTCTGAGTCGGCGAGGGGCGCTCCACCCGGGAGCGCCCGGCGTCCGAAGGGGCTGAACAGCATGACCACGATCCTGGTGACCGGCGGCACCGGAACGCTGGGGCGGCTCGTCGCGGAGCGGTTGCGCACGAGCGGGCACGAGGTGCGGGTGCTCAGCCGGCACAGCGAGCCGTACGCGGTGGATCTGCGGGCGGGTGGAGCCGCGCTGGACACGGCCGTCGCCGGTGTGGACACCGTGGTGCACTGCGCGTCCGGGCAGAAGGGGGACGAGCAGGCGGCCCGGAACCTGATCAGGGCGGCGCGGGCAGCGGGCGTGCGTCATCTTGTCTACATGTCGATCGTGGGTGTAGACGAGGTGCCGTTCCCGTACTACCGGAGCAAGCTCGCGGTGGAGAAGCTGGTCGAGGAGTCGGGGATCGGCTGGACCGTGCTGCGGGCGACGCAGTTCCACGATCTGCTGATCATGATGTTCCAGGGGCTGTCGAAGCTTCCGGTGATGTTCCTCCCTGCGGGCGTGCGCGACCAGCCGGTGGAGGTGGCCGAGGTCGCGGACCGGCTGGTCGAGCTGGCGGCGGCCGCGCCGGCGGGGCGGGTCGAGGACATGGGCGGGCCGGAGGTGCGGCCGCTGGAGTCCTTCGCCCGTGCGTATCTGAAGGCGTCGGGCCGCCGGCGGGCGGTGGTGAACGTGCCGCTGTGGGGAGCGGCGTACCGGGGATTTCGCAGCGGGGGCCATCTGACGCCGCGCCGGGCCTGTCTCTTATAAACATCT
>NZ_POUC01000480.1 GCF_002891435.1 Streptomyces cahuitamycinicus
ACAGCCCCAGCCCAGCACCGCCTCCGAGAGGGCGACGCCCAGGCCGTGGTTGAACTGGTCCAGCTGGTCGGCGGCGGCGCTGCAGTGCCCGCAGCCCTCGATATGTGCGCGTAGATCCGGGTCGAGGGCGAGACCTCCGCGACGGTACGTCACGTCGAGCAGGCGCAGATAGCGCCGGCACTCCTCGTCAGGGGCGAGTTCACGGTGCAGTTGGAGGCATTCCTCGCGCAGCCGGTCCCGGGCCCGGCCCAGTTCGACGCGTGCGCCCTCCTCGTCCAGGCCGAGCAACCCGGCCGGGGAGGTGAGGGGTTCGGCCTCGACGTCGACGTGCCACAGCAGGCAGCGACCCGACTGGGGCAGCCGCTGGAAGGCCCCGGACAGCAGGCGCCGCCGCTGCGAGGGCAGCAGCCGCGACGCGGGGCGCTCGCCTTCGCCGACGCCGGTGAGCAGCTCCGGGTGGAGCATGTCGAGTCTGTGATCACCGGCCCATTCGACCGCGATACGCCGCACGGTGACGAGCAGGTGGGACCGCCATGCGGAGGTCGGGCCGTTCTGGCGGAGGGTTTCGCCGAAGAGCCGAGTGAAAGCCGCGGTGGTGAGCATTCCCGCGGAGCGCGGTCCGTCGGTGCAGAGCCGGGCGTAGCCGAAGGCCGCCTCCCAGTGCCGGTCCAGCAGTTCGCCGACGGGGTGGAGCGCGGGTGTCGCCCCGGTCCACTTCCTGAGCTCCGCGCTCAGTTGCTCGTCCGTCGCGCCGAACCTGCGGGCCGGGGCCGGGGAATTCGACGGGCCTGCGTCTTTCAAGACTGCATTCCTCTCAAGGACATGCGGGGTAAAGTCCATACCAAGGGGTATGCCGGCTCGTCGGCCTCGCGCATACGGAAGAAGGGCGTGATGTTGGCACGCCGACAGGGCACACCTTTGCACAGGTCAGCGGCAGGGAACAAGAGATCACGCGGTTTCGTGCATTGCGGGCGCCACCAGCGCTTTTTGACAAGATGTCAAGCAGCGGGGTGAAAGGTATTTCCGTGGTGTCTGCCCCCATTGGCGGCGCGCATTTCGGCCACCCCGGAGGCCACCGTCGAAACCATTGAGGCACCGCCCCGCACAGCAGCTCACACCGCCGGCCGCCTTCCGGGCGCGTGCCTTTCGCGGCCTGTCCGGGAACCAATAGCGGTGCTCAGGCGGGCGGCTCGCCCCGCCTCGTGCGGTAGGCCCCGGGGGGCGTTCCGTAGCGCTCGCGAAAGGTGCGGTTGAAGTGGAAAGGGCTGGCGAAGCCCGAGGCCGCGGCGACGCGTTCCACCGGCAGGTCGGTGCTCTCCAGCAACCGGGCGGCGTGGCGCAGCCGCGCCTCGCGCAGGGCACGCATGGGCGACTGCCCGACCTGTCGGCTGAACAGATGGGCGAAGCGGGACGGCGAGAGCGCGACGCTCCCGGCGAGCGACCGGACGGTGTGCGGGGCGCCCGGGTCGGCGTCGATCAGCTCCTGGGCGCGGCGGATCCGTGCGTCGAGGCCGGGCCGGGGCTCCGTCGGCCGGGCACCGGCGGTGGTGAGGAGGAGGATCTCCTCCAGTGCGCACAGGGCCAGTTCACGGGCCGCACTGCCGTGCGCCACGGCGACCTGCCCGTCCGGAGGTGACGCGCCGGGCGGCGCCTCGGTGCCGGTCCAGCGGGCGTCGGCGTGCATCCGCCGGAACGCCCTCTCGACACGGCCGTGCACCCCGGCCGGGGCGGAGGTGACGACGTACATCCCGTCCCCGGCGTCGTAGGGCCGCAGCCACGCGGTCCAGGACGGGCGGGCCTGGCAGTGCGTCCACCAGAACCGCCAGTGCCGGGCGCCGGACTCGACGGCGTAGCCGTGCGGGACGCCCGGGGCGAGCACGACCAGCCGGCCCGCACCGGCGCAGGCCCGCGCGCCGCCCTGCCACAGCCGTCCCCGGCCTCCGGTGGTCCAGGTGAAGAGCCAGCTCGCCGAGCCGTTCGGTCGGCTGACCGCGTAGCCGGGGCTCTGGTGGAAGTGGCCGAGCACCACCAGCCCGGGCGGCGGGGCCGGGTCCCCGGTGTCCCCGGAGCCGCCGGTGTTCCCGCGCCCAGCAGCGGCGGGCAATCCGTCAGCACGCACGGGCATCCTCCTTGGCGGCTCGGGAGCCTAGCGTTCCGTACCGAGGACACCTGACCGAGGAGTGCGTCATGACAGTCACGGGCAACAGCGCCGCCGGGGCTTCCATCCTGGACCCCGCCGGGCTGCGGCGATACCGGGAGGGCTTCGAGGAGGACGGTTTCACGGTGGTGCGTGGGCTCTTCGGGGCCGACGAGATCGAGCGGCTGTGCGGCGAGTTCGCGGCGCTGCGGGCGGCCGGTCCGGTTCCGGGCCACTTCGAGCCGCGCGCGGCGGACGTGCCGGGCGCCGATCCACTGCACGTCTGGCCCCGGGTGATGCACCCGCACGAGATCAACGGCCTCGCGCGTGAGGTCATGCTGGACGCCCGGCTGCGGACGGTGCTGGAGGCTCTCCTCGGCGAGGAGGTGCTGGCCGCGCAGAGCATGTTCTACTTCAAACCGCCGGGGGCCCGGGGGCAGGCGCTGCACCAGGACAACTTCTATCTGCGGGTGGAGCCCGGCACGTGTGTGGCGGCGTGGGTGGCCTGCGACGTGATCGACCGGGAGAACGGCGGGCTGGAGGTCGTGCCGGGCACACATCGCATGGACCTGTTCTGCCCGGAGCTCGCCGACTCGGACGTGTCCTTCGCCCGGGAGTACGTTCCGCCGCCCTCGGGAGCGGCTCCGGTGCCGGTGGACATGGCGCCGGGGGACGTCCTGTTCTTCAACGGGAGCCTGGTGCACGGGTCGCAGCCGAACCGGGCCTCGGAGCGGTTCCGGCGGTCGTTCATCGGACACTACGTGGGGCGGTCGGCGGAGCGGATCGGGCGCTACTACCGGACGCTGACGATGAGCGGGGCCAGGGTGGAGCTGGCGGAGAGCGAGGGGGCGGGGCCCTGCGGCACGGAGTTCGCGCCGCAGGGTCCCCACTGAACCGCGCGAGATTGATGACCGGGCCTGGAGGCGCCGACGATCGGGGCGGTCACCGTGGGCTGGTGGAGGAGCCGGGCGAGGGCGACCTGCGCGCGGGGGCGCCCCGCTTCCCGGCGATACGGGTGACCGCCTCGACGACGGTGCGGTCGCCCTCCCGGTACCGGCTGCCGCGCGGTGTACTGCATCTTGGAGAACTGCCAGGCTTACATCGAACTCGCCCCGATGCAGCGGACCTTTCCCGCCTTGACGACGTCGTGCAGGGCCTCCATCGTCTCCTCGACCGGGTGTGCGGCTCGAAGCGGTGGATGCGTCAGAGGTCGCCGTGGTCGGTACCGAGCCGTCAGCCGCGCTCGACCAGGTCCAGGGCCCTGTCCCACGCGAACTCGCGCCGCCCGCCTGCCTCGTCCGGCTCTCCGGCGTACGGATCGCCGAACCGGACGCCCATCCCGCGCAGCCGTTCGAGGCTGTCCCGGTAGGCGGGGTGGGCGGCCAGGGCGTCGGCCACGCAGGGCAGGACGGCGATCGGCACGCCGAGCCCCGCGACCTCGCAGAGGGTGCCCAGGGCGAGAGTGTCGGCTATGCCGGCCGCCCACTTGTTGACGGTGTTGAAGGTCGCGGGGGCGACCACCACCGCATCGGGCGCCGGAAAGGGGCGCGGTTCCTTGGGGGTTCGCCAGGCGGACCGGATCGGGCGGCCGGTCCTGGCCTCGACGGCGGCGGTGTCGAAGAAGCCGTTCATGGCGACGGGCGTCGCGATGACGCCCACATCCCAGCCCCGTTCCTGTGCGGCGGCGATCAGTTGGCCGACGTCGGCGGCGATACCCGCGGCGCAGACGACGACGTAGAGGAAGGGCGGGCGGGCGGCCTGTTCGGTCATCCCGGAAACCCTAGCGACTGCTCCGGGCTCACCGGAGGGGGAAAGCGGCTCCGCGTTCGGCCTCCGGCCGTGACCGTGGATGCGGCGCTCCCTCTCCTCGATCGGCAGATCGTTGATGCCCGCCTCGCGGTGGGTCATCAGGCCGTGCTCGTCGCGGGCGTTCCGGGAGTACTTCGGCGCGCTGGTGGCGGCGTGGCTGCCCGACGCGCCGGCCGGGCAGCTCTCTTCCTGCCGGCCGAGGGTGCCGTGGTCACGGCTGGGGTGACCGGGAGCGCCGAGCCCGCGGCCGAGGCGCGCTAGGCGGGCCGGCAGCTCCCGGACGCCGGGTGAGACCGAGGTCAGCCCACCGTCCCGGACACGGTGATGGCGCCGACCGGGCAGGCACGGGTCGCCTCCCGCAGCAGCGGGCTGCCGCCGCCCTCCGCGCCGGGCAGCAGGGTGCTGTAGCCGTCGTCGTCCTGGGTGAACACGTCCGGGGCGGTCAGGGCGCACTGGCCCGCGCCGATGCAGACGTCCTTGTCGATGCCGATGCGCATGGTGCCTCTTACCAGGTCACGGGGAGTTCCAGCATCCCCTGGATCGTGTCGCCCGGCTTGAAGGGGATCTCCTCGGCCGGAGCGGCCAGGCGCAGGGTGGGCAGCCGGGCGAAGAGGCTGTGCAGGGCGATCTCCAGCTCGGCGCGGGCGAGGTTCTGGCCGAGGCACTGGTGGATGCCGAAGCCGAACGCGACGTGGTGACGGGCCGGGCGGCTCCAGTCGAGCGTGTCCGGCTCGGGGTAGACCGTCTCGTCGCGGTTGATGACGGAGGTCGCGAAGACCACCCCCTCGCCCTGGCGGATCGTCGTCCCGCCCACCTCGATGTCCTCGACGGCGAGACGCAGCATGCCGTCCGCGATCGACAGCATCCGCATCAGCTCCTCGACCGCGGCCGGCAGCAGTCGCTGGTCCGCGCGCAGCTCGGCGAGCCGCTCGGGGTGCTGGAGCAGGGTGAAGGTGCCGAGCGAGATCATGTTGGCGGTCGTCTCGTGACCCGCGACCAGCAGGATGAGAGCCATGGCGATCAGGCCCTCGCGGTCGAGGTCGCCCTCGCGCAGCCGCCGTTGGACCAGGTCGTCCAGCAGGCCGGTGCCGGGATCCTGCTGTTTGCGGTCGATCAGCTCGCCGAAGTACGTCTCCAGCCGGTCGCGCGCATCGAGTACGTCGGCGGTCTCCGGGCCGCGCAGCAGCCGTCGCGACTGGGCCTCGAAGAAGTCGTGGTCGGTGTACGGGACGCCGAGCAGGGCGCAGATCACCATGGACGGCACGGGCAGCGCGAAGGCGCTCACCAGGTCCGCGACGGGGCCCTCGGCGATCATCGCGTCGAGCCGCTCGTCCACGATCTGCTGGATGCGTGGCCGGAGTCCGACGGCGCGCTTGAGCGTGAAATCCCCGACGACCATCCGCCGCTGGGCTCGGTGCTCGGGGTCGTCGACGCCCAGCAGGGCCGTTCTGCGGTTGCGGATTCCGGCGAAGCGCCTGCTGGGGGCCGGGAAGCCGGGCCGGTCGCGGTTGGACGACAGGCGCGGGTCGGCCAGTAGGGCGCGGGCGGTGGCGTGCCCGCTGACCAGCCAGGCCTCGCGGCCGTCGAAGAGGGTGATGCGGGTCAGGGGCCGTTCGGTGCGCAGCGCGTCGTAGGCGGCGGGCGGGTGGTAGGGGCAGGTCCTGCTC
>NZ_POUC01000481.1 GCF_002891435.1 Streptomyces cahuitamycinicus
CGCCGGGGAGGGGCCGGGCGTCGCGGACGCCACGGCGCTCCCCGAGGAGCCGCGGCGGACCGCCCCGGTGACCTCCGCTCCTGCGGAGCAGCCCGTGCGGGAGGCCGCCAGCGCCGAACGGCCCGTCCGCCCGGTCCTGCGGATCCTGCCCCTGGGCAGCGGCCTGGTCCTGATCGGACTGGGGCTGGGCCTGGCGTTCTTCGCGCTGCGGCTGCGGAGGGTCTAGGGGACTGGCAGGGGACTGGCCCAGGGGACTGGTCCGGAGACTTCTGACGGACCTCCGCAGCGCCGGGTGTCAGGCGTCCTGCGAGGTGATCAGCAGGACCTTGCCGACGTGGCCGCTCTCCTCGACCACCCGGTGTGCGGCGGCAGCGTCCCGCATCGGGAGCTCACGGTCGACGACCGGGCGCAGGTGGCCGTCCGCGAACAGCGGCCAGACATGCTCGCGTACGGCCGCGACGATGGCGGTCTTCTCCTCCAGGGGCCGGGCACGCAGGGACGTCGCGCTGATCGCGGCGCGCTTGGCCAGCAGGGCGCCGATGTTCAGCTCGCCCTTGACACCGCCCTGCATGCCGATGATCGCGAGGCGGCCGTTGACGGCGAGGGCCTTGACGTTGCGCTCCAGGTACTTGGCGCCCATGTTGTCGAGGATGACATCGACACCGGCGCCGTCCGTCGCCGTCCTGACCTCCTCGACGAAGTCCTGCCCGCGATAGTTGACCAGGATGTCGGCGCCCAGCTCGGCGCACGCCTGGAGCTTCTCCTTCGTACCGGCCGTCACGGCCACCCGCGCACCGAAGGCCTTGGCCAGCTGGATGGCCATCGTGCCGATGCCGCTGGACCCGCCGTGCACGAGGAGCGTCTCGCCGGGCCGCAGGTGGGCGACCATGAAGACGTTCGACCAGACGGTGCAGACCACCTCGGGCAGCGCCGCCGCCTGACTCAGGCCGACCCCCTCGGGCACGGGCAGCAGCTGCCCGGCCGGGACGGCCACCTTCTCGGCGTAGCCGCCGCCGGAGAGCAGCGCGCACACCTCGTCGCCGACGTTCCAGCCGGAGACGCCGGGGCCGATCCCGGCGATCCGCCCGGAACACTCCAGGCCCGGGTAGGGGGACGCGCCGGGCGGCGGTTCGTAGAAGCCCTGCCGCTGCAGGATGTCGGCCCGGTTGACGGCGCCCGCCGCCACCTCGACCAGGACCTCGCCCTCGCCGGGCACGGGATCGGGGACCTCGCCCCAGACCAGCGCCTCGGGCCCACCAGGTTCGGGAATCGTGATCGCATGCATGCAAGGGACCGTACCCCTCGGTCCTCGGACCGAGTCCGCTCCGTCCCCGGGACCGCCGCGGCTACGCCTTTGGTCCGGTCCCCGCAAAACCCGGGTGCGGAACCGATGAGTTTGCGCGACCGTAAGGGTCTTTCCATGCGTAGCCCAAGCACGCGGAAGGACCCGAAGCATGAGCACGCAAACGTCCGGCCTGGCGATCGAGACCGCGGGCCTGGTGAAAACGTTCGGCGAGACGAGGGCCGTGGACGGAGTCGACCTGGCCGTGCCCGCGGGCACGGTCTACGGCGTCCTCGGCCCGAACGGCGCCGGCAAGACCACCACCGTGAAGATGCTCGCCACACTCCTGCGGCCGGACGGCGGCGAGGCGCATGTCTTCGGCCACGACGTCGTCCGCGAGGCGGACGAGGTACGCGGCCGGGTGAGCCTCACCGGCCAGTACGCGTCGGTGGACGAGGACCTCACCGGCACCGAGAACCTGGTCCTGCTCGGCCGGCTCCTCGGACACCACAAGAAGGCCGCCCGCGAACGCGCCGGCCAGCTCCTGGAGGCCTTCGGGCTCTCGGAGGCGGCGGCAAAGCAGGTCAAGCACTACTCCGGCGGCATGCGGCGCCGCATCGACATCGCCGCGTCCATCCTCAACACCCCCGACCTGCTCTTCCTCGACGAGCCGACGACCGGCCTGGACCCTCGCAGCCGCAACCAGGTCTGGGACATCGTGCGGGCCGTGGTCGCCCAGGGCACCACGGTGCTGCTGACCACGCAGTATCTGGACGAGGCCGACCAGCTGGCGTCCCGGATCGCCGTCATCGACCGCGGCCGGGTGATCGCCGAGGGCACCAAGGGCGAGCTGAAGTCGTCCGTCGGCGCCGGCTCCGTCCATCTGCGCCTACGAGATCCCGAGCAGCGCGATCTCGCGGCCGGCCTGCTACGACGCGCCCTGGACGCGCAGGTGCAGCCGGAGCCCGACCCGGTGGCCCTCACCGCCCGCCTCACCACGGCGGCCGGCGACGACTCCGCCGCCGAGCAGGCCTCCCGCGCCCTGGGCGAACTGGCCCGCGCCGGGATCACCGTGGACAACTTCTCGCTGGGCCAGCCCAGCCTCGACGAGGTGTTCCTCGCCCTCACCGGGCACGACACGCACGACTCCTCCGACCGCTCCGACGACCCGAAGGACGAGGTGGCGGCATGAGCACCGCGACGACCACCGAGAGCACAGAGCTCGCCCCGGTCAGCACCGATTCCCTCGCCGCGCTGCTCGTCTCCAAGGAGCGGCCGCCGCGGCCCAGTGCGTGGTCGGCCTCGATGACCTTCGGCTGGCGGGCGATCCTCAAGATCAAGCACGTGCCGGAGCAGCTCTTCGACGTCACGGCGTTCCCGATCATGATGGTGCTGATGTACACGTACCTGTTCGGCGGGGCGCTGGCCGGCTCGCCGAAGGAGTACATCCAGTTCCTGCTGCCGGGCATCCTCGTGATGTCGGTCGTGATGATCACGATGTACACGGGTATCTCCGTGAACACCGACATCGAGAAGGGCGTGTTCGACCGGTTCCGCAGCCTGCCGATCTGGCGGCCGTCGACGATGGTCGGCTATCTGCTCGGTGACGCCCTGCGGTACACGATCGCGTCGATCGTGATGCTCACGGTCGGCATGATCCTCGGCTACCGGCCGGACGGCGGGGTCGCCGGTGTGCTCGCCGGGATCGCCCTGCTGGTGGCCTTCTCGTTCGCCTTCTCGTGGATCTGGACGATGTTCGGGCTGATGCTGCGCACCGAGAAGTCGGTGATGGGCGTCAGCATGATGGTGATCTTCCCGCTCACCTTCCTGTCCAACGTGTTCGTGGACCCGAAGACGATGCCGGGCTGGTTGCAGGCGTTCGTGAACAACAGCCCCATCACCCATCTGGCGTCGGCGGTGCGCGGTCTGATGGGCGGCGACTGGCCGGCCGCCGAGGTCGCCTGGTCGCTGGGCTGGGCCGGGCTGTTCATGCTGGTCTTCGGGCCGGTCACGATGCGGCTGTACAACCGGAAGTAGCGGGTCTCCGGGTTTCGCCGGCCGCCGCGCACCGGGTGGTGCGCGGCGGCCGGCGTGCTTCTGCCCTGCCTTCAGTTGTTGCGGGGCATCGGGGGCATGGGGCGGATGTCCGGCGCGACCTGGGTGGCCGGGGTCTTCCGCACGATCGTGATGAGCCGGTCGGTCAGCTCCAGTCTCCCGACGGCCGGATCGTCGTAGCCGAGGACCCGGTGACCACGTATGACGCTCACCACCAGGTCGGCGACCTCGCGCGGCTTCTTGCCCACCTCGGCCTTGACGACCGGCCGTTCGACGAGGTCGAGGCCGGTGCCCTGCTGGATGAGGTCCTCCATCACCATGCCGGCCGAGGGGCTGAGAACGGAGAGGCCGAGCAGCCGGCCCGCGGCGCTGGCACTGGTGATCACCGCGTCGGCTCCGGACTGCTTGAGCAGCGGCGCGTTCTCCTCCTCGCGCACCGCCGCCACGATCTTCGCCCCGCGGTTGAGCTGCCGGGCCGTCAGCGTCACCAGGACGGCCGTGTCGTCGCGCTGGGTCGCGATGATGATCTGGTGTGCCTTGTGCACCTCGGCGCGCTTGAGCACCTCGCTGCGCGTGGCGTCCCCGACGATGCCCGCGTAGCCCTCGGCGGTCGCGGCGTCGACCACCTTGGAACTCGGGTCGACCACGACGACCTGCTCCTTCTTCAGGCCCGTCGCACAGACGGTCCGGATCGCCGACCTGCCCTTCGTGCCAAAGCCGATGACGACGGTGTGATCGCGCAAGGTGGACCTCCAGCGGGTCAGCCGCCACTCCTCCCGGGTGCGTTCGGTGAGGGCTTCCAGGGTGGTGCCGACCAGGATGATCAGGAACAGCACGCGCAGGGGCGTGATGATGAGGATGTTGGTGAGCCGAGCGGCGTCGCTGGCCGGTGCGATGTCACCGTAACCGGTGGTGGAGAGCGTGACGGTCGCGTAGTAGAAGGCGTCGAGGAGGTCGACGCCACCGCCCGCGTTGTCGTTGTAGCCGTCCCGGTCGGCCCAGACGATCAGCGCGGTCACGACGAGCACCAGCACCGCGATGGAGAGCCGCTTGGCGACCTGGCGGAACGGGTGCTCCACCACCTTCCTCGGTAGTGAGACCCGATGGGTCACCAAATGCTCGTCCGCCTGGCGGGCGATCGCGTCCTGGCCCGGAAGTTTCACGTGAAACACACCCCGATTCCTGCGGACGCCCAGGGCAGGTCGAGCAGTTCCGCCTCCTGCCCCGAACGTGCGCCGCCCGGCGGTACGACGGCCAGCGCGTCGGCCGCCGCGATGCCGCGCAGCATGGCGGGGCCGTTGTAGTGCAGCGGAACGGCCTCGTCGCCGCGCAGGACGACGGGGACGAGCCGGGTGTCGTGCGGGTGCCCGTGCACGGCGTCCCGGAGCGGCAGTGTGTACGGCTCCGGGGCCGGGCGGGCCGCGAGGATCCGCAGCAGCGGCTCGGCGAGCGTCAGCAGGCCGGATACGGCGGCGAGCGGATTGCCCGGCAGGCCGACGAGGTGCTGGGTCTGCGTGGTGCGGGCCAGCAGCATGGGGTGGCCCGGGCGCACCGTGACGCCGTCGACGAGGAGTTCGGCGCCGATCCTGCGCAGGGTGGGGTGGACATGGTCGACGGGACCCGCCGCGGTGCCGCCGGTGGTGAGGATGACGTCGGCGTCGCAGGTGGTGACGGCCTCGTTCAGGGCGTCGGCCTCGTCGCGGACGCGCCGGACGGCGGTGACCTCGGCGCCGAGGGCCCGCAGCCACGGCGGCAGCATGGGGCCGAGCGCGTCCCGGATCAGACCGTCGTGCGGCAGACCCTGGGTGAGCAACTCGTCGCCGAGGACGAGGACTTCGACGCGGGCCCGGGGGACGGCGGTGACGGTGTCGTATCCGGCCGCCGCCGCAAGCCCGAGGACGGCCGGGGTGACAAGGGTGCCGACGGCGAGGAGCTGGTCGCCGGTGCGGCACTCCTGGCCGCGCGGGCGGATGTCCTGGCCGGGGACGACGTCCCTGGTCGCGTACAGGCGGCCCTTGGCGTCGGCGCGCCCGTGCTCGCTGCGCAGGACGGCCGTGGTGTCCGGGGGGATGCGAGCGCCGGTGGCGATCCGCACGGCCTCGCCGTCGGTGAGGGACACGGGGGCGGCGTGCCCGGCGAGGACGCCCTCGTCCCGTACGTGCCAGGGGGCGGGCCCGCAGACCGCCCAGCCGTCCATCGCCGAGGTGTCGAAGGAGGGGAGGTCGGTGAGGGCGTCGAGCGGGTCGGCGAGGGTCAGGCCGAGGG
>NZ_POUC01000482.1 GCF_002891435.1 Streptomyces cahuitamycinicus
GGGGCGGGGCTGCGGGCCGCTGGTGCTGACGCGGGAGGCCGATGGTGGGGGCACCTCCCTGCTCGAGCGAAGCCGAGAGCTTGGGGGACTCACGGGCCGGACCGTCGCCGTGCCGAGCGAGAAGTCGACCGCCTATCTGCTGTTCCGGCTGTGGGCCGCGGACACCGTGGCGGACGGGGTCGGCGAGATCGTCGTCATGCCGTTCCACGAGATCATGCCGGCCGTGCGGGACGGCAAGGTCGACGCGGGCCTCGTGATCCACGAGGCGCGCTTCACGTACCGGAACTACGGGCTGCACAAGCTCGCCGACATGGGCGAGCACTGGGAGGACACCACCGGGCTGCCGATCCCGCTGGGCGCGATCATCGCCAAGCGGTCGCTGGGCGAGCAGAAGCTGCGGCTGCTCGCCGACTCCATCCGGACGTCCGTGCGCGCCGCCTGGGACGACCCCGAGGTGTCCCGGCCGTACGTCATGGAGCACGCCCAGGAGATGGACCCGGCCGTCGCCGACCAGCACATCGGGCTGTACGTCAACGAGTTCACCGCCGGGCTCGGCGAGGACGGCTACGCGGCCGTGCGCGGGCTGCTCACCCGCGCGGCGGCCGAGGGGCTCGTACCGCCCCTCGGCCCGGACGCGCTGCGTTTTCCCTGAGGCCTCAGACGTCCAGTTGGTCGGCGACCGCGCGCAGCAGTCCCGCGATCTTCTTGCCGGCGGTCTTCTCGGGGTAGCGGCCCCGCTCCAGCATCGGCGTGATGTTCTCCAGGAGCGTCGTCAGGTCCTGCACGATCGAGGCCAGCTCGTCGGGCTTCTTGCGGGTCGCGGCGGCGACGGACGGGGTCGGGTCCAGGATCGCCAGGGACAGTGCCTGGTCGCCGCGCTGCCCGGCGACCACGCCGAACTCCACGCGCTGACCCGGCTTGAGGGTGTCGACTCCGGCGGGGAGGACGGAGGAATGGACGAAGACGTCACCGCCGTCGTCGCGGGAGAGAAAGCCGAAGCCCTTCTCACTGTTGAACCACTTGACCTTGCCGGTAGGCACGTCTGTCCTCGTCCTCGTACTCGTCGGAAAACTGCTTCTGGAAACGGCTCTTGATAGCACTCGGGCGGGCCGTACGGACCCGCCGGTACCCAGGCTAATGCTCTTGCAGCCGGTGACAAGACGTCACCCGGTTGTTCCTTCGCGCTGGGAACTACCCTGGTCGGGTGCGTGACAAAACCCAAACGAATTCCGCCGCTCCCGGTGACCGCCTGGTCCGTGCCGGAGCCGTCGTCTTCTTCATCGGCGCCGTGGCCACACTGGTCACTGTCGCCCCGTTGTTCCTCGGGACGTCGCCCTTTCCGACGTACATGTTCGGATTGAGCATGCTCATGGCGGTCGGATTCCTGATGGCCGGTGCGGGAGTGCTGCGTTCCGTGGCGGCGGGCCGGCGTCAGGCGCGCGCGGGACGGTAGTCCGAAAGCCACCGCGGGAATTCGGTCAGGTCGGTGAGGACGACGTCGGCGCCCGCCGCGCGCAGTTCCTCCGGAGGGCAGGGGCCGGTCGCCACCGCGACCGCGAGGGACCCGGCGGTCCGGGCGCCGCGCACGTCCCCGACGTGGTCGCCGACGTAGACGCCCGCGTCGTGCTCGCGCAGCGCCTCGGCCTTCTGCTCGGCCCACAGGTCGCCGATGACGGCGTCGGGCTCGATGCGCAGATGGGCGAGGTGCAGCTTGGCGTTGGGCTCGTACTTGGCGGTGACGACTATCGCGCGTCCGCCGGCCTCCCGTACGGCCGCGATGGCCTCCCGGGCGCCGGTCATCGCCGGGGTCGCGGCGATGGCGATCGTCGGGTACATCTCCCGGTACAGGTCCGCGACTCCCGCGACCTCCTCGGCCGGGAACCAGTTGACCAGTTCCTCCGCCAGCGGCGGCCCGAGCCGGGTGACCGCCAGGTCGGCGTCGATGTACGTCCCCGTCCGCTCGGACAGCGCCTGGTAGCAGGCGCGGATGCCGGGACGGGAGTCGATGAGGGTCATGTCGAGGTCGAAGCCGACGGTGAGTGCCATATGGGCCATTGTGCCCAGGCGGGGTGAACGGCAGACGTCCGCCTGCGCCCGGCCGGCGCGAGGGCTGTTCGCGGCTGGCGTGACGGCTGCGCCCGGCTAGCGCGAGGGCTCTGGCCGCCCGGCGTGACGGCTGCGCCCGACCGGCGCGAAGCCCTGACCCGCCCGGCGTGACGGCTGCGCCCACCCGGCGCGACGGCTGGGAGCGGCCCGGCGCGAGGGCCGTGCCCGGCTAGCGCGAGCGCTGGGAGCGCCATACCAGGAACAGTGCCGACGCCACCGCCGCTCCCCGCACCACCCACGGCCAGGTCTGGGCCACCGCGTCGTTCATGTGGCCCTCGGCGATCGGGTCGCCCCAGCGGCCGTTCATCCGGCCCCACAGCCAGACCAGGCCCCCCGCCACGGAGAGGCCGGGCAGGATCACCACCGCCCACTTCGTCTCGGCCTGGGACAGGCGGCGTGAGGCGTAGGCGATGAGCCAGCCGAGCAGGAGGACGAACCAGTTGCCGAGCACGGCACCGGCGACGAGGAGCGCGGCCGCGGTCAGGAGGAGCGGGTTGCTCCAGCCGCCGGCAGGCAGGCGCGGCAGTCGGCGGCGGCTCCCCTTCCCGGCCACCTCGGCCACATCGGCCGCCTCGACGACCGGTTCCGTCTCCTCCGCCGCCGGCTGCTCCTTCCCGGCCTTGCGCGGCGCCGGCGGCTTCAGCAGGTCCGGCAGCTCGACGCCGCCCACGAAGCCGGGCACCTCGTCGCCCACGCCGAAGGGACTGCTGTCCACCCGCCACCAGTCCGGCCGGACCGCACTGTCGCCCAGCTCGTGCCCGGCGGCCAGATGCGGCGGGGCCGGGCCGTCGGAGGGCGCGGGCTGCGACTCCGCGGCGGGCCGCGCCGGGCGGGGACGCGGTACGACGCGCCGCACGACGCCCTTCGCCCGCTCCTGCGGCTCGGCCTCGCGCTGCACGGGGACGGCGGCGGGAGCGGCACTGTACGGCTCACCGCCCGTGCCGCCCGCCGCGGCGGTCACGATGTCGTCGGGGCTGCCGAGCCGGGACAGGATGCGGCGGACGGCGGCGGGCGAGTCGACGGTGGTCTTCGCGCGGCGCTTGTCGATCTCGTTGCGCAGGTCCGCGACCAGTCGCATCCGGGTGGCCGACGACAACTGCCGCTGCTGGGCCACGTCGCCGACGCGGCTCAGATACTCGTAAACGACCTGGTCGCTCTCAATCCCCACGAAGTCCCCTCCGGGGCGGGTGCGTTGCGTGACGCCGTCGGACGACGGTACCGCGACGACCGGCGGGGCGGCCAAAGCCCGTCCCGCGTTCGGGGGGCGAGGCGGCTCACAGTTGCCCCCGGCCGCCGGGGGCGACCCGCTACCGTGGGCCGGATGAGCACCGAGGACAGGCCCCCGGCCCCCCGCTCCCTCGCGGAAGCGCTCCGCGCGCGGGGCGACGCCGCGCTGGGCGCGCTCCTGCGCAGCCGCCCGGATCTCATCACGCCCGTCCCCACCGACCTGACCCAGCTCGCGACCCGCGCCGGTACCCGCGCCTCGGTCGTGCGGGCCCTGGAGCGGCTGGACCGGTTCGCGTTGCAGACGGCGGAGGCGCTGGCCGTGGCGGCGGACCCGGCGGCCTACGGCGAACTGCTCGGGCTCATGGCCGGGGACGACGCCGACCCGGCTGTCGTCGCGGCCCTGCCGCACGCCGTCGACCTGCTGCGTGAGCAGGCCCTGGTGTGGGGTGACGACGACCGGCTGCGGCTGGTCCGCACGGCGCGCGAGCTGCTGGCCCCCTCGCCGCAGCACCCCTCGCCGACGGGGCTCGGCCCGTCCGTGCGGGAGGCCACCGCCGGGATGTCCCCGGGGCGGATCCAGGAGATCGTCACGACCGCCGGGCTGGCCTCGACGCACGACTCGGTCTCCGCCGTGACCGCTCTGGCCGGGCTGTTCACGGACCGGGCCCGGATGACCGCGCTGCTCGCCGGTGCCCCGGCGGACTCCGTCGAGGTGCTGGAACGCCTGGTGTGGGGGCCGCCGTACGGGCAGGTCACCGCCGATCCGGCGGCCCGGCTGCGCTGGCTGCTGGACCGCGGACTGCTGCTTCCGACGGCGCCCGGGACGGTCGTCCTGCCGCGCGAGGTAGCCCTGCATCTGCGGCGGGGCCTGGCGCACCGGGTGCCCGAGCCGGTGCCGCCGGTCGTGGAGGCGGCGACCGTTCACCGCCCACAGGTTGTGGACAGCGCCGCGGCCGGGCAGGCGTACACCGCGCTCGCGACCGTCGAGGAACTGCTGAAGGACTGGGACGAGGGCGGTCCGGCGGTGATGCGGGCCGGTGGGCTGAGCGTGCGGGACCTGAAGCGGACCGCGGTCGCCCTCGACGTGCCCGAGCCGGCCGCCGCGTTCTGGGTGGAGCTGGCGTACGCGGCGGGCCTGATCGCCTCGGACGGCGAGGCGGACGAGCGGTACGCGGCGACCCCGGCGTACGACGAGTGGCTGGCGCAGCCCCCCGCCGAGCGCTGGTCGCGGCTGGTCACGGCGTGGCTGGCGGCGACCCGGGCGGCCGGTCTGGTGGGCGGGCGGGACGCCAAGGACCGTACGTTGTCGGCGCTCGGGCCGGGTCTGGACCGCTCGGCGGCGCCCGAGGTACGGCATCGGGTGCTGGCGCTGCTGGCCGGGTTGCCGGAGGGCGCCGCTCCGGCCGCCGGGTCGGTGCTGGCCCGGCTGCGCTGGGAGCGGCCCCTGCGCGGCGACCGGCGTGAGGACGACCTGCGCGGCCGGCTCGCCGAGTGGGCCCTGTCCGAGGCGGAGCTGCTGGGCGTCACCGGCCGGGGCGCGCTGTCGGCCCAGGGCAGGGCGCTGCTGGGCGCGCCCGCGGCCCCCACGCCGAGCCCGGTGGCGGAGCCCTCGGGCCCTGGGGACAAGCTGCCCGTCCACCACCATCACCGGCCGGCCCCGCTCGCTCCCCTCTCCCCCGCCGAACAGGCCGTCGCCTCCGCCGCCGCGGCCCGGCTGGTCGCCCCGCTGCTGCCCGAGCCGCTGGACCACGTGCTGCTCCAGGCCGACCTGACGGCGGTGGCGCCCGGGCCCCTGCGGCGGCCGCTCGCGGACATGCTGGGTGTGCTGGCGGACGTCGAGTCCAAGGGCGGGGCGACCGTCTACCGGTTCACGCCCGGCTCGGTGCGGCGGGCGCTGGACGCCGGGCAGGCCGCCTCCGACCTGCACGCCTTCCTCGCCGCGCACTCCCGCACGCCGGTGCCGCAGCCGCTGGCGTACCTGATCGACGACGTGGCCCGCCGGCACGGCCATCTGCGCGTCGGCGCGGCCTCGGCGTACGTGCGCTGCGACGACGACGCGGTGCTCAGCGAGATCCTCGCCGACAAGCGCGCCGCCGGGCTCGGGCTGCGCCGGCTTGCCCCGACCGTGCTGGCCGCGCAGGCCGATCCGGCGGGGCTGCTGGAGGGCCTGCGGGCGCTGGGGTTCGCGCCGGCCGCCGAGTCCGCGGAGGGCGATGTGCTGATCACCCGCGCCCTGGCCCACCGCACCCCGC
Organism: Streptomyces cahuitamycinicus; assembly: GCF_002891435.1. Taxonomy (GTDB): domain Bacteria; phylum Actinomycetota; class Actinomycetes; order Streptomycetales; family Streptomycetaceae; genus Streptomyces; species Streptomyces cahuitamycinicus. The sequence goes on from NZ_POUC01000482.1 coordinate 5,586, forward strand.
CCCGCAC
>NZ_POUC01000483.1 GCF_002891435.1 Streptomyces cahuitamycinicus
CGCCCCAGGCCCCGGGGGATCCCGCCGCGGGCGCCGCACTCCCGGACGGCCGTCGCGGCCTCCTCGTACGTGCGCGGGCGGATCAGCCAAGCGGCGGTGGGGGCGGTGCGGCCCCAGCCCGTGACGGTGGTGTGGTCCAGGCCCATGACGTCGGGGTCGGAATCGGTGTCGGCAGACATGTCTGTGACCGTATCGCCCTACTGTGAGCGATTAGTTAGTGAACATGGCATCCCTCCCCGAAATGGGTGATTAATGGGATGTCGCTCAATATTGCCGGAGTTCAGGCCTGGTGGGCGTGAACAGTGAGTCCACATGGACGACCTCGACGACCTGCACGACATGGACCACCGGATCGTTTCGGCGCTCAGGGAGTGCGGCAGCGACCCGCGCGTGGCCGGCGCCGCCCGCGCCCTGTCCTGGGCGGGGGAGCACGCGGCGCTGTGGCTGGCGGCGGGCCTCGCCGGAGCCGCCGTCGACGGCAGACGGCGCGGCGCCTGGCTGCGCGGCACGGCCCTCACCGCCGGGGCGCACCTCGTCAGCATGGGAGTGAAACGGGCCGTGCGCCGCCCGCGCCCCGCACACGTCGAGCCCCTGGTGCGCACCGCCGGCCGGCACTCCTTCCCCAGCTCGCACGCCACCTCCGCGGCGGCCGCCGCCGTCGCCTTCGGAGCCCTGGGAGCACACGCCGTCCCGCCGCTCGCCGGCCTGATGTGCGTCTCACGGCTGGTGGCCGGCGTCCACTTCCCCACGGACGTCGCCGCCGGCGCGGCCCTGGGCGCCCTCACGGCCCGGCTGGGCGCCCGCTGGATGCGGGGAGGCGCCGACCATGACTGATACGGCCGTCCTGCGGCAGCGCACCCACCAGGAGCGGCCCGCGCCACCCCGCAAGGGCGGTCTCCTGGCCGGTCTCCTCAGGACCGCGCGCCCCAGGCAGTGGGTCAAGAACGTCCTCGTGGTCGCCGCCCCGGCCGCCGCCGGCGAGCTCTTCTCCCGGCACGCCCTGACCCGACTCGCCCTGGTCTTCGTCCTCTTCACCGCCTGCGCCGCCGCCGTCTACCTCGTCAACGACGCCCGCGACGCCGACGCCGACCGCGCCCACCCCGTCAAACGGCTCCGCCCGGTCGCCGCCGGGCAGGTCCCCGTGCCCCTCGCCTACGCCGTCGGCGGCTGCCTGGCCCTCGCCGCGCCCGCCGCCGCTGCCTGGCTGTGCGGCCCGGCCGTCGCCGCGCTGCTGACCGCCTACCTCGCCATGCAACTGGCCTACTGCGTCAGCCTCAAGCACGTCCTCGTCGTCGACCTCGCCGTCGTCACCACCGGCTTCCTGATGCGGGCCATGATCGGCGGACTCGCCCTCGGCATCCCGCTGTCGCGCTGGTTCCTCATCACCACCGGATTCGGCGCCCTGTTCATGGTGTCGGCCAAGCGCTACTCGGAGGCCGTCCAGATGGCCGGAAAGGCGGGCGCCACCCGGGCGTTGCTCACCGAGTACACCACCGGCTACCTCCGCTTCGTCTGGCAGCTCGCGGCCGGCGTCGCCGTCCTCGGCTACTGCCTGTGGGCGATGGAGGAGGGCGGCGTCCCGCACACCAGCGTGCTGCCCTGGCGCCAACTGTCCATGGTGGCCTTCATCCTGGCGATCCTCAGGTACGCCGTCTTCGCCGACCGCGGCACGGCAGGCGAACCCGAGGACGTCGTCCTGCGCGACCGCGCGCTCGCGCTCATCGGCGTGGCCTGGGTGGCGATGTACGGCCTGGCCGTGGCGAACTGGTGACCACGCGCGCGTGGCGGGGCCCCGCGCTCCCCGACCGCCGGGAGCTCATCGGGTTCGCCACCGTCGGCCTCCTCGCCTACGCCGTCGACCTCGCCCTGTTCACCTACCTGCGCGGGCCCGCCGGACTCGACCCGCTCACCGCCAAGTCCCTGTCCTTCCTGGCCGCCTGCACGGTCGCCTACGCGGGCAACGCCCTCGGCACCTACCGCGCCACGCGCGCCCCGGGCCTGCGCCCGTACGCCGTGTTCTTCGCCGTGAACCTCGCGGGCGCCGCCGTACAACTGCTCTGCCTGGCCGTCAGCCACTACGGCCTCGGGCTCACCTCGCAGCGCGCGGACACCGTCTCCGGCGCGGTCATCGGTATGGCGCTGGCCACAGTCCTGCGGTTCTGGGGTACCCGTACATGGGTGTTCCGGGCGGAGGGCAGAGTCGGATCATGGACTGGCTGAAAAAGCTACCGCTGATCGGGCCGTGGGCGGAACGGCTGATGATCACGCACGCGTGGCGGTCGTACGAGCGGCTGGACCGCGTGAAGTGGACGCGGCTGGCCGCCGCGATGACCTTCACGAGTTTCGTCGCGCTGTTCCCGCTGCTGACCGTGTCCGCCACCATCGCCGCCGCCACGCTCAGCACGGGCCAGGAGGAGAAGCTGCAGGACAAGCTCGCCGAGCAGGTCCCCGGCATCTCCGACCAGCTGGATCTCGCCGGCCTCGTGGACAACGCCGGCACGATCGGCCTCATCGCGGGCGCGTTGCTGTTCTTCACCGGCGTCAGCTGGGCCGGCTCGATGCGCGAGTGCCTGCGGGCGGTGTGGGACCTCGACGACGAGGAGGAGAACCCCGCCGTGCGCTACGGCAAGGACGCGGGGGTCCTGCTCGGCCTCGGCGGCGCGCTGCTCGTCACCATCGCCGCCTCCGCCGTCGCCTCCGCGATGATCGGCTGGATCACCCGGGAACTCGGCATCGACGAGGGAGGCTGGGGCGGGGTCCTGCTGCACATCGCCGCGTTCGTGATCGCCGTCCTCGCGAACTTCCTGCTGCTGCTCTACGTCCTGACGCTGCTGCCCGGCGTCGAGCCGACGCGCCACCGCCTGTTCGTGGCGGCGCTGACCGGCGCGATCGGCTTCGAGCTGCTGAAACTGCTGCTCAGCGGCTATCTGCAGGGCGTGGCGGCGAAGAGCATGTACGGCGCGTTCGGGGTGCCCGTCGCGCTGCTGCTGTGGATCAACTTCACCTCGAAGCTGGTGCTGTTCTGCGCCTCCTGGACGGCGACGCAGAGCAAGGAGGACGAAGTCCCGGGCCTCACGGGCGAGTCCGGCGGCGCACCAGATCCGGCAGCGGCCAGCGGCGGTTGACCAGGAACGCGCCGCCCGCGAGCAGCACCAGCACCCCGCCCGTGATGCCGAGCGCGGTCCCGATGCCGCTGGAACCGTCCGCGGTCGGGGCGCCGGCCACCGGCTTCGAACCGGTCCCGGCCGTGCCGCTGCCGCCGTCCCCGGAGCCGCCGGCCTCGCCGGAGGGGTTCGCGCCGGGCTGGGCACTGGCCTGCGCGGCACCCCTGGGCGGCACCAGCTCGCCCACCGGTTGCACCTTCCCGGCCGCCTTGAAGCCCCAGTCGAACAGCCGGGCCGTCTCCTTGTAGACCTCGTTGTGATCCGGCTTCTCCGGGTTCATCACCGTCACCAGCAGCACCTTGCCGCCGCGCTCGGCGACGCCGGTGAAGGTGGCGCCCGCGTTGGTGGTGTTGCCGTTCTTGACGCCCGCGATGCCCTCGTAGACGGGCACGTCCGAGTCGCCGGACAGCAGCCGGTTGGTGTTCTGGATCTCGAAGGACTCGCGGACGGTCTTGCCCTTCTTGCCCTTCTTCGTCTTCCCCGGGAACTTGGCCCTGACCGTCGAGGCGTACTCGCGGAAGTCCTTCTTCTGCATTCCCGAGCGGGCGATCAGCGTCAGGTCGTACGCCGACGAGACCTGCCCCTCGGCGTCGTAGCCGTCCGGGCTGACGACGTGCGTGTCGAGGGCCTGGAGCTCCTCGGCGTGCTCGTTCATGTCCTCGACGGTGTTCTCGACGCCCTCGTTCATGGCGGACAGCACGCGCACGGCGTCGTTGCCGGAGCGCAGGAAGACGCCCAGCCACAGGTCGTGGACCGTGTACGTCTCGTCCTCCTTTATCCCGACCATGCTGGAGCCCGAGCCGATCCCGGCCAGGTCGGAGGGGGTGACCTTGTGTTTGGCGTCCCTCGGGAACCTCGGCAGCAGCGTGTCCGCGAACAGCATCTTCAGTGTGCTCGCCGGGGCGAGGCGCCAGTGCGCGTTGTGCGCGGCCAGCACGTCACCGGACTCGGCGTCCGCGACGATCCAGGAGCGGGCGCTCAGGTCCTTCGGCAGCACCGGCACACCGCTCGCCAGGTTCACCTGTGTCCCCGGCCTGCCGAGCCGGGCGCCGCCCACGGTCGACATCGACGCCGGGGGAGTGGCCGACGGGCTCGCCGACGGGCTCGCCGAGGGGCTGCCCGAGGGGTTCGGGGCGGCGACGGCGGCGGGCGCGGCCAGGGCGAGGGACGACAGGACGGCGGAGGTGACCAGCAGGGATCGCCTGACGGTCTTCTTCGGAGCGGGCACGGTCGGAAACGTACATGCCGTACGGGGTGAAGTCCCGCTTCCGCCCCCACCCCGCGGACGGAACCGGACAGGCTCTGGCGATACTGGTCTCATGCCGTGCTCATCCGGGGGACAACTCCCGGACCCCCGGCCGGACCCGGGAGCCCGGCGCTGTGACGAAAGGTCTGTTTCTGTGAAGCTCAGCCGCCCCGTCTCCTGGTTCCTGCTCGCCTTCGGGGTGTGGAGCTGGGTCATCTGGATCACTTTCGTCAAGAACCTGGTCGCGGACGGCAGCGGGCTCGCCTTCGACGACGGTCGTCCCACGGCCTACTTCTGGGTGCACCTGCTGCTCGCCGTCGTTTCCTTCGTATTGGGGACGGTCGTCGGGGCCATCGGGTTGCGTGGTCTGCGCGCACTGAGCCGGACGTCATAGGGCGATCGGGAGACAGGGACACCGTGGTCATCGTTTTCGTACTCGTCGCAGTGCTGGTCCTGGCCGTCGTGGTGACGGGCAACTGGTACGTGTGGCGCCGCCTGTTCCGCGACACGACCCAGGGCCCGGGCCTCACGCGCCGCGCGGGAGCGGTCCTGATCGCCGGCGGCTGGACCTTGACGGTCACGGCCCTGGTCGCCGAGCGCGCGGGCGCCCCGTTCTGGCTCCAGCAGGTCCTCGCCTGGCCGGGCTTCCTGTGGCTGGCGCTGTCGATGTACCTGCTGCTGGCGGTGGTGGCGGGAGAGCTCGTCCGGCCACTCCTGCGCCGCTTCCTGGAACACCGCGCGAGACGCGCGAACCACCACCCACGACCGACACCTCCCTCGGAGGAACCGGCCCCGGCCGGTGACGCGCCCGCCCCGCAGCCCGGCCACGGCGGTGGCCCGGCTCCCGTACAGGGCAGCGCCGAGGGAGCGACCGCCTCCGCGGTGTCGGCAGGCTCGCAGCCGGGCGGCGGCGCGACCCGCGCGCCCGTGCCCGCGGCGGCACCCGCGGCCGCCTCCAGGCCGGACCACGGCGCCGGCGCCCCCACGGCCGCGACGCAGGCGAACGGCAGCGGTACGGCCCTCGAGCCCACGGCGGCACCCGTGCCCGCGACACAAACAAACGGCAGCGGTACGGCCCCCGAGCCCGCGGCGGCCCCCGAGCCCGCGACGGCACCCGCGACGGCACCGGCGGCCGCCTCCAGGCC
>NZ_POUC01000484.1 GCF_002891435.1 Streptomyces cahuitamycinicus
GGGCTGGTGGTGACCGAGGCCGCGGCCCGCGAGACGCCTGCCGTCGCCTTCGACGTGCCGGGACTGAAGGACTCCGTGGTCGACGGTGAGACCGGTGTCCTCGCGCGGGGCGAGTCCTCCTTCGCCGCGGCATGGTGCGCGCTGGCCCTCTCCGGGCGACAGCGGGAGTTGATGGGGAAGGCGGCGCGGGAGCGGGCCGCGCAGTTCCGGTGGGACCGGACGGTGCGGCAGTTTCGGGTGGTGGCCGCGGAGGCGGTGAGGGGCTGGGCTCCATGATGCGGCGTGCGGTGGTCCGTGGCCGGTCGCGCCCACGCGGCGGAGCCTCGGACGTCTCAGCCCCGCGCCCCTTCGTGCGCGACCCCTCGTTCCGCAGATCTCTTGCCCTGTTCCGTGCCTTCCTCCACGAGCAGGACGACCCCGAGGCCTGCTACTCGCTGCTCGCCCGGGACGCCGTCGACCAGGTAGAGGCCTACGACGGGCCGGTCGCCGGGCGTACCGTGCTGGACGTCGGTGGCGGCGGCGGATACTTCACCGAGGAGTTCAGGCGGCGCGGGGCGAACGCGTTCCTCTTCGAGCCCGACACGGCCGAACTCGGTGCGAGGTCATCCGACTCGGCAGTCGTCGCCGACGGGTACCTGCTGCCCCTGCGGGACGGCGTCGCCGACGTCACCTTCTCCTCCAACGTGCTGGAGCACGTGGCCGATCCGGAGACGTTCCTCAGTGAGCTGGCCCGGGTGACGCGGCCCGGCGGGCTGATCTACGTGTCGTTCACCAACTGGCTGTCGCCGTGGGGCGGGCACGAGTGGGCCCCGTGGCACTACTTCGGCGCCGAGCGGGCCCGGGCCCGCTACCTGCGGCGGACCGGCAGGCCCGCCAAGCACACCCTCGGCGAGAACCTGTTCGCCGTGCACATCGGCTCCACCCTGCGGCAGGTGCGCGCCCGGGACGACGTCACGGTCGTCTCGGCGCGCTCCCGCTACTGGCCGTTCCTCGCGGAGGCCGTCGTCAAGGCGCCCGGCATCCGTGAATTCGCCACCTGGAACCTCCTCCTCATTCTGCGGCGGTGTCCTGCATGACAACCACGGTCCAGGCTCCTCCCCCGGCAGCCGTCCCCACCACCGCGACCGCGGCGGGTCCGCCCGAGGGCCCGCGGTCGCGGCGCTGGCTGCTGGGGTTCTGGGCCGTGGTGTTCGTGCTGTTCCTCGCGGTGCAGCCGGGGCGGCAGACCTTCGACACCAAGCTCGGTGTCACGGTCGATCCGGGACAGTTCCTCGCCGACCTGGGCCAGTTGTGGCACGACCGGGCCGGATTCGGAGGGATCCAGGACCAGTACATCGGTTACCTGTGGCCGATGCTGCCGTTCTACTGGCTGTGCGACCTCGTACGGCTGCCGGTGTGGCTGGCGGAGCGGCTGTGGCTGTCGCTGATCGTGTCCGTCGCCTTCTGGGGGGCGCTGCGGCTGGCGGAGCGGCTGCGGGTGGGCAGCGGGGCCTCCCGGCTGCTGGGTGCGGTGGCGTACGCGCTGTGGCCGGTGTTCACGACCGTGATCGGCTCGACGTCGGCCGCCGCGCTGCCCGGGGCGTTCCTGCCGTGGGTGCTGCTGCCGCTGACGAACGAGCGGTACGCCGCCCGGGTCGCGGCCCTGCGGTCGGCGCTGCTCGTACCGTTCATGGGCGGGGTGAACGCGTCGGCGACGCTCGCCTCCCTGCTGCCGGTCGGGCTGTACCTGCTGTCCCGGCCGCCCGGGCCCCGGCAGCGCAAGTTGATCGCCTGGTGGGCACCCGCCGTGATCGTGGTGACGGCGTGGTGGTGGGTGCCGCTGCTGCTGCTCGGCGTCTACGGCGAGAACTTCCTCCCCTATATAGAGACCTCGCAGACGACGACGGACACCATGGCGGCGACCGAGGCGCTGCGCGGGGCCGGGAACTGGGTCGCCTATCTGCACCTCGGAGAGGCGTGGCTGCCGGCCGGCTGGGCCGTGGCCTCCTCCGTCGTCGTGATCGTGTGCTCGGCGCTCGCCGCCGGACTCGGGCTGGCCGGACTCGCCCGGCGGGACATACCCGAGCGGCGGTGGCTGGTGCTGACGGTGCTCGTGGCCGCGACGGTGCTGCTCGCCGGGTACGGCGGGGCGTTCGGGGCGCCGTTCCACGGGGTGGTGCAGGGCTGGCTGGACGGGTGGCTGTCGCCGTTCCGGAACATCTACAAGTTCCAGACCGGTGTGGCGCTGGCACTCGTGCTGGGTCTGGCGCATCTGGTGGGTGTGGCCTCCGAGCCGCGCGGGGCCCGGCAGGTGCGCGGCCGGCGCTTCGCCCCGCTGGTCGCCGCCGTGCTGATCCTGCCGGGGCTGCTGTGGCCCTACCTCAACGGCTCGATCCTCAACCCGGGTTCGTTCCAGAAGCTCCCCACCTACTGGGAGGCGACGGCCGACTGGCTGGAGAAGTACTCGCCCGACTCGCGCGCCCTGGTCGTTCCGGCCACGGCGCACGGCGTCTACACCTGGGGCTCGCCGATCGACCAGCCGCTCGACGTGCTCGCCGAGTCGCGCTGGGCGCAGCGCGACTACGTGCCGTTCGGCACGCCCGGCAACCGGCGCGCCATGGACGCCGTCGAGCAGGCACTGATGTCCGGCGCCGAAGTGCCCGGGCTGGCCGACTACCTGAGCCGCGCCGGGCTGTACTACGTCGTCGTACGCAACGACCTCGACCCCGACCAGATCGGTCATGTGCCCACCGCGACCGTCAAGCGCACCCTGGAGCAGTCGGGGTACGAGCGGGTGACGGGGCTCGGGCCGGTGATGACCGGCGGCCGCATCGCGCAGGACGCGCCGCTCCAGGTCGAGGGGCTGTACGCGCGGCAGCGGGCCGTGGAGATCTACCGGCCGACGGGGGACGACGTGATCCGGCCCGGGCAGGCCGGGCTCGCCCCGGTCGCCGACACGGCCGTGGTGTCCGGCGGGCCGGAGGCGCTGCTGCCGCTGGCGGAGCGGCTGCGCGGGCGGGCGACCGTCCTGACCGGCGACAACCATCCCGGGCTCGGCACCCCGGCCGTGCAGGTGGTGGGTGACGGGCTGCGGCGGGCGGACACCCGGTTCGGGCTGGTCAACGCCGGTACGTCGTACACGTACACGCGCGACGAGCGCAACGCGCCGGACGCCCAGCAGGACCCGGGCGAGAAGCCGCGCCAGATCCTGCCCGCCGAGGGCGTCGAGCACCAGACGGTGGCCGAACTGCGCGGCGCCCGCTCGGTGTCGGCGTCCTCGTACGGCAACTGGCTGTTCCACCTCCCGCAGTACGACCCGGTGAACGCCTTCGACGGCAACGCGGACACCGCGTGGGCGGAGGGCGCGCCGGACACGCCGGACGGGCAGTGGCTGCGCATCGGCTTCACCGGCTCCTACGACATGCCGTCCTCCTTCAAGGTCACGCCGCTGCCGCAGGAGAGCGTGCGGGCGGCGGCGACGAAGGTGCGGGTGGAGACCGAGAAGGGCGAGAAGACCAGCTTCCTCCAGCCGAACGGCAAGACGCAGCGGATCAAGGCTCCCGAGGGCGCGACCGGTTGGATGAAGCTGACGATCGTGGACTCGGTGGAGCGCCGCAGCGGCCTGACGGGCGCGGGCTTCTCCGAGATCGACCTGCCGGACGTACAGGTGACCCGGCTGCTGCGGCTGCCCGCTGACGCGGACGACTCCACCGCGTCCGCCACCCTCGTCTCCCTGCACCGCGCCTCCGACCCGACGGGCCTGGCCGCGACCGGCACCGAGGCGGGCCTGCACCGCCGCTTCACGACACCGGCCGCCGGGTCCTACGAGGTGCGGGCGGACGCGGTGCCGGTGCCGGGCGAGGAACTCGACGAGCTGCTCTACGAGGTCGCGCCCGAGCAGCAGGCCCGGATCGTCGCCACCGCCGACTCCACGGCGCGCCTCGGCGCGGGCCTCACGGCGCGCAACCTCACCGACGGCGACCTGACGACGGCGTGGATCGCGGGCGACCGGCCGACGCTCCACCTGCGCTGGGAGGGCAAGCAGCCGGTCGGCGAACTGGTCCTGGCCCCCGCGGGCGGACTGTCCGCCCGCGCCTCCGAGGTGCACATCAGCTCCCCGGACGGCGCGGCCATCGCCGGCGTCGACGAGAACGGCTGGGTTCGCTTCCCGCCGATCACCACGGACCGGCTCGACATCACGATCACCGAGACGGCCCCGCTGACCCTGCACAACCCGGTCGCCGACGAGGACCTGCGCCTGCCGGTGGGCCTCACGGAGGCGTACCTCCCGTCCCTCGACCAGTACCGCACCCCGCAGCCGGACGCCACCCGCACGTTCACCCTGCCGTGCGGCAAGGGCCCGGACGTGGCGCTGGACGGCGAGCTGTACCAGACGAGCGCGAAGGGCACCGTGCGGGATCTGGTGGAGCGCCGGGGCGTGCGGGTGACCCTCTGCCAGGACGGCCGGGGCGACGCCGAGGTGCGGCTCCCCGCCGGAGAGCACCGGCTGGAGGGCGGAGACGCCGGCCCGCTCGCGCTCACGGACGTGACCCTGACCCGCGGCACGGTCCCCGAGGCCGCGGCGGCCGGGCGTGACCTGCGGATCCGGGACTGGCTGGGCGACCGGCGCGCGGTCACGGTCGGCTCGGGCGCGGCCTCGTACCTGACGACGTACGAGAACTTCAACGACGGCTGGAAGGCCACCCTGAACGGCAAGGAGCTGACCCCGGTGCGGCTGGACGGCTGGCAGCAGGGCTGGCGGATCCCGGCCGGGGCGGGCGGTGACGTCAAGCTGTCCTACGAGCCGGCCACGACGTACGACGCCGCCCTGATCGGCAGCGGCGCCGGCATCGCGGTCCTGCTGGGCCTGGCGCTGTGGCGCCGCCGCGCACCCAACCCCGACGCGCCCCAGCCGGCCCCGCCGCTGCCCGGGCTGTGGCTCGGCACCGTGGCGCTGACGCTGGTCGGTGTGGTGATCGCGGGCTGGTTCGCCCTGCTGGTCCCGGCGCTGGCGCTGCTGGCCGCGCGACGGCGCACCCTGCTGGTACCCATCGCGTTCGCCGCCCTGGCCGCGGCCGGGATCGCCGCCGCCTTCGGGGCCGGGGAGCCGGTGGGCGCGGGCGCGGGCGCTTTCGGGCATCTGCCCCAACTGCTGGCACTGATCGGCCTGTTCGCCGGCCTGGTGGGTCTGCGTGAGGGTCCGGCCCCGGAGGTGCCGACGCAACAGCTGCCGAGGACGGAAACGGGGGAGGGCACACCCGCATGACGGCACCGGTCCGCATTCCGTTCCCGGTGGTGGACGAGGTCTCCCGGCACTGCCTCCAGGAGGAGGAACCGGAGACGGTCCACATCGAGGTGCACCTCCCGGGCCTCCTCGACCGGGCGCGGCTGCGCAAGGCGTTCCTGGAGGCCCTGCACCGGCATCCGCGGATCCTGATGCGGGAGGCGCGGGGGCCGTGGTACCGGCGGCAGTACGAGTGGGAGCTGACTCCGGAGCCGGACGTGGAGGTGGTGACCTTCGCCCCGCCGGGCCCACGAGCCCTGCTGGACGCCCGGACC
>NZ_POUC01000485.1 GCF_002891435.1 Streptomyces cahuitamycinicus
CTCCCAGAACCCCGCAGCCTGCCCCCGGAACAGCTCGGCGTACCGTCCCGACGGCAGCCTCATCAGCTCCTCATGCGGCCCTTCCTCGCGCACCGCACCCCCGTCAAGCAGCACGATCCGGTCCGCCGGACGAACCTCGCTCAGCCGGTGCGAGATCAGCAGCCGGGCCCGTCCCTGCCCCAACCCCCGGATCACATGGGCCACTTCGGCCTGAGCATCCGGATCGAGCCCCGACGTCGGTTCATCGAGCACGAACAGGTCCCGGTCCGCCCGCAGCAACGCCCGGGCCAGTGCGACCCGTTGCCACTGTCCGCCGGAGAGCACGACACCGCTGTCCCGGTCGTTCGCCCCGAAGAACCCCCGGGTCAGCATCGTGTCGTACCCGGCCGGAAGACTCGCGAGGACCTGGTGCACCCCCGCCTCGCGCGCGGCTTCGACGACCTCCGAGCCGGGTGAGCCGTCGGGAGTGCGAACGGCCAGCGCCGGATCGCCGAGCGCGATGTTCTCCGCCGCCGTCATCTCGTATGAGACGAAGTCCTGGAAGACGACACTGAGCCGGTCCCGCAGCGACTCGGGCGTGAACTCCCGCAGATCCGTGCCGTCCCACAGGATCCGCCCCCGTTCGGGGTCGTAGAACCGGCAGAGCAGTTTGACCAGCGTGCTCTTGCCAGCCCCGTTCACGCCGACGAGACCCACGCTCTCCCCGGCGCGCACCGTCAGCGTCACGCCCCGCAGCACCCACGGCAGATCCGGGGCGTAACGGAACCACACGTCATCGAGGACGATCCGGTCGCGCAGGGGTCCCGCGACCCGCCGCGCCGTGCCGGGCCGTGCGCCGCCCTCGGCCACGGCCACGTACTCGGCGAACACCAGCAGATGCTGATGGCCGTTGGCCACCGCCGTGACCGCCGAGCCGAGTCCGCCCTGTACCGAGGCCACCGCCGCGAGGAACACGGAGAGGTCCCCGACCGTCAGCGTCCCGGCCGACACCCGGCCCACCGCCCACAGCAGTCCGCCGCCCGCGATACCCGAAGCGAGCAGTGTGGGCAGCGAGTTGACGCTCAGACGCCGTACGTCGAGCCGGTGCCGGATCCGGTTGACGGCCCGCCGCTCGACGAGCATGCGCTCCCGCAGCACATCCCCGGTGCCGAACAGCCGTATCTCCTTGGCCGCCGTCGTACCGCCGAGCAGCGTCGAGAAGAACGCCTCGCGGCGCTCGCCTGCCGTGACACCCGCGAACGCCGCGGCTGTCGCCCGGGCCAGCCGTAGCTCCGCGACCAGCTTCGGTACGGCACCGAGCAGCACCAGTCCCGCCAGGACCGGGCTGATGACGGCCAGCATCCCGGCGAACCCCACCAGCGTCCACCCCGACCGCAGCACGATCAGCGCGCACTGCACCAGCTGTACGGGGGTGTCCTGGCCGGACTGCTGGGCGAGCCGGAGCCGGTCGAGCCGTACCGGATCCTCGTACAGGTCCAGGCCCGGGTGGGCGTTGACCGCACGGAACAGCCGGTCCTGCGCGGTCAGCGCCACGGCCCGGGTGAGCACGCCCTGGCAGAGATCGTCGACGTACGGCAGGAGCGCGAGCAGCACGCCGATCGCGGCCAGGGTCGCGGCGGTCGCGGTGACCTCGCGCGTCCCGTGCCCGGTGAGCGAGTCGATCAGCTGCTTGGTCAGCCAGGCCGCCGCGATCGGCCCGGTGGCCTCGACCATGGCGAGCAGCAGGGTCGCCATGAGGGCGCGGCGGTGCGCGCCGAGCGCGAGCCGCAGCGCGGTGGCCGCGACCCGGGACCGGGACACGGGGTGCTGTGCCGGGTGCGTCATACGACCGGCCGGCCCACGATCCCCGCCTTGGCGATGAGCTCCGGCGCGCTCACCGCCGACCAGCGGATCGCCACGCCGTCGCCGGTGTCGTCGAGACCGCAGACCAGGGGCAGCCCGTCCACCCGGAACGTGGTGATCCACGACTGGATCCAGGGGTCCTTCGGGCCGCCGACGATGACCCGGGCCACCGGTTCCAGGGCCTTTGTGAAGCGTGCGTTGTCGTCGTCGGTGCCCTCGGAGAGGACGGCGACGACACGTTCGCTGCCGCCGGGCTCGTCCATGGCCCTCGTGACGACCAGCGGCAGCAACTGCTCGCAGGGCTCGCAGCCCGGTGCGAAGAAGGCGACGAGCGCGGGCCGGGTGCCGTCCGGTATGTCCACCATCGCGTCGGCGGTCATCCGGTGGGCGTCGGTGATGCCGGTGACCGGGGCGGGCGCCGCGTCGGCCGGGCGGGCCTCGATCTCCTTGAGCCGGCGGATGACGCCGTACAGGAGAAGGAGATTGAACAGACCGAGGAGCAGGCCGAGTACGGAGAGACCGAAGGACACAAGGACTCCTACGGGAGGTCGGTGGAGCGGGCGGTGGAGGCGGTGGGCGCGGTGAACAGATCGGCGATGTCGTCCAGGCCGATCACGACGACGGCCAGCACCGCACCCGCGGCCACGGACACGACCAGATCGCCGCCGGTCGCCCGCCCCGGACCGGAGCCGGTGACGACCAGGGCGCCGACGGCGGCCAGCAGCAGTCCGGTGTTCCTGACCAGGTGCAGTACGCCGAGAGGGCGCCCGGTGCGGCCGAAGCAGGCGCACGTCACGGGCGGACCGCCGCCGCGTACCGCCCGCACCACGCCGATGGTGAGCGCGGCAAGGACCAGCGAGGCCAGGAGCAGCCCGATGACACCGGCCCGCGTGCCGGGCAGCAACAGCAGGCCCGCGGCCACGCCTTCGACCGTGATGGTCGCGTACGCGAGCGGGCGGCGCATGCCGGCAGTGCCAAGGCCCATGTCGGCGAGCGTGGTGAGGAACGCACGGAATCCGGCGGGCCGTGCCTTGCCCACGGCGGATGCGGCGAGGACGACGGCGACCAGAATGTGGCAGACCGTCGAGAGCGCGGCGGCCATGGCGCTCACCCCGCGAGCAGCTGCCGGTGCAGCCGGCCCAGACAGGCATCGGGTTCGGTGCCGAGTTCGCGGCGGAAGACGGTCCGCGCCGACTCGAACGCGTCGGTCACACGTCCTGGTTCGCCGAGGTGGTGATGGGCGTTCAGGACGAGCAGCCAGCTGCGGATGCGCAGCGGCTCCGCGGCGAGCACCTGCCCCGCCGTACGCAGTGCGGAGTGCGGCTGGCCGACGCCGAGCCAGGCATCGGCCAGATCCTCGGTGGCGCGGATGCGCTCGGCGTCCAGGGTGCGCAGCGGGCCGTCGAGCATGCCGTACCGCTCGACTCCGGGCGCCGCGTGGTCCGAACTCCACAGCGCCAGCGCGGCGTTGAGCAGCTCGATCGCCCGGGGCGGGTCGTCGGTGACCGCGCTGCGGCCCCGGTCGGCGAGGCGCTCGAACACCAGGTGGTCGACGGCGTCCGGCGCGATGCGGAGTTCATAACCGCCCTGGTAACTGATCAGCGGGGTGGCCACCGGTAACCGTCGGCGCAGGAGATGGGCGTACGAGCGCAGGTTCGCGACGGCGGAGCGCGGCGGCTCGCCCGCCCACAGGGCGTCCATCAGGTTCTCCAGGGACACCACGCTCCCGGGCCTGAGCAGCAGCGCGGTGAGCAGTGCGCACGGCTTGATGCCGCGAAGTGGCCCCGGGTGTGCGCCGTCGCTGATCTCGATCGGCCCCAAGATGCGTATCAGCGGTGCCTGCACCTGCACTCCCCCTCTGTGACACGTGGTCGGCTTGGGCGCACACCGTATTATCGAAGCGCTTCGAACGTAACCCTGCTGCAACAGCCAGTGGATTGAACGCGCTCTGTTTGCCGATGAGTTGAAGAGGGGTCTGATCATCGAAGCGCTTGACCCGCCTCCGGGAACACAGCGGAGCTCCCGCTCCCACTGCCGAATGATGTCCGCGAACAACATTTCCGCGGACAATGGACATGGGAGTGTTCTCGGATCCGGACACCGTGAGGAACAGGCCGTGCGGCCGGGGCGCCCGCTGCTCGCGGGGGCCCGTGTCAGGGCGGCGGGGGCCGTGGCCGCCAGCAGCGCGGCGGCGAGCAGGGCAAGGGTGAAGCGGGCCACTACGGGGCAGATCCGGACTTATGGGGACGTACCTCAAGGCGGAGTGCCTGTTTCGGCTCCCGCTTGGACGACAACATTCACCGTCTCCATCTACCAGCGGCACCGCAGCACGGAATCTTGGTCCTGGCCCGGCACGACGGACCCGATGGTGCGCTTCGTCACCGAGCCGCCTCTCTCTCCTGCCCCTGACGCCTCCTGCCCGAAAGCCGCAGTGTGACCTCGGGGGAAGCCCCCGGTGGACATGAACGACGACCACCTCGCCGCCTGGCTCCTCGACGTGCACGGCAACCCGGTCGGGGAACCGCAGCGCTACTTCTACGACCTGAGCGGCACCGTTGTGCATCGGGACGCGCAACTGCGGCACGCGCTGACCCGGCTGCTGCATCACGCCCGGCGCTGTGGTGCCGCCGTGATCGCCGTCGAGGACCTCGACTTCACCGACGGGACCAGCCGATGCGATCGACAAGTCATCGTTCGATTCATCGAACCCCAGGTATCGTGCGGACTACATGCGCGCCGTCGCCTCCACCGCCAAAAAGTACGGAGCGGCCCCGGTCTACTGGGACAACGGCGAAACCGGACGATACGGGTTCGGGCTGTTCAACCGACACTCCCATGCGGTGACCCAGCAGGGCATTATCGACGCCATCATGAGCGGCGTTGGTGGCGGTGGTGCCAGCCCGGGCCTACCGTCTGCCACCTACAAGATCAAAAACGTGTCGACGGGCAAGTACCTGGACTCGGACACGAACGGCGCGATCATCCTCGCCGCCGCCGGCTCGTACGACGACCAGGACTGGGTCGTCACGCAGCACTCCTCCGGCGCTTGGACGATCAGGAACGCCAGAACCGGGCGGTTCTACGCCGACTCCGAACCGAACAACGCCGTCATCTGGAACTCCGGCGAAGTCACCCCAGATTCGCTCTGGAGGCTCGAATCAGCCTCCGGAGGATTCCGGCTCAACAACGAACAATCCGGCAGGCACTTCATGTACGGAACCTCGGCCGGCGAAGTGAAATGGAACACCGGATCGACCGACAACAGTACAATCTGGTCCTTCGAACGCAAGTAGCCAAAATCCAAGAAGATCAGCCTCGATCGTCCATGAGTCCTCGTCGGTTTCCCGACGGGGGCTCTGTATTTGTGTGGTGCGGTCGACGTCGGCATGCTGCGGGCCGAGCCGGCTGTGTCCGCCCCCCGGGGCGCTCGTGAACACCGGCCGCCGCCGCTGCCTCCGCCTGCCCGCACGATGGCCGGGACCGGCGTCATCCCCCACGCACTCGGCTGGCTCCACGCCCTGCCGAACCCCGGCACCTGCTGGTGCGCCTGGGCGACCGGGCCACCGGCAAACGCCGCCGCGGACGGCGCGATCATCCTCGCCGCCGCCGGCTCGTACGACGACCAGGACTGGGTCGTCACGCAGCACTCCTCCGGCGCTTGGACGATCAGGAACGCCAGAAC
>NZ_POUC01000486.1 GCF_002891435.1 Streptomyces cahuitamycinicus
GCCCAGGCCTGCTTGGGGGTTGGGGGACTCAATGGGGTGTTCGTCCTGCGTCAGGGCCCGTACGGGGTCGACCACTCCCCAGCCGACCAGGCGGTCGTGGCCGGCGGTGGTGCGCTCCGCTGTCTGTTCGATCTGGGCGACGATCTGCCGGGCCGTCCAGTCGCGGTGTTTCGCCTTGATCAGCGCCGCGAGGCCGGCGACGTACGGTGCCGAGAAGCTCGTGCCGTTGTCGGAGCAGTGGCCGCCCTGGGGGACGGTGGAGATCATGTCGACACCGGGGGCCGCGACGCCGACGAACTCTCCGGACTGGGAGAAGGAGGCGCGCTCGTTGTTGCGGTCCGAGGCGGCGACGGCGAGGACGCCCTCGTAGGAAGCCGGGTAGGTCTCCTTGACGTTGCCGCCGAGGCCGTCGTTGCCCGCCGAGGCCACGATCACGATCCCCTTGTTCAGGGCCTGGTCGATCGCCAGCTTCAGATCGGACGTCGACGTCATCGGCTTCGTGGTGTCCTGGGAGATGTTGATGACGTCGGCCCCGGCCTGGACGGCGTAGCGGATCGCTCGGGTCAGGGTGCCGACGTCGCCGTTGCCCTCCGCGTCGTTCTGCTGGATCGGGATGATCGTCGCGTCGGGGGCCAGGCCCACGAAGCCGGTGCCCTTGGCGGGCCGGGCCGCGATGATGCCGGCGACCTTGGTGCCGTGCCCGACCGTGTCCGTCGTGCCGTTCTCCTTGCCCCGCTCGATCGGGTTGCCGTCGTCGTCCTCGATGTTCTTGGGCAGGAAGTTGCGGCCGCTCTTCGCGTCGACCGCGTCGGTGAGTTGGGGATTCGTCACGTCGACGCCGGTGTCGATCACCGCCACCCGCATGCCCTTGCCCGTGGACTGGCTCCACAGCTCGTCCAGGAGGACGCGCTGCAGGGACCAGGGGCGGCCCGGGTACTTGCCGTTGGGGAACGCGCACTGGTCCGAGTAGGGGAGGTCGGCCGCCGCCGCGGGGGGCGCGAGGGCGACGGGGGCGGTCGTGAGCAGGGTCGCCGCCGTCACAGCGGTCGCCCTGCGGAGGAAGGAGGGCACGTGTGGCATGTCCGGACCCCTCAGGAACCCTGCGGCTGACGTGCCGCCGTCGTCGACAGGCGTGGGCCGGTGGGCAGGAACTCCGACCAGGCGGCGGGGATCGGCGCGGGGTCCACGTCCTTGTAACCGAGCCGCGTCTGGGCCTGTTGGGCCTCCTGCTGTGCCTGCTCGCGGTCCTTGGCCGTCGTGCCGAGTCCGGCGTCGTCCGCGCCGCTGTCGGCGTTGGACTGCAGGACGTAACGCAGACCCGTGTCGGTGACGAGGAAGACGGGGCCGGCCTTGGTCTCCCTGCCCTGGAACTGGCGGTAGAGCTGGCCGGAGCCGGCCGTGACGTAGGCACTGGAGGAGCCGGTGGGGAGCTTGGCCGGGAAGTCCGTGCCGGCCCAGGTGCTCAGGGTCGTGGCGCCCGAGCCGGAGTCGACGCCGCGCAGGACGTTGCACACGGTGCCGCGGCTTCCCGCGGTGCCGGAGGCGTCGTTGACGGGCTGGGGGTCCTCGGTGGGCCAGCGGTGCTCGGTGCCGAACGGCTTGCCGGGGACGATCGCACCCGGGCTCATGTCCTTGGCCGCACCGGCCTGGCCGAGGGAGGCCAGGTCCTCGCTGAACAGCAGGAGTTGGGCGACGAAGGCCGAGACGGGGGCGACCCGGCCGGGCAACACCACGTAGTACTGGTCGCTGTTGAGGTCGGACGCCTTGAGGACCATGCCGACCTTGTTGGTCTTGTCGTCCAGTTGGCCTGGGGCGTCGGCCGCGGCACCGATCTGGCCGGGAATCTTCGGGAAGGAGATCGGGTCGCCGGTGTGCAGGGTCTGCAGCCACTCGTCGGAGACCTTCTGCGGCTTGCGTCCGGAGCCGACGACGGCGCGCAGCAGCAGTTCGTTGCTCTTGTCGACGGGGTAGGAGCGTCCCCTCGCGTCCACCACGTGGTGCTTCCCGTCCGGGGCCACGACGTAGAGCAGTTGCCCGCCCGTCAGTTTCTCGCCCTTGCCCTCGGTCGCCTTCAAGTCGCGGGAGGCGAGGACCAGGGCGGCCTTCTGGATGGAGTCGCCGCCCGCGCTGCGGCGTTCGCAGACCGCCCAGCGCTTCTCGCCTCCCGCCTCGGACGCCGAGGGGAGGCGGTCGGGCGCGTAGGGGATGCCGATGGTGGCCCCGTGGGGGATCTTGCCGTTGTCGAGGACGGACTCGGCGACGGTCACCACATCGCCCTTGCCTTCGTTGAGGAGCAGCTTCGCGGAGGCCATGTTGAGGACCGGGTGCAGCTGGACCTGTTTGCCGGTCTTCAGGACGACGTAGCGCGTGGTCGAGTCGCCGGCGACGATCACCTTGGCGTTGGGCTCGTCCCAGCCCTTGGGCGCGGTGGGCTTGAACATGCCCCAGGCTCCGAAGACGGCCATGACGACCACACCCACGATGGCGCCGGGGACGACCGCGCGCAGTGGACGGGGCGCCCCCTCCTCCGAACCGTCGGGCGACGACTGCAGGAACGCCGCGAGCATGCGGCGCTTCGCGAAGGTGTAGGCATTGAGCTGGTCGCGCCGAGATGCCATCTCTGCTTGTCTCTCCCCGTGTTCAGATGTGCCGCGCTCGCCTGGTGTGCCATGGCCGACCGCCCCGGTGTCAGAGCGGCCCCCTACTATGCCTGGTATCCGCGGGGACTTGTGGAGCGGGTAGGGTGCCCGGGCCTTCAGGGCACGGTGCGGTGCTGAAACGCCAGTGAGTTGTCAGCAGAACGGGGGGATGGAGTCATGGTTTCCGGAACGCGCGCCCGGTCCCGTGACCGATCGCGGACGCGGGGTGCCGCGGCGTCCGGGCAGGGACCGGCGCAGCGGTCGGCCTCGCCGGGCACGCTCCACTCCAGGGTGCGTTCGGGTCAGGTCGGGGCATTCCGGTTGCAACGCCTTGTCCTGTTCGAGGTAGCGGCGGTCATTCTGCTCGTCGGATGGGTGATCGATCCCGTGGCCGTGGTGCCTGCGGCTGTCCTCGCCGGCTGTCTGGTGCTGCTCTCCTTGCTCCGTCGCCGCGGGCGTTCCCTGCCCGAGTGGCTGGCCACGGCTCAGGCGTTGCGTGCGCGACAGCGGCGGGCCGCGAGTACGCCGATACCGGAGGGCACGGAGCCGGGGCTGGCGCCGGCCGTGGAGTGCGACCCGAGTCTGCGGACGTACACGTACACCGGCCGCGACCGCCGGCCCGTCGGAATCGTCGGGGACGGTACGTTCGTCACCGCGGTCCTGCACGTCGAGGCCGACGCCACGGCGCTGCGGGCCGAGCGGAGCAAGCAGCCATTGCCGCTCTCTCTGGTGCACGACGCCTTGGAGGTGGACGGTATCCGGCTGGAGTCGGCGCAGGTCGTGCTCCACACCCAGCCCGCGCCCGCGATCCATCTGCCCCGGCAGTCCGTGGCCGTCGCCAACTACGCGCCCCTGCAGGAGCAGACGGGTGCGCCGGCCGTGCGCATCACATGGATCGCGTTGAAGCTCGATCCGGAGCTGTGCGCGGAAGCGGTGGCCGCGCGCGGGGGCGGCCTGGTCGGAGCGCAGAAGTGCGTCGTGCGTGCCGCCGATCATCTCGCGAGCCGGCTCACCGGATCCGGATTCCGGGCGACCCTCCTCGACGAGGAGCAGCTGATCTCCGCCATCGCCACGTCGGCCTGCGCCAACCCGCTGGTGACCGCGGAGGCCGGGCGGACGGACACGCGGGAGCGGCGGACCGAGGAGTCGGGGCGGAACTGGCGCTGCGACAACCGCAGACACACCACGTACTGGATCCGCCGGTGGCCCGCCCTGGGTGGGGAGAGGGCGCCGTCGCTGCCGCAGCTCGTCGCCCTGGTCACGGCCGTTCCCACCCTCGCGACCACCTTCAGCTTCACACTCAGACGGGGGGAGCGGAAGGAGGTGTCCGTCTGCGGGCACCTGCGGGTGACCGGGCGCAGCGACGACGAACTCGTCGCCGCCCGGAGCGCGGTGCAGGCCGCGGCCCGGCACACGGGCATGGGGCTCTCCCGGCTCGACCGGGAGCAGGTACCCGGCATGCTCGCCACTCTGCCCCTCGGAGGTGTCCGGTGACGGCGACGACCCCGCGCGCGTCACAGGCGACGACCCCGCGCGCAGGACGGACGGCGGCCACCGGACGGGGTGAGCCGCAGGCCTCCGCCCCGGAGCGGGCGCGTGAACTGCTGCGCCGCGGCTTCGGGTTGATCGGCCCGAGACACCCGCGGCACTCCGTGACCGTCGACCAGCTGGACACCCTCGCCCTTCCCGTGGCCGACGACGGCGTCGTCATCGGCGTGGACGCGGAGAACCGGCCCGCCGTACTCGGGCTCAATCGGCCGCTGCCGTACGACGTCGTACTCATCGGCGGGCTGTGGACCGTGCAGGTCATCGCGCTCAGGGCGGCGGCGACGGGGACGCGGGTCGCCGTGGAGACGGCGCGGGCGCAGGTCTGGATGCCGATGGTGCACGCCATGGGGGGCGGTCAGAACGGGATGGCCGTGTACGACGTCGGGCGGGTGCCGCCGCTGGGTGCCTCGGCCGGTACGCCGGTGCTGGTGGTGCGGGACTGCGGGATGCGGCCACCTCGAGGTCGCGTGGTCTCCGGGCCCTGGCAGTCGGTGCTGACCCTGTTGCCGTACGTCAGCCCGGTCGCTCCGCGGCTCGTGCGGCAGGCGCGGCTGGTCGGGATTCAGAGGGTGTCGCCCGACGAGGCCGCGGAACTGGGCCGCACGATGGCGCTCACCCGGGCCGAGATGGACTCCCTGCCGGGGCTCTCCGACGGCCTCACCCTGTGGTGTACCGACCGCGATCGGCAGTACGTGATGACACAGCCCACGGACGCGGAGACGGGGTTGTTGGGTACGCCACGTCGGATGGACTGACGGTCCTGCCGGCGAAACCGTTCGCAGCACCCGGTTTGTCAACTGTTGCGCCAGCGATTACGTCGCATTTGCCTGGTTTTCGAGATCCGGCGTTGCTGTGGAGGGGCAGACGGGGCCTGCCGGGCCGGGGCATGTGGTGATTAGGCTGGGACAGGGCTCGACGTCAGACCCCGTGGAGTGGGCGTCGGCGTCCCAAGGGGGCAAGCGGGGGAGCCTGTGGAGCGGACGGACCTCGGACGACCTCGATACGCCTCAAACGACTTCACACGACGTCGGACGACAAGCAAGGGTCGCCCCAGCACGGCATGAGGGTGCTCGACCACACCAGGAGGAACACTGTGAGCAGCGATCGGGACGGGAACCGCGGGGGCTGGGCGACACCCGGCGATGACCAGCCCGACGCGGAGTCCGCAGCAGAGATGACGGGCGAGTTCACCATCGACTACGCGCCGCCCGCCTGGTACACGCAGAACGCCTCGGGCAACGCGAGTTCCGGGCAGGGGGCGGAGGCGTCCGAGCATTCCGGTGCTTCGGGAGCGCCCGGGGGTTCCGGGCCGGGGGCCTCCGGCG
>NZ_POUC01000487.1 GCF_002891435.1 Streptomyces cahuitamycinicus
AGATATGTATAAGAGACAGGCGACGGTCAGCGTGCTGTTGACGCCGGTGAGGCCGGTGAGCGCAGCCAGAGCATCCCTGTCCACGACACCGGTCAGCGCAGCCAGCGCATCGGTGCCGGTGAGACCGGTGAGCGCGGCCAGAGCTTCACCGTCGGCGAGCGCGAGAGCGGCGGGCAGGTCGGCTGCACCGGGAAGAACCGTGGCAGCGGTCAGGGCGCCGGTGTCGGCGGGGCCGGTGGGCTCCCGTCTGCGGGTGGCCAGGCTCTGCTGGAGGTCCGCCGTCGCGTGGCGCAGGGCCGAGGTGAAGGTGACGGGGACGCGAACCGTACTCGCGGCGGCCTCGAACGCCGGGACCTGCGGCAGTGCCACGCCTGATGCCGTGCGGCGGAGGAGCGTGCGTATACCCATGCCCCGCATCTTTGCGAGCGGCATGGGCGAAGGCGCCTTCTCGGGGGCCACGCGAGTGACGGTTTCCGAGGGGGCCGGGGCGGTACGGGTGGCCGGGGCAACCCGGTGTCCTGGCTGAGGAGTGTCCCCAGGGCCCGGCTGAGGGAAGACTCCGGTGCCTCGGACAGGCGAAAGCCTCGGCCCCCCGGCCGGCACGGGACCCGGACCAGGGGGAACCCCGCCCACCCGGGCCACCGCGCCCACCCGCCCGGCGGGCTAATGCGCCGCCGACTCCCAGTCCGGGCCCGAGCCCACCGAGACGCCCAGCGGGACGCGGAGGTCTACGGCGTTCGCCATCTCCCGGCGGACCAGTTCCTCGGCGGCGGCCCGCTCCCCAGGGGCGATCTCCAGCACGATCTCGTCGTGGACCTGGAGGAGCATGCGGGAGGCGAGGCCGGCGTCCTTCAGGGCGTCGTCGACCTTGAGCATGGCGATCTTGACGATGTCGGCCGCAGTGCCCTGGATGGGCGCGTTGAGGGCCATCCGCTCGGCGGCCTCGCGACGCTGGCGGTTGTCGCTGTTGAGGTCGGGGAGGTAGCGGCGGCGCCCGAAGAGCGTGGCCGTGTAGCCCGTGGCCCGGGCTTCGTCGACCGCCCGGCGCAGATAGTCCCGTACTCCGCCGAACCGCTCGAAGTACGCGTCCATCAGGGAGCGGGCCTCCCCCGCGTCGATGTTCAGCTGCTGGGACAGGCCGAAGGCCGACAGTCCGTAGGCCAGGCCGTACGACATGGCCTTGATCTTGCGGCGCATCTCGGCGTCGACCGCGGTCGGCTCGACAGCGAAGACCTGGGAGGCTGCCGTGGTGTGCAGGTCCTCGCCGGAGGTGAACGCCTCGATCAGGCCCGCGTCCTCGGAGAGGTGCGCCATCACTCGCAGCTCGATCTGGCTGTAGTCGGCCGTCATCAGCGACTCGAAGCCCTCGCCGACGACGAAGCCGCGGCGGATGGCGCGGCCCTCGTCGGTGCGGACCGGGATGTTCTGCAGGTTCGGGTCCGTGGAGGACAGGCGGCCGGTGGCGGCGACGGTCTGGTTGAACGTCGTGTGGATGCGGCCGTCCGCGGCGATCGTCTTGATCAGGCCCTCGACGGTCACCCGGAGCTTGGCCTGCTCGCGGTGGCGGAGCATGATCACCGGAAGCTCGTTGTCCGTCTGCGCGGCGAGCCAGGCGAGGGCGTCGGCGTCCGTGGTGTAGCCGGTCTTGGTCCGCTTGGTCTTGGGCAGGGCCAGCTCGCCGAAGAGGACCTCCTGGAGCTGCTTGGGCGAGCCCAGGTTGAACTCGTGCCCGGCCGCCGCGTGGGCCTCCTTGACCGCTTGCTGGACGGCGCCGGCGAACATCTGCTCCATGGCCTCCAGGTGGGGCCGGTCGGCCGCGATGCCGTGCCGCTCCATGCGGGCGAGCAGCGCCGACGTGGGCAGCTCCATGTCGCGCAGCAGGTCGGCGGCGCCGACCTCCTCCAGGCGGCTCTCGAAGGCCTGGCCCAGGTCGAGGACGGCGCGGGCCTGGATCATCAGGGCCTCGGCCTCGGCGCCGTCTTCCGCGCCGAAGGCGAGCTGGCCGTCTGCCGCGGCGGCCGGGGTCAGCTCGCGGTGCAGGTACTCCAGGGACAGCGCGTCCAGGTCGAAGGAGCGGCGGCCCGGCTTGACCAGGTAGGCGGCGAGCGCGGTGTCCATGCGCACGCCCTCGACGCTCCAGCCGTGCTCGGCGAAGACACGCATGGCGCCCTTGGCGTTGTGGAGGACCTTGGGCCGGGCGGCGTCGGCGAGCCAGGCTGCGAAGGCGCGCTCGTCGGCCTCGTCCAGCTCGGACGGGTCGAACCAGGCGGCGGGGCCTTCGGGTGCGGCGAGGGCGACCTCGGCGACGGAACCGGCGCCGAGCGCCCAGGTGTCGACCGTGGCGATGCCGAGGGGCTGGGTGCCGTGCTCGGCGAGCCAGGCCGGCAGCTCGCCGGTGGAGAGCACCGTGCCGTCCAGTTGTACGCCCTCGGTGCTGATCGGGGTGGTCTCGGCCTCCTCGGCGCCGGGGTCGACGGCGAAGAGCCGCTCGCGCAGCGAGGGGTTCCTGATCTCCAGGGTGTCCAGGATCATCGCGACGGCCTTGCGGTCGTAGGCCGCGCGCTCCAGTTCGGTGACGCCCTTGGGGAGCTCGACCCGGCGCTCCAGTTCGGTGAGCCGACGGTTGAGCTTGACGGATTCCAGGTGGTCGCGGAGGTTCTGGCCGGCCTTGCCCTTGACCTCGTCGACGCGCTCGACGAGGTCGGCGAAGGAGCCGAACTGGTTGATCCACTTCGCGGCGGTCTTCTCGCCGACGCCGGGGATGCCGGGGAGGTTGTCGGAGGGGTCGCCGCGCAGGGCCGCGAAATCGGGGTACTGCGCGGGCGTCAACGCGTACTTCTCGAACACCTTCTCCGGGGTGAAGCGGGTCAGCTCGGAGACGCCCTTGGTCGGGTACAGCACGGTGGTGTGCTCGCTGACCAGCTGGAACGAGTCGCGGTCGCCGGTGACGATCAGCACCTCGAAGCCTTCGGCCTCGGCCTGGGTGGCGAGTGTGGCGATGACGTCGTCGGCCTCGAACCCGT
This sequence comes from Streptomyces cahuitamycinicus, assembly GCF_002891435.1. Lineage (GTDB taxonomy): Bacteria > Actinomycetota > Actinomycetes > Streptomycetales > Streptomycetaceae > Streptomyces > Streptomyces cahuitamycinicus. Next base: position 3,024 of record NZ_POUC01000487.1, read on the forward strand.
CCACCGCGAAGCGGGCGACGCCCATCGCGTCCAGAAGCTCGCCGATCAGCTCGACCTGGCCCTTGAACTCGTCGGGGGTCTTGGAGCGGTTCGCCTTGTACTCCGTGAACTCCTGGGACCGCCAGGTCTTGCGGGAGACGTCGAAGGCGACCGCGAAGTGCGTGGGCGCCTCGTCGCGCAGCGTGTTGGCGAGCATCGACGCGAAGCCGTAGATCGCGTTGGTCGGCTGGCCCGTCGCGGTGGTGAAGTTCTCCGCGGGCAGCGCGAAGAACGCTCGGTAGGCCAGCGAGTGCCCGTCCATGAGCATCAGTCGCGGCCGGCTGCCGCCGGAGGTCTGGTCGGTCGTCTTCGATGCTGTCTCTGCCACGCCCCCGATCCTGCCACGCCCCACTGACAGTCGGTCCCGGTCCCGCGGGTGCCGGGCCCGGCCCATCCTCGCCGGGGACACCGCGCACCACCGCTTCCGTCCGGCCCCCCTGGCCCGCCCGGGCCCGTTGTCACCTGCCCGTGCGAGGATCGGAGACGTACCTCACAGCGCAGTCGAAGGGGAGTGTGCGATGGCGTCGAAGCCGCCCAAGAGCGATCCGGTTCAGGACGCGCCGCAGGTCGCCGAGCCGAAGCGCGCGGCCGCGGGGCTCCCCGCGATCGGGCACACCCTGCGGATCGCCCAGCAGCAGATGGGTGTGAAGCGCACCGCGCTGACCCTGCTGAGCGTGAACCAGAAGGACGGCTTCGACTGCCCCGGCTGCGCCTGGCCCGAGCCGGAGCACCGGCACAAGGCGGAGTTCTGCGAGAACGGCGCGAAGGCCGTGGCCGAGGAGGCCACCCTGCGCCGGGTCACGCCCGAGTTCTTCGCCGCGCACCCGGTCGCCGACCTGGCCGGCCGCAGCGGCTACTGGCTGGGCCAGCAGGGCCGGCTGACCCACCCCATGTACCTCCCCGAGGGGGGTACGCACTACGAGCCGGTCACCTGGGAGCGCGCCTTCGACATCATCGGTGAGGAGATCGCCGCGCTCGCCTCCCCGGACGAGGCCGTCTTCTACACCTCCGGCCGCACCAGCAACGAGGCCGCGTTCCTCTACCAGCTCTTCGCCCGCGAGTTCGGCACGAACAACCTCCCCGACTGCTCGAACATGTGCCACGAGTCGTCCGGCTCGGCCCTGTCCGAGACGATCGGCATCGGCAAGGGCAGTGTCCTGCTGGAGGACCTCTACCAGGCCGACCTGATCATCGTCGCCGGGCAGAACCCGGGGACGAACCACCCGCGCATGCTGTCCGCGCTGGAGAAGGCCAAGGACAACGGCGCCAAGATCATCAGCGTCAACCCGCTGCCCGAGGCGGGCCTGGAGCGCTTCAAGAACCCGCAGACGCCACAGGGCATGCTCAAGGGCGCCGCGCTCACCGACCTGTTCCTGCAGATCCGCATCGGCGGCGACCAGGCCCTGTTCCGCCTGCTGAACAAGCTGATCCTGGAGACGGACGGCGCGGTCGACGAGGCGTTCGTGCGCGAGCACACCCACGGCTACGAGGAGTTCACCGAGGCCGCCCGCGCCGCCGACCGGGACGAGACGCTCACGGCGACCGGCCTGACCGAGGAGGACATCGACAAGGCCCTCCGCATGGTCCTGGCCTCGCAACGCACCATCGTGTGCTGGGCGATGGGCCTCACCCAGCACAAGCACTCGGTCCCCACGATCAGGGAAGTCGTCAACTTCCTCCTGCTGCGCGGCAACATCGGCCGCCCGGGTGCGGGCGTGTGCCCGGTGCGCGGGCATTCGAACGTGCAGGGCGACCGCACGATGGGCATCTTCGAGCGGCCCTCGCCGGCGTTCCTGGACGCCCTGGAGAAGGAGTTCGGCTTCGCGCCCCCGCGCGAGCACGGCTACGACGTCGTACGCGCCATCCGTGCCCTGCGCGACGGCGAGGCGAAGGTGTTCTTCGCCATGGGCGGCAACTTCGTCTCGGCGTCCCCCGACACCGACGTCACCGAGGCGGCCATGCGCCGGGCCCGGCTGACCGTGCACGTGTCGACGAAGCTGAACCGCTCGCACGCGGTCACCGGCGCGCGCGCCCTGATCCTCCCGACGCTCGGACGTACCGAGCGCGATCTGCAGGGCAGCGGCGAGCAGTTCGTGACGGTCGAGGACTCGATGGGCATGGTGCACGCCTCCCGGGGCCGCCTGGAGCCGGCGAGCCGGCACCTGCTGTCGGAACCGGCCATCGTCAGCCGCCTGGCCCGCCGCGTGCTGGGCGAGAACAGCCGCACGCCGTGGGAGGAGTTCGAGAAGGACTACGCGACGATCCGGGACCGCATCGCGCGCGTCATCCCGGGCTTCGAGGACTTCAACGCGCGCGTGGCCCGCCCCGGCGGCTTCGCAC
>NZ_POUC01000488.1 GCF_002891435.1 Streptomyces cahuitamycinicus
CCCCTCCCCCACCGTGGAGGAGCAGCGGCTCGGCAGAGCCGCCCCGCAGGAGATCCTGCGCCGCTCCGGATTCGACACCGTGGCCCCGCGGCTGGCCCGGGAGCTGGAGGCGGCCCGCACCTACGGGGAGGCCCGCCGGGCGGTCACACGCGAGGGCACGCGGCTGTGGCAGCGGGCCGTCGACCGGGCACAGGGACGCGGCCCGGCCGGCGGGGACATCAGCCGGGACGACGACCGGCCGCTGTACTGGGCGCGGCTCGGTATGACGCGTGAAGTGCGCACCTGGGAGCCGGACTTCGGTCTGACGGGCGGGCAGCGGGCCGCGCTGCTGGACGAGCTGGAGCGCACCTCGCGCGGCCAGAGCGCCATCCGGTATCCACACGGAAAGGCCCTGAAGCGGATCCTGCTCACCGGTTTCGACCCGTTCACGCTGGACCAGGACATCCGGATCTCCAACCCCTCCGGCGCCACCGCGCTGGCCCTCGACGGCACCGTGATCGCGACGGCGGACGGCCCGGCCCGGATCGAGACGGCCGTCTTCCCGGTGCGCTGGCAGGACTTCACCGAGGGCACGGTGGAGCGGGCCCTGCGGCCGCACCTGCCGGAGGTCGACCTCTTCACGACGGTGAGCCAGGGGCGGGTCGGGCGCTTCGACATCGAGCGGACCAACGGGGCCTGGCGGGGCGGCTTCGGGGACAACGACAACATCGGCCGCACCGGGACCGTGCCGGTGACCGACCCGGCCACGCAGCCGCAGTGGACCGCGAGCACCCTGCCGCACACGGCGATCGTCGCCGCGGACACCGGCCGCTTCCCCGTCTACGACAACACCGAGGTCACCGAGATCCCGGCCGGCGCCACCGAGCCCGTCGTACGCCCCGACGGTCCCACCCCCGGCTCGACCGCACGCGAGGGCGGCGGCGGGGACTACCTCTCCAACGAGATCGCCTACCGGGCGACGCTGCTCCGGGACCGGCTCGGGCTGCGCGACACGCTGCCGGGCGGGCATGTGCACACGCCGGTGCTGCAGTTCGGGGCCGGGAACACCACCGAGGTCACCGATCCGGAGTTCGTGCGGAACCGGCTGGACATCATCGCCCAGGTGAGGGCGATCCTGAGGGTGGCTTCCGAAGGGTCGTAGCGGCCTGGTCGCCCTCCTCGTCGCCCTCTCGGATCTCCTCGTCCAGCAGGTCACGGGCCATGAGGGTGGCGCCCGCGACCGCGCCCGGCATCAGGAACACCGCGACGAACGGCACCAGGAAGGCCACGGCGAGCGGCGTGCCGAAGCCCCAGACGAGGGTCTTGCGGGAGCGCAGCAGGGCGAGGCGGGTGCGCAGTTCGACGCTGCGGCGCTGGAGGGCGACGGCGGTCAGTTCCTCGGTGAGGAAGAACCCGGTGACGACGACCCCGATCACCGGGACGACCGTCTGCCCCACCACCGGGATGAAGCCGCACCCGAACAGCAGCACACCCCACAGGGCGGCCCGCAGCACGATGCGGAGGCTGTCGCGGGCGGAGATCCACAGTTCGCGCCAGAGCGGCAGCCCCGACTCGGGGGCGTGCCCGTCCGGGGACACGTCCCGGTCGACCTTCTCGGAGAGGTTCTCGTAGAAGGGCTGCCCGATCAGCAGGGTCATCGCGGTGAACGTCACGACGGCGAGGAGCAGGGAGAGGGCGAACAGAACGGCGGTCAGGAAGCCGCGGAAGAGGCCGGCCCACGGGCTCGACCAGTCGTCGGCGAAGGGCGTCGCCCAGGTCACGGCGTCCTCGCCCCACAGCGCCAGCGCGACCAGCACCGCCGCGTACAGGACGAGGGTGATCAAGCCCGGGAGCAGGCCGAAGCCGTAGCTCCTGCCGTGCCGGGCCACCCACCGCTGGCCCTTCAGGAGGTACCGGAAACCTGCCCCTAGATCGCGCATGGAGAAACCCTATCGGGGCACGCCGGCCGCTCCCCGACAGGGCCGTACGGGGCTTTGGTGACACGAAGGCGCTCTTGTTGCCGTTGAGTCGAACCGGTACACCTCGCCGTACCGATCTCAGGAAGCCCCGGTGGAGGCACGTGTGCGCACCACGAGGTGGAATTCCCGCAGGTGGCGAGGGCATTGTTCACAGTGGCACACAGCGCTTCAGTTGAGGAGAGCGGATGACGCAGGAGATCCACGGCACCGTGGCGGACGGCTTCGAGGCGGTGCGCGAGGAGTTCGCCGCGTTCGTGGCCGGTGAGCGAGCCGACTACGAGGGGCAGCTGTGCGCCTACGTCCACGGCCGGAAGGTCGTCGACCTGTGGGCGGGGACCGCCGCGGACGCCCTCTACGGTGTGTTCTCGTCCACGAAGGGCGCCGCCTACCTGGTCGTGGCTCTGCTCGTCCAGGACGGCACGCTCGAACTGGACCGCAAGGTGACGTACTACTGGCCGGAGTTCGCGGCCGAGGGCAAGGGCGCCCTGACGGTGCGGGATCTGCTGGCGCACCGGGCGGGCGTGGTCGGTACCGACACCGGCTTCACGCTCGCGGAGCTGGCGGACGACCGCCAGCTCGCCGAACGCCTCGCCGACCAGCGGCCGTTCTGGCGCCCCGGCACGGCGTTCGGCTATCACGCGCTGGTCGTCGGCGCCCTGGCCGGCGAGGTCGTGCGCCGTGCGACGGGCCGCACGCTCCAGGAGGTCTACCAGGAGCGGATCCGGACGCCGTACGGCCTGGACTTCCACCTGGGCCTGCCCGCGCCCGAGGAACCGCGCTTCCGCGGCACCCAGCCGATGGCCCCGACGCCGGAGCAGCAGGCCGTCCTGGACGCCACGCCCACCGGTCGGCACTCGCTGGCCTCGATCGCGTTCAACGGCAACGCGGCGGAGCCGACCGACCTCGTCTCCCTTCCGAACATGCCGCTGATCCGCGCCAAGGGCCCGGCGTCGGTGGGCGGGGTGGCGTCCGCACGGGGCCTGGCGGGGATGTACGCGGCGGCGATCAGCGAGGTGGGCGAGCAGCCGGCGCTGCTGAAGCCGGACACCGTCGCGGAGTTCGGCCAGTTCCACTCGGTCGGCTACGACCTGGTGGCCCGGGCCCACAGGTCGTTCGGGCTCGGCTTCCAGATGACGGCTGACACGTGGTACCCGTTCCTCGGCGCCGGGACGATCGGGCACGGCGGCGCGGGCGGCTCCCAGGCCTTCGCGGACCCGTGGAGCGGTCTCGCCTACGGCTACACCCGCCGCCGGTTCCCCTTCCCGGGCGGGGCGGCACCGGAGAACGGCCGCCTGGCGCTTGCGGTCCACACGGCGGCGCTCGCCCTCTGAGGGGTCCCTTGCCGGGACACGGGCGGAGGCCGCATCCCACGTCCAGGGATGCGGCCTCCGCATACGCAACGACTGTGATCAGACCAGCGTCACGGTGATGTTGCCGCGAATCGCCTTCGAGTAGGGGCAGACGCCGTGGGCCTTCTCGATCAGGGAGCGGGCGGCCCCCCGGTCCACCTTGGGGATGTCGGCGGAAATCTCGACGATGATCCCGAACCCGTCCCCGTTCTTTCCGAGGCCGACCTTGGTGGTGACCGTCGAACCGGTGAGGTCGGCACCCGCCTCACGGGCGACGACGCCGAGAGCTCCCTGGAAGCAGGCGCTGTAGCCGGCGGCGAACAGCTGCTCCGGGTTGGTGCCGGCGCCGCTGCCGCCCATCTCCTGCGGCGGGTTGACGACGACGTCGAGCCTGCCGTCGTCGGTGGCGACCCGGCCGTCGCGCCCGTTCTCGGCGGTGGCGACGGCGGTGTACAGGACGTCGGACTGCTGGATCGGCATGCGGTTCTGTTCCTTCGGTGGTCCGCCGCGGCTCGCGCCCGGGCCGAGCGGATTCGGAAAAAACTTACCGCATACCGAAAGTAGGCAGAAGTCGTCAGAGGGCGGCGAGCATCAGAGCTTGACGATCATCTTTCCGGTGTTGTCGCCGCGCAGAACGCCCAGGAACGCCTCCAGGTTGTTCTCGATGCCCTCGACGACGGTCTCGCGGTACTTCAGCTCGCCGGAGGCGACCCAGGGGGCGACCTCCTGCACGAACTGCGGCTGCAGGTCGTAGTGGTCCCCGACCAGGAAGCCCTCGATGCGGCCGCGGGTCGCGATCAGACGGGCGAGGTTCTTCGGGCCCGGGGCGGGCTCGGTGTTGTTGTAGACGGAGATCATGCCGCAGACGGCGATCCGGCCGCCCTGGTTGAGGGAGCCGATGGCCGCCTCCAGGTGGTCGCCGCCGACGTTGTCGAAGTAGACGTCGATCCCGTCCGGGGCGGCGGCGCGCAGCTGCTTGCCGACGGGCCCGTCCTTGTAGTTGAAGGCGGCGTCGAAGCCGTACTCCTCCGTGAGGAGCTTCACCTTCTCGTCCGACCCGGCGGAGCCGATGACCCGCGCGGCGCCCTTCAGTTTGGCGATCTGCCCGACCTGGCCGCCCACGGCGCCCGCCGCACCGGACACGAAGACGGTGTCGCCCTCCTTGAAGGCGGCGGTCCGCAGCAGGCCCGCGTAGGCGGTGAGGCCGGTCATGCCCAGCACACCCAGGTACGTCGACAGCGGCGCGGCCTCCGCGTCCACCTTCACGGCGTTCTTCGCACCGACGACCGCGTACTCCCGCCACCCGAAGAAGTGCAGCACGTGATCCCCGACGGACAGCCCCTCGGCGTTCGAGGCCACGACCTCGCCGACGGCGCCGCCCTGCATGACCTTGCCGAGCTCGAAGGGGGCGACGTAGGACTTCGCGTCGCTCATCCGGCCACGCATGTACGGGTCCACGGAGAGGTACTTGTTCCGGACGAGGACCTGCCCCTCACCCGGCTGCGGGACCTCCGCCTCGACGAACGCGAAGTCCTCGGGCTTCGGCCAGCCGACGGGGCGGCTCGCCAGGTGCCACTCACGGCTTACGGCGGGGAGGGTGGGGGTGTCGGTCATGATGCGCCTTACCTCACTGGCTCGATGCGGATGTTTCAGTAACTGAAACAACCATGCTCCTGAAAATTTCAGGTTGTCAAATAACCGGGTACCCTCGATGGCATGGCCTCCACCACACCGACGCCGCTGAAGACGACCGACTGCCCGGATCCGCTGACCCTTGAGGTCGTGGAGCTGATCGGGGAGGTCGTGGTGCGGTTCCACGAGGACTACGAGTCGGCGGCGGCGGACCATGCCCTGACCGGCGCCCAGGCGCGGCTGCTCAGCCTGCTGTGCCTCGAACCGCTGCCGATGCGCAAGCTGGCCCGGCAGCTGAAGTGCGAGCCGTCCAATGTGACGGGGATCGTGGACCGGCTGGAGGCACGGGGGCTCGTCGAGCGGCAGCCGGACCCCACCGACCGCCGGGTGAAGGTGGCGGCGGCCACGGCCGAGGGGCGGCGGGTGGCCCGGAGCCTGCGGGAGTCGCTGCGGTTCGCCCGGGAGCCCCTCGCCGGGCTCTCCGAGGCCGAACGGGTGGCGTTGCGGGACACGCTGCGGCGCATGCTGGGCTGAGTCGGGGCCGCCTCACCCGGTGGG
>NZ_POUC01000489.1 GCF_002891435.1 Streptomyces cahuitamycinicus
CCGCCCACCCCACCCGGTAGGCTGATCGCCGGGCCGTGACTGGCGCGCTGGGATGGGACGAACCATCGGGGAGCGGTCCGAGCAGAGAGAGCCGTGCGCCTGGGCCGTACCGTGAACGCTGAACGCAACGTCCGGAGGTCCACCATGTCAGCCGAGCCCCTCTCCACCGCTTCCACCGCCTACCGCGCCGCCCTCGACGTGATCCGCGCCGTCGAACCCCGCGTAGCGGACGCCATCGGCCAGGAGGTCGCCGACCAGCGCGAGATGCTCAAGCTGATCGCCTCCGAGAACTACGCCTCCCCGGCCACGCTCCTGGCGATGGGCAACTGGTTCAGCGACAAGTACGCCGAGGGCACCATCGGCCGCCGCTTCTACGCCGGCTGCCGCAACGTCGACACCGTCGAGTCCCTCGCCGCCGAGCACGCCAAGGAGCTCTTCGGCGCCCGCCACGCCTACGTCCAGCCGCACTCCGGCATCGACGCCAACCTCGTCGCCTTCTGGTCGGTCCTCGCCCAGCGCGTCGAGGTCCCGGCCCTGGAGAAGGCCGGCGCCCGCCAGGTCAACGACCTCTCCGAGGCCGACTGGGCGGAGCTGCGCCGCGCCTTCGGCAACCAGCGCATGCTCGGCATGTCCCTGGACGCCGGCGGCCACCTCACCCACGGCTTCCGCCCGAACATCTCCGGCAAGATGTTCGACCAGCGCTCCTACGGCACCGACCCGGCCACCGGCCTCATCGACTACGAGGCGCTGCGCGCGAGCGCCCGTGAGTTCAAGCCGCTGATCATCGTGGCGGGCTATTCGGCGTACCCGCGCCTGGTGAACTTCCGGATCATGCGCGAGATCGCCGACGAGGTCGGTGCCACGCTCATGGTCGACATGGCGCACTTCGCCGGCCTGGTCGCGGGCAAGGTCCTCATCGGCGACTTCGACCCGGTGCCGCACGCCCAGATCGTGACGACGACCACCCATAAGTCGCTGCGCGGCCCCCGGGGCGGCATGGTCCTGTGTGACGACTCCCTCAAGGACCAGGTCGACCGCGGTTGCCCGATGGTCCTCGGCGGCCCCCTCCCGCACGTCATGGCCGCCAAGGCGGTCGCCCTCGCGGAGGCCCGCCAGGAGTCCTTCCGCGGCTACGCCCAGCGCATCGTCGACAACTCCCGGGCCCTCGCCGAAGGCCTGATGCGCCGCGGCGCCACCCTCGTGACCGGCGGCACGGACAACCACCTGAACCTGATCGACGTCGCCTCCTCCTACGGCCTCACCGGCCGCCAGGCCGAGGCCGCCCTGCTCGACTCGGGCATCGTCACCAACCGCAACGCCATCCCCGCCGACCCCAACGGCGCCTGGTACACGTCGGGCATCCGCATCGGCACGCCGGCGCTGACCACGCGCGGCCTGGGCACGGCCGAGATGGACGAGGTGGCGGGCCTGATCGACCGCGTCCTCACCACCACGGAGCCGGGCACGACCAAGTCGGGCGCCCCCTCCAAGGCGGCCCACGTGCTCGACGCCAAGATCGCCGACGAGATCTCCCGTCGCGCCACCGACCTCGTGGCCGGTTTCCCGCTGTACCCGGAGATCGACCTGGGCTGACGCCCCGGGCTCGTCACTCCTCGTCCAGGTCGATCAGCACCTGACGCGGCTCCTCCCGCGGCGGTCCGGCTTCCCGCCGGGCCGCCGCGCGGCGTATCAGCAGCGTGCCGCGGGCGCCGGCCGCGAGCCCCGCTGTTTCCGGCCCGCTCCGGATCGGTCCCCGGGACCTGAGAGAATGGTGAGCATGGCCTCTGACCGACCTCGCGTGCTCTCCGGGATCCAGCCCACCGCCGGCTCGTTCCACCTCGGCAACTACCTCGGCGCCGTCCGCCAGTGGGTGGCCCTGCAGGAGACTCACGACGCCTTCTACATGGTCGTCGACCTGCACGCGATCACCATCCCGCAGGACCCGAAGGACCTGCGCGCGAACACGCGCCTGGCCGTCGCCCAGCTCCTCGCCTCGGGTCTCGACCCGGACCGCTGCACGCTCTTCGTGCAGAGCCACGTCCCCGAGCACGCCCAGCTCGCCTGGATCATGAACTGCCTCACCGGCTTCGGCGAGGCCGGCCGGATGACCCAGTTCAAGGACAAGTCCGCCAAGCAGGGCGCCGAGCGCGCCTCGGTCGGCCTGTTCACGTACCCGATCCTCCAGGTCGCGGACATCCTGCTCTACCAGGCCCACGAGGTCCCGGTCGGCGAGGACCAGCGCCAGCACATCGAGCTCACCCGCGACCTCGCCGAGCGCTTCAACGGCCGTTTCGGCCCGACCTTCACCGTCCCGAAGCCGTACATCCTCAAGGAGACGGCGAAGATCTACGACCTTCAGGACCCGTCGATCAAGATGAGCAAGTCGGCGTCCACGCCGAAGGGCCTCATCAACCTCCTCGACGAGCCGAAGGCCACGGCCAAGAAGGTCAAGAGCGCCGTCACCGACACCGACACGGTGATCCGCTACGACGCCGAGAACAAGCCGGGCGTCAGCAACCTGCTCACGATCTACTCGACCCTCACCGGCGAGAGCATCGGCGAGCTGGAGGAGAAGTACACCGGCAAGATGTACGGCGCGCTCAAGACGGACCTCGCCGAGGTCATGGTCGAGTTCGTGACGCCGTTCCGGGAGCGCACCCAGCAGTACCTGGACGACCCCGAGACGCTCGACTCGATCCTGGCCAAGGGTGCCGAGAAGGCCCGCGCGGTCGCCGCGGAGACCCTCGCGCAGACGTACGAGCAGGTCGGCTTCCTGCCCGCCAAGCACTGAACCCACCCCCGCGCACAGCCGTACCGCCGAACAGCGCTGTACATCACTCCGGTTGCGCCTGCCCGTAACCCGGTCGTGGCCGTACAGTCGATATCCGGGTGGTCGTATCAGCGGCCACACTGACACGACAGGAGACGACGTGGGGACCGTAACGATCGGTGTCTCGATCGCGGTCCCGGAGCCTCACGGCAGCGAGCTCCAGCAGCTGCGCGCGGGCTTCGGCGACGCCGCCGCTCACGGCATCCCCACGCATGTCACCCTGCTGCCGCCGACAGAGGTCGACGAGGCCTCCCTGCCGGCCGTCGAGGCGCATCTGGCCGAGGTCGCCGCCGCCGGGCGCGCGTTCCCCATGAGGCTGTCCGGCACCGGCACCTTCCGGCCCCTGTCGCCGGTGGTGTTCGTCCAGGTCGTCGCGGGCGCGGAGGCCTGCACGGTGCTCCAGCAGCAGGTCCGCGACCCCGCCGGGCCGGCCGCACGGGAACTGCAGTTCCCGTACCACCCGCACGTCACCGTGGCGCACGGCATCGACGAGGCGGCCATGGACCGCGCCTTCGAGGAACTCGCCGGTTACGAGGCCGAGTGGCCCTGCACCGGCTTCGCCCTCTACGAGCAGGGCGCCGACGGCGTCTGGCGCAAGCTCCGCGAGTTCCCCTTCGGCGGCTCGGTGGTCCCCCCGCAGACCGGGCGTGTGGAGCGCGGCTCGGTCCCCACCCGCTGACCCGCCCGCGAGTCAGACCGGCAGCCGCCGGAAGACCCCGCGCGGCAGGTGCCGCAGCGCCGCCATCACCACGCGCAGCGTCCCGGGCACCCACACCGTCTCCGAGCGGCGCCGCAGCCCCAGTTCCACGGCCGACGCGACCGCCTCGGGCGTGGTCGCGAGCGGCGCCTCGGGCAGACCGGCGGTCATCCGCGTCCGGACGAAACCGGGGCGTACGACCATGACGTGCACGCCCGTGCCGTACAGCGCGTCGCCCAGACCCTGCGCGAAGGCGTCGAGACCGGCCTTGCTGGAGCCGTAGATGAAGTTCGCGCGGCGGGCTCGCTCGCCCGCGACGGAGGACATCACGACCAGCGAGCCGTGCCCCTGGGACTGGAGGGAGCGCGCGCACACCAGACCGGCCGAGACCGCGCCGGTGTAGTTGGTCTGCGCCACCCGCACCGCCGCCTCCGGCTCCCGCTCGTCACGGGCCTGGTCGCCGAGCAGCCCGAAGGCGAGCAGCACCAGGTCGACGTCGCCCTCGGCGAAGACCTTGCCGAGGACGGCCTCGTGCGAGGCGGGGTCGAGCGCGTCGAAGGCGACGGTGTGCACGTCCGCCCCGAGCCCGCGCAGCTGCCCGGCGGCCTCCTCCAGGGCGGGCGAGGGGCGGCCGGCCAGCCAGACCGTGCGGGTGCGGCGGGCGATCAGCCGGCGGGCGGTCGCCAGCGCGATCTCCGATGTACCGCCGAGGACGAGCAGGGACTGGGGGAGGCCGAAGGCGTCCTTCATGACAGCTCCTAGAGGTTGCTCAGAGACTGAGGCGGCGGGCCAGGTCGGACACGAACACTCCGCGCGGGTCCAGCCGGGCGCGCAGTTCGCGGAAGTCGTCGAGGCGCGGGTACATGGCCGCGAGTAGCTCCGGGCGCAGCCGGGCGTCCTTGGCGAGGTAGACGCGCCCGCCCGCGGCGGCGACCTCCTCGTCGAGTTCGTCGAGGAACGCGCCGAGGCCGGGCAGGCCCGCCGGGATGTCCAGGGCCAGAGTCCAGCCCGGCACGGGGAACGACAGCCAGCCCGGGTCGGACTCCCCGAAGCGCTTCAGGACGGCCAGGAAGGACGGGCAGCGGCGTTCGGAGATGCGGCGCACGATGCGGCGCAGCGCGTCCTCCCGGCCGTAGCCGACGACGAACTGGTACTGCACGAAGCCGCCCCGGCCGTAGACGCGGTTCCAGTGGGGCACGCCGTCCAGGGGGTGGAAGAAGCCGGAGATCCGCTGGAGCCGGCCGGTCCGCACGCGGGGGGCCTTGCGGTACCAGAGCTCGTTGAAGAGGCCCACGCTCGTCCGGCTGAGCAGGCCCTCGGGGAGGATCGCGGGGGTGGCCGGGAGGCGGGAGGTGCGGAAGGCCAGCGGGTCCCGGCGCAGGCGGGCGGGGAGCGCGTCCAGCGGCGCGTGGTCGCCGCGGGTGAGGACCGCGCGGCCGGTGGCGGCGCCCCGGGCCAGCAGGTCGATCCAGGCGACCGAGTAGCGGTAGCGGTGGTCGGTGGCCGCCAGCCGGGCCATCAGGTCGTCGAGGTTCGTCGCCCGCTCGGTGTCGACCGACATCAGCGAGGTCTCCACCGGCTGGAGCCGGATCGTCGCGGTGAGGATGACGCCGGTCAGGCCCATGCCGCCGGCCGTGGCGTCGAAGAGCGGCGTGCCGGGGATCACCGTGCGGATCTCGCCGTCGGCGGTGAGCAGTTCGAGGGCGAGCACGTGTCGCGCGAAGGAGCCCGAGACGTGGTGGTTCTTGCCGTGGATGTCGGCGCCGATGGCCCCGCCGACGGTGACGTAGCGGGTGCCGGGCGTGACCGGCACGAACCAGCCGAGCGGCAGCAGCACCTCCATCAGCCGGTGCAGGGAGACGCCCGCGTCGCACAGCACGGTGCCGCCGTCGGCGTCGATCGCGTGCACCCGGTCCAGCGCCGTCATGTCGAGCACGGACCCGCCCGCGTTCTGCGC
>NZ_POUC01000048.1 GCF_002891435.1 Streptomyces cahuitamycinicus
CCGCCGGACCCCGAGGCCTATGAGCCCCCGCCCGCGGAGTCCCCGGAGGACACCAGCGCGGCCGAGGAGCCGCAAGACCTCCCGCCCCAGAGGACGGCGAAGCCCGCGCAGTCCCGGAGGAAGGCAAACGACCCGATGGAGATCGCGCGCCAGGGGCTGCTCGACGAGGCCGAGGTTCAGGCCCGGGTGAAGTCCGTAGCGGCTGGAAGGGTCGTGACGGTGGGTGAGCATCTTGGGCCGATCTCCGAGGACGGAGACCCCGGGTTGGGGGAGCTGCGGGACTACATCCAGAAGCACCGCGCCGAGGTGATCGCCCTCCTGGAGGAGGCTGACGAGCCCGCGCTCGCCGACATCTATCGCAGGGCGCCGATGCCGGATCTCGGCATCAAGCAGAAGTTCGCCCAGTACCTCGACCGCGCACCCTCCGGGCAGTGAGGTGACGTGACGTGACGCGCGCGCCGGAGCCCTCCGGCGCGCTCACCGCCTCGTTCCGTAGCCCCCGCTCTCGTCACCTCACCTCACCTCACACGCGCGCCGCGCGCCATCCAGCTCTCCTGCAGGCGCGCCCCGGGCCGGTGGCCGGCGCGCCCCTGATCGCTGTCCGGGGCGCGCCCGCGCCGCGCGCCGCGCGCCCTCGATCGCGCGCCTGTTCGCCCATGGCGCGCCCCGCTCAGCCGCGCCGCGCGGTGATCTTGGCGCGCCCTCGACCGTGCACGATGGCGCGCCCCGACCGGAGGCGCGCGCCCGATGACGGCGCGCGGCGCGCCTGGTCCACCGCGCTGCGCGCCGCACCGAACGAGGTGAGGGCGCGCCGCGCCGCGGTGCCGCGCGGCATGGCGCGAGGCCGGAGGCGCGCCGCCGCCCAGAGAAGGCGCGCGCCCATTGACCTGCCTATTCGTGAGGGCGCGCCCCATTCAAAGGGACAGGCGCGCGCCTACTCGCGCGGCGGATCGGGGACCGGTGGTGAGCGCGCGAACGGCTCGGCGCGGCCGTCGAGCGCGCGCCATCGACTACACGGAACGGGCGCGCCGCGCGGCGCGGACACCAGGTCGAGCGCGCGCGCTGGTTCCCTCGAGCGCGCCACCGGAGCGCGCCTTCCCGCGCGGTCGGGGCGCGCTGGGTACGACGAAGGGCGCGCCCGCAGGCGCGCCCTGTCCAGTGATTCGGTCCGTTGCCGCGCGCCTCTACGGCGCGCCCTGCTTCGCCGCGCGGCGGACCGCGCGCGCGTCCCGGCGCGCGTCCCGCTTCCCTTCCCGCAGCTCCTCACGCACCTCGTGCAGGATCTTGGACAGCTCCTCGGGGTGCCTGTCGCCGAGGCGGCGCAGCGCGCGCAGCCGGACGTTCGGCTCGGCCGGCATGAGGCCAAGCCGTGCGTCGGCGTACTGGATGGCGTACCGCAGGAAGCGCTGCTCGGAGGTGACCGAGTCGCGGAACTTCCTGACCCGGGCATCGTGAGCCTTGCGGCTCTCGTCGGCCACGGTCGGCAGGAAGCGGCCCGGGGCCTCCTGCATCAGGCGGCATACCGCGTCCGCCCTGGCCGCTACTCTCGGTGAGCGGAAGGCGAGGGCTTGGACGCGTCGAGGCACCGGCCCGGTGACCGGCGCGTCGAGAACGAACGCCGTCCACCGCCGGGCGAAGGTGTCGCCGTCGAGAGCTGCGAGCCGCTTGGCCTCCTCGTGGGCCAGGTCCTCGACGACGTCCTGGTACGGGCCCATCGCCTCTTGTAGAGCTGCCCGGAACGGGGCGATGCGCGCGGCCTGCTCGCGCTTGGTCTCGCCCTCCCGGCGCGGCATGAAGCTACGTGCCCGCTTGATGGCGAGTTCCAGCGCATCGAGTGTCCGCGGGGCCAGCGCCGGCGAGATCAGCGCCGCGGCTTGCACCTCGCGCGACGCCCGCGGGTCGGTTGCCCCCAAGCCGTAGTCGACGACTGCTTGCATGAACGCCTCGAGGCCCATATTCGACAGGCGTTGGATCTCCGCTGCGGTCTCGTCGGCTTCGGCCATGCCGTGTGTTCCTCCGGTTCGGGTTGGGCCCGCTGCTCTCGGGCCGAAGGTGCGCGTTCTTGCACAGCGAGAGGTGGCCGTACCGAGCCAGCGACGGCGTGTGCCGGGTTCATCGCAGGAGCAACCGCTCCCCGGCCCCGAGTGCTCTACACGCACCCGGTGGTCTCGATGCCTCGTGTCAGGCGCGTCCCGAACGAAGGAACACCGCAGTGCCTTTTGCTCGACGCCTGACGGCAATCTCAACGCTTGTCGCGGCAGCGATACAGCCACCTCGAATGCTGATGGTACCCGCCGGCCGGAGGCCGGGCGGGCGCCATCGCCCTTATTCGGCCTGCTGGGACGTCCTCTTGGTCGTCAGAGCCTCGATCCAGGGGGCGAGCTTGCTGGGCTTCCAGACGAGGTCGTAACTCGTCTGAGAGGCCACGAGGACGCCGAGGAGAGTCGCGGCCGTCAGGTGGCCGTGCTGGAACTGGTCCCAACCGCCATCCGCGGCCACGGCGAAGACGCCGACGACAAGCGCAGCGACTACCGCCACGGTCTTCTTGGCCCTGGCCGACCAGGCGGGCTTCTGCACCACCGCGGTGAGCAGCGGGAGCACGGCGCCCACCTGGGCGCCGGTCGACAGGGATTCGAGCGTGGTCATGGGGTCCTGCCCTTCATGCGAGGTTGCGTGTCGGGCGGACTCTGCGTCGAGCCTGGTGCTTGCGTCGCGGCCTGGCTCAGGTGCCGGGCCCGTCGACCAGGTCCTCGGCGATCTCCCGAGGCGGGGAGGGTGGCGGGCCGGTGTAGAGCTTGGCGAGCATCGCGCGCAGCTGCTGGATGTACTCGACCGCGGCCGCCTTCCAGCGTCGCCACTGCCGCTGTTCCTCCTCCAGGCGCTCGACACGGTTCTCCAGCGTGGTCACCCGCTCGAGGGTCTGGGCGTTCGTTGCGCGCTGCTGCTCCAAGAGCTTCGTGAAGCCCTCGGTCACCGTCTGCACGGACGCTACGAACGTGCTGGCCTCCGCTGCCTGCGCGTCGGTTTCGATCTTGCGCCTGTTTCCCCGGTACACCAGCCACGCCCCGCCCAGCACACCTGCCATGCCGAAGATGGGGCTGAGGACAGGCGCCAGAGAGGTGAGCCACTCCACGGGGGCGCCTCCTCGGTCATCGGTCGTCAGTTGGGGTGCGCGGGAGCCGGGACTGGAAGGTCCACGGCTCCCCGCGCCCCGCACTGTGGAGGTCGAGACCGGCTTACGTCTCGCCGTCCTGCACGAGGCGGGTGACCTTGGTGATGATCTGGCCGCAGACGCCGCAGACGACGGCCGAGAGGCTGCCGGCCCCCTGCTCGTACGCGGGCACCTCGAAGGGCTGGCCCAGGTTCGGGCATTCCTCGGGATCGGTGGTCTCGCAGATGGCGGAGCACAGCACGGGCTCCGGCGGCACTTCTTCGTCCGTGGTGGTCATGAGTGCTCTCCGATCAGTAGGGGGGTAAGCGGGGTGACGCTTCAGGGCCCGCTGCTAGCTGGCAACCACGATCCAGTCCACGCTGGTCGTCGTCGTGTTGGTGCGGGTCAGCCAGATCGTGAAGCCAGTCGCCGAGGCGTTGGTGACGCCCACACCGGTCACCGCCGTGCCGGGAACGGAGGTGCTGGGCGTGGCCACGACACGGAAGTTGCTGCCCTGCAGGTTCAGTCCCGTGACCGACACCGGTGTCGGGGTGTTGGCCGCGGAGGGGGTGATACTGACGCGGCCCGTGGCCATCGAGTCAGCCTTGAGGACGCCAGTCACCGTGAGACCGGACGATGTGAGCCTGACCGACGCCGCGGCCGAGCCCGGTGGAGCGTCCCGCACGGACAGCTCAAGAGACGAGCCGACGGCTGAACTCTCGGCGGCGTAGGCGTTGATCTGGGCGACGCCCACCCCGCTCGCCTCATTCGCGTACAGGTTGAAACCGGCACCCATCTTGCCCGGCACGCGGGGCGCCAGATATAGGCCCGTGCGCTGTTCGGAGCCACTGGCCTGCGGGCCAAGCAGCGAGACACTCGGGACTTCCCAGGAGCCGGAGGCGTCCGACCACAAGGCAATGTTGGTGACGACCTGCCCGGGAGCACCTTCGGTAGCGCTGCCGGAGTAGAACTTGACGCTGCCGACCTCGTTGGAGCCGCCGGGCTCGATGACGACGCGCTGCCCGCTGGCGGCCGTGCGAAGTACGCCACCTGTCACCGTGGCGCCGTTGATCGCACCGCCGGTGATGGTCTTTCCAGTGATGGCGTCGGCGGCCAAGGCCGACGTCGTGATTGCCCCGGCCTTGATGTGCGTGGCCTCGATTGCGCCGGCAGCGATGTTCGTTGCCGTCACGGAGTTCACAGCGAGCTTGTCCGCCGTGATCGACAAGGCGGCCAGCTTGTCCGTCGTGATGGCGAGCGCCGCGATCTTCTCGGCGGTGATCGACAACGCGGCCAGCTTGTCCGTCGTGATCGCCCCGGCCAGGATCTTCGGCGCGGTGATCGCTCCGTCTGCGATTTGCACCCCGGGGACGACCGGGCGCACCGCGGCGTTGTCGAACCACACGGCGCCGGCCGTACCGCCCAGCGACTCGACACGCACGCGGCCCTGCACGGCATCCGCCGGGGCGGTGACCGTTCCCGCGAAGCGCGCCCATGCGCCCTTGGCGGGGGCGGTGTTGGCCAGCTTGCTGTAGCTCAGGACGGTGCCGTCGGCCTTCTCCCACCGCACATGCGCGTTGATCTCGGTGCCGACCCAGGTTGCCGACGGGTAGTAGTCGGTGGCGACGTAGACCTGGTCGCCGGGCAGGACCGGCAGCAAGGTGAGTTCCGCCGCCCGGGTCACGGCAGTTGCCGAGGCGGCGTCGATCTTCAAGCTGGCGGGCGAGCCGTTGCCGAATGCCAGGTCCTGGACGGTGTACGTGTACCGGGCGGCGATGGCCGCGCCGCCCGCGCCCTCAAAGGAGGGGTCCGGCAGGACGTTCGGGCTGCCGACGATGGTCAACTTGTCCGCGGTGATCGTGCCCGCAGCGATGGCCGGCGTGGTCACAGACCCGGCGGACAGCTCCGACGCGGTGACCGACCCGGCCTTGAGTTCCCGGGCGGAGATGGCGTCGGCGGCGACCTTCCCGGCCGTGACCGAGTCGGCCGCCAGGGCGGCCGTCGTGACCGATCCGGCGACGAGGTTGACGGAGTCGACAACGCCGGTCTTGAGAGCCTCGAGCGTGACGCAGTCGACCTGCATGACGCTCGTCGACGTCACGCCGGCCCCGCTGTAGCAGAGCCACACGTACGGCGCGATGAAGCGCACATCGGCGTGGACGAGCCCGGCCGCTCGCGGGTCGTTGTTCGGGCCCGCTGAGCCCGCCGCGCCTGCCTCGGCCCGGCCGTTGAGGAAGCCGATGACCTGGACCCAGCCGTCGGCCGTGGTGATGGCCTTGCCCGACGCGGCGACGTAGTAGTGGCTGCTCGGGCTCCCTGCAATGCCGTTGCGGTTGACCAGCGTCTGACCGTCGGCACCGATGCCGGCCACGCCGACATAGAACGAATCTGTGCCGCCTGCTGGGCCGATGAGCCGCACCCGGGCGCTCAGCCGGTACAACACCCCCGGCTCGTACGGAATGACCGTGGTTCCCAGCAGACGGTTGTATCCGGCGGCCTGGCCCACGGTTTGGCCGGTGGGTGCGTCCGTGATGCCGCTCAGGTGGTCCCAGGCGGCCCCGGTGCCCTTGTCGGTGACGGTCCAGGCGGCAGGGTCGCCCATCGCATCGACGTAGCGCTGCGCTGCGCTGTCGCTGAGTGCGCCGCCCAAGGCGTTGAGCGTGACCGCGCCCTCGGCGATCTTGCCGAGGGTCACCGCGGCCTTGGCCAGCTTGTCCTCGAGGACCGCGCCGTCAGCGAGTGCGGTTGTCCCTACGGCTCCGAGGGCGATCTTCGCCGCGGTCACGGCACTTTCGGCGAGCTTGACCTCGGTGACCATGCCGTCGACGACGTCTTCGGAGACGGCTTGCCGGGCCTGGCCCTGCACCTTGGGCGAGGGATCACCGGTGAGTACCGCAGTGTTCGCCGCGACCAGGCACACCCACGCGGGGTCGTAGCCCTCGATGTGCACGGTGACCGAACCGCCGAGCGGCGCCGTGATCGTGGCCACCTGTGTGGTCACGTCCGGGGTGAAGGCCTCCGTCGTGCCGACGTGGACCTGTACGAGGGCGAAGTCACTGGGCGGTTGGGAGGCATCGCCCCATCCGCCGTCCCACGCGATGAGCAGGCCGGCGAGAGCAGGCTGAACGATGGGGGCCGTCGGGGTCGGGGGTGGCTCGGTGCTGACCGGATCGGGGACCAGGGCGACGCCGCCGTCGGGCTGCACGCCGACGGAGCCCTTGAAGGTGCCTTCCTCGTCGTAGATGTCGAGGCTGCCGCCCTCGATGGAGGCGTGATTGAGCTGATTGGCACGCTCCAGCGCTGCCAGCCGGTCCTCGAACTGCTTGAAGAAGGCCGCGAACTGCTTGGCCTTCTCCCGCTCGTCCAGGTTGAAGGACGACACCCGCCCTCCCTTCCGCTGCGTCCCGCGGCCGCCGGACTGTCCGGGGCAGGCGGGAGAGTGGAAGAGAGGAGCGGTTAGTGTCGCGCCCTGATCATCCGTAGAAGTCGGAGCGGGTCAGGTTCAGGACGGCGGTGCCGGCGGCCGGGTCGATCTCCTCGGAGACGACGCGGTGCCAGATGGCGAGTTCACCCACCCACGGCACGTCGACCTGGAGCAGGATCCTGTCGCCAAGGGCCCACGAGCCGAGCGGCGCGTTGGGGTGGTGGCGGATCGCGACGGACGGGATTGTGAGCTGTTCCGCGTGCTTGGCGCGTTCCTTCTTGCCGTACTCGGTGAGCGTCCGGGCATTCGCGGTCGACTTCCGCGTGATGATCTTTGCGCGGCGCAGCCGCTTGTCGTCGACGACGACGCGCACGCGGGCGGTCTTCTGACCGCTGCCCTTGCCCAGGACGTAGACGTTGTTCGCGAAGTACTCGCCCTGGTAGTTCGGGGTCGCGATCTCGATGACGTTTTCCCCCTGCGCGAACCGCAGGTCGCTGCGCGCCTTGCCGAGCCGTCGAGTGCCCAGGTCGATGTGGTGAAGGATCTTCTCCTTGCTGCCGTCCCAGTAGTGCCGCTCGAGGTAGTCGCCTTTGGCCAGGTCCATCACGCTGGTGATCACCTGGCCGCAATCGGGGTTGTCCCACCACAGCAGCTCCCAGGGGTCTTCCCCGTTGGCTGCGCCGAGCTTGTGCCCGGAGTCGTGCCGGTCGAGGGTGACGCTGAGCTTGCCCATCTTGTAGTCCTGCAGGTGGGCCCAGATGTGCCGGACGACGTCGTACGAGTCCCACCGGCCGCTGATCTTGTCCTTCGGCCGCTTCGGCATCTTCCGCTTCGGGCTGGTGTGGTCGATGTAGCCGTCGTGGTTCTTGTCTTTGCCGTCGTACGCCCACTTTTGCTTGATCTTCGCGCCGGAGCGGATCACTGACCCGAGGTAGGGCATCCCGTTGGGATAGGCCGTGTAACCGGCACACGTCACCTTCATGGCCTGACCCTCGAACGCGACGCTGGTGACCAGGCCCCCCCACCGAATGCGGCCCTCGAACTCGGCGAACAGGCTGGTGGCCCACTCCGAGATGATCGGCAGGCCGTCAGGCTTCGCCATGAGCCGCATGTACTCCGGCGTGATCTTCCCCTGCATCATTCCGGGGCCGTTCAGCTCCCGTCTGGGCGGGGAGTCGGCCACAAACGGCACGTCCCAGTCCAGGAAGTCACCCGACACCGTCCGCATCGCGATGTAGCGCCACCCGCTACTCATCACGCCCTCACCGGCTCCTGCGAATAGGTCACCTCGAGCGACAGGACCGTGCTGGAGTCCGCTTGCAGCACGCCGGCGACCTCGACGGTACCGATGCCCTCCACGTCGATGTCCCGCATCTGCCCGCGGTCGGCCGGGTCGAGAAGGAACCTGTGCCCGGCCTGGACGGCGATCCGCCCCGACTGCGTGATGCCGTACGGCATGCCGGCCCCCTGCTGCTCGCCGAAGGACACACGGAGCTGCCCGCGGGCCTCCGTGGCATCCGGGTGCAGCAGTCCCGTGATGAGGACGTGCACAGCCGCGTGCGTCGCCCACTCCGGGACCTTCTCCGTCCACGTCGCGCCGAGAGGGAAGATCTCCCACACGTCGGTGATGGGGCCGACGTCATCCGGTGTCGACCAGGCGCCGGGCAGGTAGCGGCGCGACGTGTGGGTGCGCGGCCGCGCCATCTGCCGCAGGTCCGTGACCATGCCGCCGGTGATGACACTCGTCTGCATGGGCACGTCGACCCGGGCCAGGGTGATCGCGGTGGAGTCCGGGTCGACGTCGAGGATGCTCGTGGTGCCCGGCGGCACGTCGGGGATGACCCTGGTAAAGACGTACGGACCGACGGCCGGGTCCTCTGGGGCCGGCCACGTCTCCCCGCCGTAGGGGTCTTCAACCCGGGCGATGATCAGGTCCGACCGGGGGCCGTCAGCGTTGGTCGGCTCGATGTCCACCTGCTCAATGGTGGACATCCGGGCCGCGTACGACTGATTCCCGCCGCCCGTGGACGCCCGCCGCTTCGCGACCATCGCTCCCGGCGCGACCTGGACCGCGTTGGCCGGGGCGTCCAGCGCGGTCACCAGGAGGTCGGCCGGACCGACGATGCCCTCCCCGCCGCACGCGGCGGCCTCCACGACCAGGCGCAGCGTCTCCTCGGACGCTGCCGTGCCCTCGACGAACCACGGAATGCCATCCCAGCCCATGAACCGTTCTCCTTCTCCGTACGGGAAAGGAGAGAGTGGGCGGCCGCCGCGCCTACTGTCGCCCGCTCACCACCAGGCGTAGGCGTCGCGCCAGGCCATCCGCACCCGCGGCCCCTCGAACGAGTTGACTGCCGTGTTCGTGTAGGACATTGAGGCGGTCCAGTACCCGGGCGGGAGAAACATCTTCGACAGCCGCGGACTCGACCGCGTGAGCTTGTCCGCCACGGACTTCGTCGTCGAGCCCTTGTAGTGGGTGACCGTACGAACCCACGGGCGGGCGTCGATCGTGACGTGCTCGCCGTTAGCGATCGTCATGGACAACTGCACCGCCCACAGGTTGCCCAGCGTGAGCTTCGGGTTCTTGCACGGCCCGTGGATCTCGATGTACGGGTACGTGTTCATCTTGCCGAGCTGCTGAATCCCGGCGGACTTCTTCGACTGCCACCCGATACCGGGCATCCAGCGGCCGGGGCGGGGCGGCAGCGTCATGAACTGCCGGTCGTACAACTCGATGCTCTTTTCCGTCTGGTCGTAGAACCGGTCGTCGACGGCGACGAACTCGCACACGACGGGGGTGTAGCCCTGTTTCGTGAGGCGGGAGTGGGCGACGGCGAACTTCCGCGGCCGCCCGTACAACTGCCGGGTGCGGCCCGCGGTGGTGTGCAGCAGCCAGGAGACCCGGCCGGCCTTGCCGCGGATGGAGTCGGCCCGCCACACCTGCCGCAGCATGTCCAGCCCATCGGACGCCCACTGATACGGCCCCTGGTCCCTCTTCTGGTGGGCCGCCATCACGGCCTCGACCGGGTTCCAGTCGCCGACCCGGGAACCGCGCGACCATGGGCGCATGGGCGCGTGCAGGTCGATCGGCCCGTCCACGCCGTCGACGCCGAGCTCGAACGTGACGGTCATGTTCCGCTGGTAGTCGCGGCCCATGCGGATGCCGTCCTCGCCGGGCAAGTCGGCGTCGGCAAGGTCCATGTCGGAGAACGTGATGTCGGGTTCGCTGAGGCAGTAGATGCCTGTGGACTCACGGCCGAAATCGAGCGCCGCGCCGGGGTAGTTGTCGTAGGGCGAGTAGCCAAGGTGCCAGTCGCCGTCACGCCGCTCACTCAAAGTTGCCTCCCAGGCTGATCCGGCGCAGCTCGAACATCGCGTCTTCCAGCGCGGTGCCGGTGTTCGCTACGGCACCGATGTTGAGGTTGAGGTCGCCGCCGACGAGGGTCCCCGCCGCTTGGGTGGCGGCCGCGCGCTGTCGGGCGGTGGTGGCGCGCGTTCGCACGGCACCTTGGGCGTACTGGCGCAGCGCGCCGTTGGCGAAGTAGACGACGCGCCCGCCGAACATCTCCGCGACACGGTTGAGGATCGCCTCGCTGCGCTTGCGCTTGCCGGGCGCTAGGGGGATGTACGCCTCGCCCTTCGTCTCCGGCTCGTTCCACACGCGTATCTCGCCCGGCTTTCCGATCTGTGCGATGTGCCGCTCAGAGCCGGCCGCGAACGCCTTGACCCGGCTGGCGGCCGCGCGGATGCCGCCGTTGGCGTAGTGGACGATGCTGCCGTCCGCGTGCGTCCTGACGACGGACGGCTTGCCTGACTCGCTGTACTGGACGGTGACGTGGATGGTTCGGCCGGTGAGGCCGTTGATCTTGTCCTGGATCCGCTGGACCTGCGCGAGCGGTGTGGCGTTCGGCGCGGTGATGCGCACCTTCTTGCCGCCCTTGCCGTCCACGTTCTGGATCTTGTAACCGAGGTCTTTCAGCGCCTGCTGGGCGGTCTTCGTCGGTGCCTTGACGTCGATGGACTTGCCCTTGGGCAGGCCTGCGACCTTCTGCTGCACGTTCTTGAGGTCGCCGGCGGCCTGCTTGATGATCGCCTGGACGGTGACTTTCTTCTTGTCCGGCGCGTTGGCGATGTCATCGGCCAGGGCGGCGATGTTGACGCGGGCGCCGCCGGTGGGAGCGGTGACTGACACCTTCTTGCTGCCCGGGATCCGCTGCACCGTGAAGCCGAGGGCCTCGAGCTGGTTGCGGGCGCCGAGCGTGGGGGCCGTGATCTGGATGGCCTTGCCCGGCTTGATGCTCTCCAGCTTCCCGCGCAGGGCCAGGAGTTCGGCCGTCGCCTCGGGGATGCCCTTCGCGGTGACCAGTGTGGTGATGGTGTCCGGGACGAAGCCCATCTGATCGACCAGCGCCTTGGCCTGGTCTTTGGGGATGTTCAGGTCCGCGGCGAGCTGGAGCGCCTTTGTCCGAGCGTTCTCCATGGCGCTCTGGCTCTTGCTCATGGCCTCGGACATGGGCATGAGGCCCTGTTCGGCGGCCTCCGTCGCGCGGGTCGTCACGGCCAGCATGCCGTCACGTAGCTCGGTGAGCTGCGTGTTGAGCATCTGTCCGTTCTTCGTGGAGGTGTCGACCAGGTTGTCGTTGCCGACGAGGGCCTTGCCCCAGCCGTCGGCCTTCTCGATGTTCGATGCCATCGTGTCGTCGACCTGGAGCATCACGGCGTTGAGCCGGGCCTGCGCGTCGTGGAAGCTCTGGGTGTTGCCGTTGAGGGCGTCCAGTGCCCGCTTCAAGGCGTCGGTCCGCTCATCCGCGGTCTTGGTCTTGTCGCTGTACGCGTCCACGGCGGACTGCAGGCGGGAGTAGGCGTCGGTGCCGGTGGCGCCAGAGGTGTTCATGGCGTCCGCGGCTTCCTTGTTGTTGCGCAGGCTGTCCTTGAGCTCGCCATTGACGGAGCCGAGGGCGTCGGCCGCCGCCTTGTACTTCTCGCCCTGCTCCGTGTAGTCGAGGACGGACGCCTTGCCGCCGGCGATGTCCTTGTACTCGCGGTTCGCGTCCGCCAGGGCCATGAGCTTCTTCTGTAGACCGTCGACGCTGCCGCCCTGCTCCAGGTAGGCGTCGGTCAGCGTCTTGAGGCTGACGTCCGCGTTCCGCATGACGTCGACGAGCTTGGCCTTGCCGTCGGCGAGTTGGGTGTCCTGCAGGAGCTGCACGGCGTGCGCGCGGACGTTCGCGTCGACAACGCCGTTGGAGTCGGCGAGGGCCTGCGCCAGGGACTGGATGCGCTCCTTGTGGGCTTCGGCGGCGCGCGCGCTCTCCGCCTGCTTGGAGGCGAGCAGGCCGAGCCCGATCGTGATGCCGGTGATGGCGAGCCCCAGCGGTCCGCCGAGCGCGGCCGTCATGCCGCCGATGGCCCGGGTGGCGACACGGTTCGCTGCGCCGATACCGCGCAGGGCGCCGGTCAGGCGGCCTCCTTGAGCCGCTGCGCCCTGGTAGGCGAGCCCCATGCGCTGCCACATGCTGATCTGCGGGCCCATCACACTCGGGGCCATGGTTCCGCGCATGGTCGTGCCGAGCGTGCTCACGGAAGTGCCCGCGGCGGTGACGGAGGCCCCGAAGTTGCGGAGCATGCCGGCGACACCACTGACCACCTTGAGGGCGAGCATGACGCCCAGGAAGGTGGCCAGGACGGTGCTCGCTCCCGGGACCACGGTCATGATCGTGTTGAAGACCTGCAGGAGGCCGGAGAAGGCCATGAGCAGCACGCCGAGGCCGGTTCCGGCCGCGGAGACGTTCCCGATCGCTGTGGCGATGTTCGAGATAACCGAGATGACCGCTGGGCCGATGTCTTCGCCGAGGGCACTGAAGAACGTCCCCAGGGCGGGCATCAGCTCGGTTCGGATCTGCCGGACCAGGTCGGTTATTCCGCCGTCCCTCATGGACCGTCCGAGCCCGCGCATGAGGTCCCCGAAGAGGAGGTTCACCTCGTGGAAGGCGGGTGCGGCGTCGCTGAAGAACTGCTTCATCACCTTCTGGCCGCGGCGCGAGTTCGCCCAGCGCTCGAACCGCTTCATGCTGCCCTCGAACCCGTCGAGGAGCGCGTTGCCAGCCTCCATGCCAGCGCGGCCGACACCACCGAGGCCCTTGATGAGGCTCACGCTGCTGCGGCCGAGCTGCGCGGCCTTGTTCCCGGCGTGGTCGAGGAACTTCGCGAGGCTGCCGGTCTCCCGGCCTGCCTTGACGGAGGCCCGCATCCACTGGGTGGCGCGTTCCCCGGCCTGCCCGACTCGCTCGACGAACGGGCCGGAGGCGACGAGGAAGTCCATGGTGGCGCGGCCCATGTTGGCCAGGCCGTCAGTGATGTTGCCGACGACGCGGGAGTTCGTGCCCGCGATCGTCTTGAAGTCCTTACGGAAGATCCCCGTGTTCATGAACTTGGCGCCGCGCTCCGCGAGGGAACCCATCTGGGAGGCGGAGTCGCCCAGCGAGTCCTCGAGGAGCGGGAACACCGACTTCGCGAGCGGCTTGATGTCGTCGGCGACCTTGCTGAAAAACCGCTCGCTGACGGACATGCGGACCTTGCCCCATGCCGCTTGCAGCGAGCCGACCGCGGAGACCGACTTACGCGCCGAGGCGGACAGCTTCCCCATCGCCTCGTCGAGCTTCTTCTGCTGCGCCTCGGTGACCTTGCCGTCCCGGGCGAGCATCTGCTGCGCCTTGTTCGACTCCTTGAGCGCTTCGCCGAAGCCCTTGAAAGCGACCTTCGTGCCGATCGCCGCGGTGCCGGCCGCGGCGATCAGCCCGGGTATCGCCCCGAGGACACCGACCGCGGGCGCGGCCGCGGACACCAGCGCGGTGAGCCCTGCGCCGTACTGGCCGATGAGGGCCACGGCAGGCTGCAGGAGGGAGACGAGGGCGCCGATGCCGAGCATCCGCAGGCTGCGGCGACCGCCGCCTGGGAGGCTCATCCGAACCGGGACGTTGACCGGGTTCCGGTCGGCCTCCCCCTGAGCACCGCCGATGAGGCCCCGCAACCGGTTGAGGAATCCGCCCCCGGACGAGCCGTCGCCGTCGCCGTCTGGCGTGACGGGGACGTTGAGGCTCGCGTCGTCGATGCGGCGCCGGATGCCGTCGAGGGAGGCGCGGAACCGGTCCTCGTCGATCTCGACGCGGATCTTCGCGGTGACGCCCTTGGACGCCTCTTTGACGACTGTCTTGAGCCGTCGCTTGAGTCCCTTGCTGTCGATCTCGACCTTCACCTTGGCGGCGAGGCCTTCGGCGGCCGTCTCGACCTGCGTGCGCAGCTTCTCCGCGAAGCCGGCCAGGTTGGCGACGACCGGCACTTCGAGCCGACCGGCCTGCAGGCCCTCAGCCACTGCGGATCATTCCTCTCTGCATGGCCGCCATGAGCATCTGTTTGTGGCCGGTCATGCGGGGCGCCGGTGGATCCGGGGCGGGCTGCGGCGGCCGCGGCTGGGAGCCGGGGCGGCCGGGCGTTGCGGATCCGGAACGCGGCGGGCGAACAATCGTGGTGGGCTCCTCACGCCGCTTGTCTGCGGCCAGGAGCCCGATCTCCTCGACGATCAGCGCGAGCAGCTCCAGGACGTTGTGCCAGCCTCCGAGGGGAGCAGAGCGGACCTGGGAGTCGTCGGGCAGGCCGTCGATGAGGGAGATCAGTCGTCGGAGTCCGAGGAATTCGGGTTGTCCGGGGCGGAGCCAGACGCGTCGGGCGTCGATTCCGTGGAAGCGGGAGAGGTCGGACTCGACGTCGCTCCATCGGTCTCGGAGGAGTCGGCCGACCGAAAGAGCTTTCCCAGGTCCACCCCGTAGACCCTGGCCAGGCCGGTGGTGAGGCGGACGTAGTCCGGGACGGACGGCTTCCGCTCGAGGAAGTCCTCGTTCTGGCCTTCGAGGAGGATCCCGTAGGTCGCCCGGATCGCTTCGAGGAACTTGCGCGGCAGGGACGGGCGGCGGAACAGGGCGTTGACGACCTCCTTGATACCGGCGTCGCCGTCGCTGGAGTTGATGACGTCGCCGAGGAGGCCGACCAGGTCCAGCTCGTCCGACAGGATCGGGTCGAGGGCTGCGGCCGGCAGCTCCGCCGGGAAGATGAACTGTTCCCCGCGGAACTTGACCGGGATGCCGTCGGGGTGCTGAACCTCGCGGCGTTCGGCGTCCAGGTCGATGACGTACGACATGTGCGTGACCTCTCGTGTCTGCGTAGCTGAGTCGCGGTGGTGCGGCAGCGCGCGGACAGTGGCAAGCCGGTGGGGCTTGTGTCGCGCGCTGCCGCGGGGGTCACGCCGCGGGGGCGAACGCGGGGTCGTCGGTCAGGACGTACCAGGCATCGAGGTCGTCCCCGCCCTGGACCGCGAGCCGCAACGGGAGTACGGACTCCTTGGTCTTCGCGAGGTCCTTGGAGACGCCTTCCATCTGCATGCAGCGGGGAATGACGTACCGGTAGTGCTTGCCGCCGTCGATGACCTCGACGACGGCCATGACCTCGGTGCGGGAGCCGATGCGGGGCGGGGTGAACTTGTAGTGCGTCGCTGCCGGCGGCCCGGTGACGGTGACGGTCGTGATGGTGCCGCCGCCGTACACCGCGCGGAAGTTCTCACCGGACCACTGCTGCAGGTCGACCTCGATGGTCGCCGCATCGGAGGTCTGGAAGGTGCGGGTCGGGTAGCTCGACTGCGCGGACTTGACCTGTTCGAAGTTCGGTTCGGAGTTGAACTTGAGGGAGTCCTCGGTGGTGAGGCCGACGCTGCGCAGAGCAGTGGGCATCTCCGCCGTCGCGTCGGCCGGCGCGGTCGTGCCGACGGGTCCCAGGTAGATCCGAGTGATCGCCGGAATGAGGATCTCGTTGTTGTTGGTCTCGCCTGCCATGACGGGGTTCTCCAAGGTGTCCGGTGCTAGGGCGCGGCCACCTTGGAGAGGGCGGCGGGTTAGTGTCGCGCGCTCACGGGTGCAGGGTCACCAGGAGGTTCATCAGCCACCGGGGTTGGCCGTCGACCAGCGGTGACCACACCAGGAGTCCGGAGGGCCGGATGCCGGTGATGACTGGCCGACCGGGCGTGTGAGGGGCGTCGACGCGGGTCTTCGCCGCTGTGGCGCACCGCAGGAGGATGCGCCGCAGCTCTGCCTTGCCGGGCCAGCCGCCCGGGTCTCCGTAGACCTCGAGCGTCACCTCGGGGCTGGTGGCCCAGTTCAGGTCTCGCAGGTCTCCGCCGGGCCCGTGGGTGACGAGCAGGTGCGGCCACGGCGCTTCGCGGACACCGGAGACGCGGCCGGGGCCGCCGAGAGCGCCGGCGGCCTCGGTGCTCTGCTGGAGCCAGGCGAGGAGTTCGGACACCGGATCGGCGTCCGCGAGTGTCAGCTCAGCCATCAGGAACGGGCGACGTAGCCCTGGGCGCGCAGGCGGCGGGCGTAGTCGGGTGAGACGCGGATGGATTCGCCGGGGGTGTAGTCCACGCCGTCGATGCACAGGTGGTGCGACAGGACGACGGTCTCCGGCTGGGCACCGGTGGCGAGGGCGGGCCCGACGATGGCGGCCTGCTCGGGCTTCGCTTCGGCGGTGACGGTGGTCGTGACCGCCTCGGCGGACGCTTCGGCGGTGACAGCGGTGGTCTTCTTGGTGGTAGTAGTCATGCCGGGCACTGTGCGCACCGCGAGGGCTTGTGTCCCGTCCTCAGCGGCGGGCCGCGACGATCCCGGCGGCGCGGGACATGAAGAACGCGCCGTCAGCTACGAGGTTGCCGGGGTAGACGGTGCCAACCTCAGCCTCCACGACCATGGGCGCGGCCACCGAGACGGTCACGGTGACCTTCTTGCCGGAGATGACCGGCTGCCCGGTGTTGATGTGCCGAGAGATCCCCTGCGGGTCGGTGTGTGTGGCGCATCGGCAGTTCTTGAGGTTCGCCACTGCCCGGGACGTCTGGTCGCGGGGCTCCAGCATGTACGTCTTCGGGCCGACGCCGCGGTGCCGGCGGTCCCAGTCCATCGAGTTGATGGCGAACCGCAGGTTCCCGGGCACCACCTGGCCTTGAGCCTTGACGTGGGTGGGCCTGACCCTGTCGTCGCCCATGGTCACCCATCGTTTGGTGGGCGGGGCGAGGCGCTGGGCCTCGAACTGGACCTGCCGGGCGATGCGGTGGACGTGGGGGGCGACCATCCGTGCCAGCGCCTCCTCGAGGCCCGGCGCCGGGGTGAATTTCGCCATCAGGGGACCTCCGGCGGGTTGAGGGTGGCCGTGGCCTGCACGTAGTCCGCATCGGAGCAGCCGGGCACGGCGTGGTTGCGTGCGCTGGTCAGCGTCCAGGACCGGCCGGTCTCGTCCGTGATGGTGTCGCCTGGCTCAACAGGCCAGGCGCCCGGGTCCAGGCGCATCGACCATGAGCCGTCGAGCTGCTCGATGATGGAGCCGGGCCACGTGCCGCGCGGTGTGGGCCGGACATTGGGGTTCGGGGGGACGGGCACGCCGTTGGCGTCGCGCTCCCAGGGGTGCGGGAGCGCGTACACGGTCAGCGCAGCGTTCGGGAGGATGACGGCCAAGGTCAGCCCTCCCCGGATGCGACGAGGGCCTTGGAGATGCCCGCCTTCACCGCGGTGATGTACGAGGTGAACGCGGTGGTGGTGTTCTTCCGGTTGGGGCGGCTCATGTCGCCGTTGAGGAAGAAGGCCTCCCGCTGTGCGGTGCTCAGTTCGAGCTGGGTACCCATTCCGCGGCTGCTCCGGTTGCAGATGTTCAGCGGGTCGTTGCCGTTGATCTCCTCGCCGGCGATCTGCACGGTGAATCCGGCATCGGCCAGGCACTCGCCGATCTGGTCGCGGAGGTTGAAGTCGAGGCCGCCGAGATACGTGACCGGGGTCGTGCCGGAGGCGCCGTGCCAAGAGACGGTGTGCGTGGCGGCCTTCGCCATGGCCAGGGCCTGCGGCTCGTCGTACCGCGTCGATGTAACGTGGAGGACTGCGTTGGTTCCTGTCCCGGACTTGAAGCCGTCGAGGGTGTAGAAGCCGTGGATGTCTGCCGCGGCGGCGTCTGCCAGCTCGGTGGTGCCCTGCTCGATGCCGCCTCCGTGAATGGCGAGGTGGAGCAGGGTGGAGCACTGGGAGACGCGCCAGAGCCGTTGGTAGTCGATGCCCTCGATCTGGCCGCTGGCCAGTTCCTTGTAGGACTGGTAAACGTCGCCCATCGGAGGCGCTCCTTTCGTGGATCAGCGGCGTCGGTAGCGGGCCGACGAGTACGGCCAAGGCGCTCGGGGCGGGTTGTTGAGGGGCCGGTACAGACGACGACGCAGACCGGACAGGGAATCCAGCGTCGGGACGGAGCCGGCCTGCCCGACGGTGGGGGCCGTCTCGTACGAGATGGACTGTCCCTCGGCACTCACTGACGACACGCGGCGGCCCTGGCTGCCGACCCCGCCGGGGCGCTGCCGTTCGGACTCCGCGGCGTGGGCGGTGACGTACCGGACGACGGTTTCCTCCGTGGCACCGTTCACGCCGATCAGGAAGGTGACGTCGTACGTGCCGTCACCGCGGGGCCGGTACGCGGAGACCTCCACCAGGTCGTCCTGGTCGGGCAGCGGCCATGAATCCGGGTCGTCCAGGTCGTCAGTGAAGCGCGGGGTGACCGCCGTCAGGGTCGTGGCCTGTGGGACCAGGGGGCGGCGCAGGTAGCCGACGACGTCCGCTTGGGCGTTGCGGATCGCTGTCTCCAGTGCGCTGCGCTGCTCGGGGGTGAGCGGGAGCGGTACGCCGAGGGTGCCGGCGACGGCTTCCGGGGACGTAACGAGGCCCAGCCCCATCGGGAGGTCCAGGCGCACGGATGCGTCCTTGACCGGCTGGGCCCCGTTGCTCGGGGTGAAGGTGACCATGGCCCAGTAGCGGCCGGGCGGAACCTCGGGCACCTCGAACCTGTACGCGCCGGGGCGCAGCCGCGTGGCCGGGCCCGCCGCGGTGATCACGGGCCCACTACGGTCAGGCGTTTCATACAGGTCCAGGCGGCTCACCTGTCCGCCAGCGGGTTCCGGGTCGTAGTACGCCCCGCCGTAGATGGGCTTGTAGTCGAAGACCGACACCCCGGGCCTCCCTACTTCTCGGTGTCGGTTGCGGCGGCCTGGGCGACCAGGCGCTCACGGATGCGAGCGGCGATGCTCTCGGAGACGTGGGCGCCCTTGGGCTGCAGCAGTCGCTCGACGGGGCTTTGGTGCGGCCCGAGGAACGTCCGCTCGATCAGGCGGACGGTGCACATGAGGGTGGAGCCGTACGGGGTGACCTTCTGGAAGACGGCTTCAACGTCGGCCGGGGGCTGCTTGGTGGCGTCGTCGAGGATCACCTCGGCGAGGTCGTCGGGGATGACTTCGGTCGGAGAGACGTAGCCAGGCTCCGCCGGGGGTTCCGGTGCGGCGTCGACGGTCGGCGGCTCCAGCGGAGCGGCTTCGGGGGCCTTCGGGCCGACGTCGGCCGCGGGGCTCTCCTCGGCGGCCGCGGTGGTGGCCTCCTCGTTGATGTCGCCCGCGGGCTCCACGGCAGCCTGCTCGTTCTCGGTGCCCGGGGTCTCTTCGGCCGCGGCCTTCGCGGTGGCAGTCTTGCGGGTTCGGGTGGTGCTGGTGGCCATGGTGGCTCCCTCTCGGGTGGTGATCCGGATCGGCGCGCACCCTGCACGCGGTGCGGTGCTTGTGTCGCGTCCTGCGGCTACGGGTGGCCCTGGGCGGCCCCCGCCCGCGTGCAGGGGGCCGCCCTGGCGCCCGGGGTCAGGCGTTGTAGGTGAAGCCGTTGGCCCTGGTGACGTTGCCGGCGTCGTCGACGAGGACGACGTTCACCGCCCCAGCGGCGACCGCGGGCGTCTTGACGCGCAGCTCCGTCGCGGAGACGACCTTGAGCTCAGTCCCGGCAGTGGCGCCGAAGTTGACCGCGGAGACACCGTCGAGGTCCGTGCCGGTGATCGTGACGGTGGTGCCGCCCGCCGCCGGGCCGGTGGCCGGCGCGATGGTCGCGATGGTGGCCGCGGTGAACAGCCTGTCGATCACGGACTGAGGGACGACATCCCCGGCCTCGTAGAGCAGGTGACGGCGGGAGCCCTCGGGGCGGCCATCGCCGCGGCCGTACGGCTCGGTCAGGTAGACGTTCTCGGTGACGCGCTGGGGGGTGTCGGAGACGGCGACGGCGGGGAACGCCGCCTTCGTGATCCGCTGCCCGTTCTCTCGGTAGAGGCCCATGGGTGTCCTTCCGGTGCTTCCGTGTGTGGGTGGCCGGGGAAGGATGAGGGACAGGCCGGGCTACGGTCGCGCGCTACCGGGGGCAGTTGCACAATTGTGCAAGAACGATCATGGCCCCCTCGGGCAGCCCTTCGACGGTGGAGACGGCTTGCACAATTGGGCAAGAATGATCTTGGTGAGGGTGCAGGGCGCCGTCGAGTCGGGCGCCGAGGGGCGCCATCCGCACGGACGTGGCGAGCAGCCGCTCGAGCGGGGTCAGCTCGTCGTCCCGGCGCATCGCCCGCCAGACCCTGAATCCCTCTACGTACGCCTCCGCCGTGGGGTACGCGTACCGGTGCGGCGCCTCCTGCCGGTCGCTCAACTCCTCAACGGTGTACGGGCGGGCGCTGTCGGTGTGCGCCTGGTCGTAGCCCCAGGGAGTGCGGCAGCCGCGGCCGTGGATGCGGCACCAGGGGCCGAAAGCGGAGAGGTCCATGGGTCCCCCTACAGGACTCGGAGGTCGTCCCAGCCGTCCGGGCCGACGCTGAACACGAGGAGCCCGGACGCGGACACTTCGCCGCTGCGAGCGGTGTACCAGTCGGAGCCGTTGTCGAGGGTGGGCGCCTGAATCCATAGGCGGCCGTTGCCGACCTGCTGGGCGCGCAGGTGATGGAAGTGCCCGGTGATCAGTACATCCGCATCAGCGATCGGCTGACGTCCGAACGTCTGCCCGCGCCACCAGTCCACGGCCTTGTCCGGCCTCGCGTACTGATGCCCGTGCGCTAGGCCGACGATGGTGCCGGCGACGTCCAGCGATACCGACTCCCTCCAACGCTCCGGCACGACGAAGCTGACGTGACCGTAGGCGTCCTCGTTGCGGGCGTAGGCGTCGGCGATCTGTGACAGGACCTCGATCCCCCAGTCATCGCTGGGCGGGCCGACGGCTTCGCGGCCGCGCCGTACCCGGCCGTGGTTCGATCCGCACGTTGCGGCGACGACACGGCCGAAGCGCCCGGCGAGCCGGTCCAGGCCCTCGAAGGTGATCCGGCGGTGCACGCGGATCATCTCGGTCATCGTCAGGTCGTTGGTGTACGCCTGCTGTGCGGTGTTCTCGTAGTTCTCGACGCAGTCGCCGGCGTCCATCCAGTACGCGGCCGTGGGGCCGCGGCCGATGGCTTTCAGGTCGCGTATGTGGTCGTCGAGCCGGTCGAACCGCTCTGCGACCCGGGCAACCAGCTCGGGGGTTCCGCCGTCCCTTCCGACCTTCCCGGCCTGTGCGTCGGCGTACACGACGACCAGGGCGCGCTCCGCGGTGTCGACCGTGGGGCGGGTCTTGCGGCGGCGGCGCATCGCGTCGCGTACGAGGGCGTCGACGTCGCCGGCGGACAGCCACGCGGGCGCGGCGGGCTCGATGATGTACCTGCATCGCCAGACGGCGCGGGTGACGGCGTCCTCGCCCTGGGCGTCACGGTGCCAGGCGGCCGGGTCGTGCTTGGCCTCGGCGAGGCGGACGCGGAACCCGTCGGGGATGGTGAGGCCCATTTCTTCGACGCGTTCGCGCCAGTCGGCTTCGCTGCCGGGCTGCGTTTCGGTGGGCGGGGCGGTGACGATCATCGTGCCGCCCGGCTCGAACCGCACGCCGCTCTCCCAGCCTCGGGGAGCGGGCGGTTGGGGCCGCTGGGCCTGTGCGGGGTGGCTCTGGTCGTTGTTGGCCGGTTCGAGGAGCGCCTGCAGGTCGTTGGTCAGGCTCATCGCTCGCACCGGCATCCGTTGGACTGGCCGCGCCGCCGGTGCCGGGCGACGGTGTACGCGGTGACCGGGTCGCCGTAGCGGCTGAGGGTGTCGGCGATGGCTTTCGCCGTGACGCGGTCGGTGTCCAGTGCCGCGCGGAGGGAGGCCGCTACGTCCTGGTCCGCGGCCTCCAGGAAGGCGCCGACGCTGCACTGCGGGCCGCGGTGAGTGGCGGGGGCGTTGGCGAGCGCGTCCAACTCTTCCGCGAGGCCAAGGGGTTGTTTCTCGATCACCAGCGTCCTCCGTCGTCTGTGGTGGTGGTACGTGGAGGGGGTGCACCCGCAATGGGGTGCACCCCCTCACCCGGACGTCCTGGTTAGACCGGCTGGGTCCAGGTACCGATGACGAACGACTCGGGCCGCGGAACCTCGAGCGCCACGCGCTCGTCCGCACGGAAGGTGATCAGGCCCTTCTCGAAGTTCTCCGCGTTCTCCGAGGAGACGGTGACGCTGACGTTCTCCCTGTCGTGGAGCTGCGCGCCGAGACCGAAGGCGCCGATCAGGAAGTCCGTGTCCGCCATCGCCGTGGTCTCGACGACGTTCAGCCTCCAGACCTTCTTTTCCGCGCCGATCGCGACGGCCACCGCGACGCGGAACGCCCCGTTGTCGTCCTCTTCGACCTCGACGTGCTCCCACATGGTGGGCGACAGGACGATGCCGGTCGGCTCGTACTCGGCCAGGAGCGCCTTGGTGATGGCGCGCCGGATCTGCACGGAGTACTTGTCGGCCGCCAGGCCGGTGTACTGCTGGACGCCCGGGGTGTTGTAGATGCCGGTGAGGGACTGGCCGTCGCCGACGGAGTGGAGCAGGTCCCAGTCCTCCTGGTACTTGACGCCCTCGACCATGCGCCCGTTGATGAAGGTCTTCAGACGCGGCTCGTCCGTGAGGATGTTCTTGTGGGAGTCGATCAGGTGCGCGATCTCTGCCACCGGGTACATCACGGGCGTCAGGGCCAGCTTGGATCGCGGCGCGCGGCCCCAGGTGTCGGTCTCCGCGCCGGTCGCCGGAGAGACACCGTCGGCGGCGTAGCGCTCCTTGATCTGCCGGGCGTTGTTCGTCCAGCCGGTCTCGCGGGCGCCGTAGAGGACGGCCTGCTTGGTCGAACTCTTCGGGAACAGGTCCCGGATGTGGAACTTGCGGAACTGCCGCTCGGCGATGCCCAGGTTCTGGACGCTGCCGAGGGTCTGGTGGGTGACCGTGCCCGCGGACAGGGAGAAGATCGACTTCCCCTCCATCGCAGAGCGGATGTACGGGCGGTCGTCGAACCCGGCCGCGCTGGCGCGCTTGAAGGAGTCGGACTCGACGAACAGGTCACCGAGCGACTTCTGCTCCATGGTCGGGGTCTGCCCGTAGTGGGAGGCCGCGGCCGGCGGGTTCTCGGGGGCGTCGAGGTACTGCTTGATCTCGACCAGGCCCTGCTCGGCGTCGATGAGGCTCTTGATCTCCTGCGCCTCGCTGGAGACCCTCCGGAACGCGGCGGCCTGCTCGGTAGAGACGACGAAACCGCCGTCCTCGACCTTGAAGCTCTTGCTGATGTCCTCGGCTTCGGCGCTCTTGGCCTGGAGCTGCCGCTGCAGTTCCTTGATGCGAGCGTTGTCGGGCATTGCTGCTCTCTCCCTGGTGCTGGGGTGCGGTTGACGTGCGTCGCTCCGCCCGGCCAGCACCGGGACAGCCTCAACGCGAGGCGATAGAGAAGAGGGAGAGAGGGGTTAACGTCGCGTGCTGCCCGCTCAGGGAGTCAAGAGCGGGCAGCACATTGGGTTTGACCTGCTGTTTTGTAGCGGCCGGGCCGGGGGGCCGCTCGGGCGGGCCGGGGCTGAGTCGCGCGACTCAGCCCCGCATCATGGCGAGGGCGGCCTTCACCTCGTCCTCGTCCATCCGCACCGTTTCCGTGTCGTCGTCCTCGTCGACGTCGTCCTCGGCCGGGGGCGGCGTCTCCTCGGTGGGCACCTCCTCGTCGTCCTCGTCGTCGTAGAAGGTGCCGTCGTCCCACAGGTCCATGCCGGTCGGGCCGGCCGTGGCGGAAGCCGAGGGGGCGGGCTTCTTGGCGTCGAGCTCCGGCTCCTGGTCGACGTCGAGCCCCTTCGCGGAGAGTGCCGCGATCAGCGCACGCACCTTGCCCCGTACGCCCTCGAGTTGTTCGGGGCCTGCACCGGTGGAGTTGATGCGGGCGGTCGCGTCGGTGATGGCTTCCACGGTGGGCTGCACGACGCGGGCGTCGACGTCTTCGTCTTCGGTGGCCGTGCGCTGGGCGCTGGCGCCCTCCGGGAGTACGACGGTGGCGAGTTCGACGGGCTGAGGGGTGCCGAGGCTGATCTCGCCCCCGGTGACCGTGTACGGGATGGCGTAGTTGCTGCTGCGCCGCTCGTCCTCGCTGTGCACGGAGACGATGACGCGGTCCGGGTAGGTGCCCTCGATGCACGTCCACGTCTGGCCGTCCTGGTCGAGGAGTTCACGGACGCTGTCGGCGAGGCGAGCACGGAACTGCTCTTGGGACTCGGGCAGCGGGTTGGGGGACATCGCAAGGGCCTCCAGGTGGGCGATGTGCTTGCTCTTGGCCTCGGCGACCGTGGAGCGGGCGGATTTGTGCTCGATGCGCGGGAGGAGAGCGCGGGCGGCGGCCACTGTTGAGCGGGCGGACTTCCCTTCCGGGGCGCCGAGAGCGGCGTAGGTGTTCATCACGCCGGCGGCGAACTGCTGCGCCTCGGTGCCGGGCTTCGCGCTCGTGGGGCCCTGGGGCAGGCTGGCGCCGGCCAGGAGGGACCAGGGGGTGTCTCGGCATGCAGGCCGGAGCAGGGACATGTCGGGGAGGGCGGTGATGGGCCACCAGGCGGTGACCTCCGTGGCGTCGCCCTTGGGGTCGTCGGGGTTGGCCACACGCCGCTCGTCGTGTGGCCGGTTGAGCGGTACGTATGACTCGCCGGGGACGACCGCCACGAACCCGCGGTAGATGCCGTTCGGGGCTGTCCAGGAGCCGACGACGCTCGTGGAGCCGGGCAGCTCGGCGCCGGTCTCCTCCTGCCACTCGCGTACCGCGGCGGCGAGCTCATCCTCGCCCTTCTCCCGATGCCCGCCCGGGAACTCCCAGGTGCCTGCGGCCGGGTCATCGTCGTCGAGGGCCCGCTGGATGAGCAGGACGCGGCCGGTGTCCTCGGCCTTGACCACGAGTCCGGCGACCTTGATGCGGTCGCCGTCCTTCCCGGTGTCGAGGTCGACGACGTTCGGCGTCGCCTTGTACTCCATGCCGGGGTTGGCTGCGGCCTTCACTTCCAACGCCCGGGTCATCGGGTGGGCGCCGTGCAGGACGGGGCTCACCTCGAACAGGTCAAGGCGGTGGATGACGCGGACGCCGTCACCGCGGCGGGTGGCTCCGTCGGCGGGCACGCGGTAGCCGATGCTGAACGCGGCTTCGCCGTGCTCGAACCACTGCTTGACCTGCTCGTAAGCGTCGCGCCCCTGGCTGGTACGCAGGTTGTACTGAACCCTGGCGACGAGGGCGCCGGCCTCGGCTGGCCAGTCGGGGACATCGGCGAACCTCGGGTCGCCGGGCATCCACTCCTCGACGTCCAGGACGACGCCGACGGCGGCCTTCCATTCGTGGTGCCAGACGGGCTTGACGCGGCGGTTGGCGAGGGTGTGAGTGAAGGCGCCGGGGACGATGAGGTCGTTGACCTCGTCGACCACGCCCGTGACGGCGTAGATCGCCCGGCTGGTGCCTCGCAGGGTGTTCGGGTGTGACGATCTGGGGGGTGGAGCGCTCGGCACGGCGGGAAACCTCCGGCGGTGGACAGTGGGCCGCCGGGCACCGTGCCGTTCGCGTCTGCCTAACGTCCTGTGCTGGCTCCGGCGGGCTCCTGTGCGCCCTCGGCGGCCGAACGCGCCGTGATGTAGCCGCGGGTCCAGAACTGATAGCCGAACTGCTGTTCCGCGTTGCCGAATCGGTTGTACGGGCTGGAGTCGTGGGGGTCGCCGGCCTCGTATGCGGCCTTGCCCTCCTGCTGCAGCGCCAGGGCGGTCTGGCGGGTCAGTTGCACGTCGTCCACTCCCTCACTGGAACATCGAGTCCTGTACGCCGCGGTTGGCTGGTGGTGCGGCCTCGGGCGGGCTGGCGGCTTCGTCGGCCTGGCTGTGCGTGCGGGTCATCTGCGCGCCGTCCACGTCGATCGCCCATGCGTCCGGGTCGGTGTAACGCCACACCTGCCCCGCCCCATCCCTGACCCACCCGGTCAGTGTGCCGTCCGGGGCCCGATCCAACCAAGCCTGTTCACCGTTGCTGCCGGTGTACGCGGAGAAGGAGTCGGCCGGGTCGGTCTCGTCTCCCTCGTCGTACGCGTCGCCCGCCCACGGCCGGGAGTCGTCGGCCGGAGGCTCCGGCACGTCGACCGCCTGCTCGCCCTCGGGCGCGGCCGCCGCTCCCTCGGCGGGCGGTTCGGCGGCTGGTTCCTCCGCCGTCGCGGCCGGACCTTCCGGCGGTGCTGCTGCCGGGTCCTCGGCCATGTCGGGGGAAGGCTCCTCGAAGGCCGCTGAAGGGTCGCCCTCGAACGCCTCCTCGGTGCCTTCCGGCTGCTCGTCTTCTTCTTCGTCCCCGAACGGCTTACCGCCCTTGGGGAGAGCCTTGATGGCGAATCCGTATCTGGTCACGGGCGGAGGATGAACGGCCCTCTACGCTTACGTCGCGGCGCCCGTAGCCGACTCCAACGGCTACGGGCGCCACGTCTCACTACTTAGCCGCGCGTCGGCGCGATGAACCGGCGTGCAGCGACCATGAGGCCGAAGGCCAGCGTGAGCCCCCCAAGGTGGGACGCCCCCAGCACCGCCCTGGAGTCGGACAGGGAGCGACCGGTCGCGTAGCAGGCGCCCCAGACGACCAGCATGGCCACGACCAGGGCGGCAACTCGCAGACCGAGCCGTTCGGGTCCCAGCCGGGTGGCCGCATGCCGTGCATGCGCGCGCTCGGCTTCACCGCGGCTGCCCGCCAAGTGAGGGGGCATCCGGCCGCACGAGCAAGCCGCCCGGTATCGCGCCTGGCCGTGGAGAAAGGAGCCGTCTTCGTCGATGACAAAGGTCGGCCGGTGCCTGCCCTCGTCGATCAGGAACGGGTTGAACAGCTTCGCGAGCCTGCTCATCCTTCGCTCGCTCCGCTGAGAGCGCGCAGCGTCTGAGCGGCGAGGCGTGCGCGGTGCTGGTGCTGCGCCTCCATGCCTTCGGCGAATGCTCCGGGGGTGTCTCCCTGGTCGTACACGTCGATGCGCTTGTGGTCGGAGACGGCTTCCTCGTAGATGCGACGGGCGTCCTTGCTCAGCTTGCCGCCTTCCTTCATCAGCCTTTCCCAGGCGGCGGTCTGCCGGTTCAACGCTTCCCGGGCCTCGTCCCAGGCGATGATGAATCGGTGGTGGG
This sequence comes from Streptomyces cahuitamycinicus, assembly GCF_002891435.1. GTDB lineage: Bacteria > Actinomycetota > Actinomycetes > Streptomycetales > Streptomycetaceae > Streptomyces > Streptomyces cahuitamycinicus. The sequence goes on from NZ_POUC01000048.1 coordinate 26,955, forward strand.
CCGCAGCCCACTCGCTCAGCTTGGCGCTGCTCAGTGCCTCCCACGCGGTATCCCACTTCCGGAGGGCGCGTTCAGCTTCCCGGTTGCGGTCGATCACGACGCTGGCCATCGGCGCGACCTTGTTGTGCCACGCGGCCGCCTCATGGGCATTGAGGCGTTCCGTGAAGACCCATTGGGCCTGCTCCAGCGTCAGATCCTGAGCGTCACGCAAGCGGGCTACTTCGGCCATGCTGAGACGGTCGTTGTCGCGCTCGTCGCCGAACATGCCGGAGACGGTGATGCTCTCGATCACTGGCGTTCCTCCCTGGGTGCGGTCGGTTTTCGGGTCGATGCCTTCGGCGGCGAGGTCGGCGTACACGGTCTTGCGGTCGACGCGGGCAGCTTCGGTGAGTTCGTTGATGTTCTGGTTTCCGGCGTCCCACGCCGCCTTGATGAGGCGCGCGCGTAGGCCGGGTTCAGCCCATGCCCGCAGTGCGGCCATGGTGCGTTCTCGTTCGGTCACCCCCAAAGAGTAATGGGGAATGAGTCCACATGTGGACTCATTCCCCATGATCGTTCTTGCACAATTGTGCAAGCGCCCGGGTCACCCTGGAATACGGGCCCCTCGGGGTGCGCCCGGTCCTTCCTCCACGACGTTGGTGTGCTCCCGCAGCACTGCGAGCACGGTCGCCTCATCGTCCCCGGCCACCGTCCGGACGGGACCGGTCGGGGACAGGGCGACGGGGCCGCCCTGGTGGAGCTCCACCAGGGCCGCGGCGCGGTGCGACCCGATCACCGGGCGGTCGGCCCGCCCGGTGATCTGCACGCTGTAGGTCGCCCCGTCATCGAACGCGCCGGTGACGGTGAACGGCATCACTGCCTCCTCATCGGGTGGCGAGCAGGCCCAGGAGGAACGCCCGAAGGTCGTCGTCCAGGTACCAGTCGCCGTTGAACATCGACTGAACGGATCGGGCGAGGGTGTCACCGGTGTCCGGTTGCGTCTGCTGGCGACGCAGGATGCGGCTGAGGGCGCTGCGTCGCATACGGCGGGCGCCCGGACGGCCCTCGTGGGTCTGGTTGAACCAGAACATGCGCTGCGCGGCGTCCAGGTCGCCCAGGTGCTGGGCAAGGTGCTGCGCCAGGGCGTGTCCGGCTGTGCCTAGGCCCTCGTCGGCGAGGTCGGCGACGGTGATCCGCTGCCCGTCGGGCTCGTAGCGGCCCTCGTCGCCGTCCACGGCGGTCACGCGGCGCGCGGCCGGGGTGTTGAGCCACGACCGCGGTACGAGGCGCTGCACGCCCCGCACGGCCCGCTCGGCGTCCGGGGTGGAATCCGGGCCGAACACGATGGCGGCATTGCCCTCGGGGCCCATGTCGCGGATCTCGGCGAGCGCCGCAGCGACCGCGTCCGGGACCGCCGCGGCGTACTGCGCCCGCAGATCCGCCCACTCCCGGCGCGCGGCGGAGGCTTCGGCCCGTGCCGCGGTGATCTCGACCTCGAGGTCCGGGTCATCCGGCAGGGTGCCGCCGGTGCGCGCGGCCTGGAGGTTGACCAGGCGACGCTCGGTGAGGGCTACGTAGTCGTCCGCGCGCTGCAGCGTGCCGTGCGGGTCGCCGCCGAAGTCGTCGCCAAGGGCGTCGGCCAGGCGGCGGGTCACCTCCTGGTCGACGTCGCCGCCGGCCGCCCGCAGGGCCGCCATGTGGCGAAGCGCGGTGAGGCCGGGGCCACCGTCGGCGGCCTGGTCCGGCGACCACTGGATGCGGTCGCTGCGGCCCGGGAGCCGTCCGGCGGCGAGCTGGCCCCACGTCGTGGGCTTCCACCAGGTGACGCGGCGCTGCGCCTGGCCGAAGCGTCCGGGCTCCGGCATCAGGCCGACCCAGTGGGAGACCCGGGCGGCCAGGGACTCGCCGTCGGCCGCGGGCAGGTCGAGCGCGCGGTGCAGGCGGGCCAGGCGCCGGGACTCCGGCCACTCCCGGACACGGCGGACGAGGCGGCCGAGGAACGCACGCAGGCGTCCCAGGCGCTCCCTGGCGTCGCGGTACTTCTCGGCGATCTTCCGGGCTCCGGCCCTCACCAGTTCGGCGAGGCGCTTGGCGAGGCGGATGAGGGCGGCCACGATCCGGGCGAGCAGACCCGGCTGGCGGCCGGCCTCCGGCGACACTGCGGTGACACGGCGGGCGATCTGCCGGGCGGTGGCCTGCCGGGAACCGTCCATCTGCTGTGTGAGGGTGCGCGCGATGCGGTCGGCGTCGCCCGGGTCCACGCCGGCGGCCTGGAGCTGCTGCAGGAGTGCGTTCATGGCGTCGTCGGCGTGCCTCGTGACGGTACGGGCGACGTCGGCGTCGCCGTCGTTGTCGGGACCGTTGGGGGTGCCTCCGATCTGGTCGGGGATGAGGCTGAGGAGGTCCTGGGCCCGCGCGGCGAGGTCCTCGTCGCTTTCGTCGGGCAGGGGTTCCAGGTCGTTGATGGTGCGCAGGGCGGCGCGCACCGTCGCGGTGTGGGAGTCCTGCCGTGCCCGCTTGAGGGCCTGCTGTGCGGTGGCCCGGTCGCGGCCGGTGATGCCTGCGGCGTCGAGCGCTGCGGCAGCGTCCTGGCGAGCGGCCTGGCGTGCCTCGCGCAGTGCCTCGGCGGTGAGGCGCTGGGCGATCTGCTCGCGCAGAGCGTGGATGGATCCGGGCGGCTGGGTGCCCGCAACCGCCTCGTCGATGATGCGCGCGGCGACTGTCCGGCGGTGGTCGGCGACGATCCGGTCGGCAGCGGACCGCGGGGCCAGGTTGGGGTCGCGCGGGGCGCCGGTCGGCGGAAGGGCCGGGGTGGGCCGGTTCCGCTCGTACACGTTGACCGCGCGGCCGCTGTGCAGGCCGAAGTCGTGCACGTTGCCGTCGTCGTCCACGCCGGTGAGCTGCATCCACCAGCCGTTTCGCTGGGGCTGTCCGATGATCGTCAGGCGGCGGTGCCCGTTGAACTGGTAGCCGGTTCGGCTTACTGGGGCGTCGATGACATCGCCGTCTCGCAGGCTTCCCGGGTTGAGCCGGGCCACCGGGAGCGCAGGCTCGTCCGGAGTGCTCGGGGTGTCCGGCGTGCTGGGTGCAGCCGGAGCGTTGGGAGTCTCGTCCTCGTCGGTGTCGGGCGGGGTGGGGG
>NZ_POUC01000490.1 GCF_002891435.1 Streptomyces cahuitamycinicus
CCCACCCGGTGAGCACCCCGTCCTCGTAGGACCAGTGACCGTCGGGCCCGTATGTACGCAGGCCGAAAGGAAGTTCGGAAAGTTCCAGATCCATTCGGCCAAGTCTTCCAGGTCCGCCCCGCAGGGGCGCGGGACTGTGTCGATGTGCGGCTCCGCCGCGTGGGCGCGATCGGCCACGGCGAACCCGCGGCCCGCGAACCTCCCGCGCCCCCACGGCGCCTACCGTTCCAGACGCCCGTTGTACCTACGAGGCAGGCCCAAGGGGTTGTCATCCCGCAACTCCGCCGGGAGCAGCGCCTCCGGAGCGTTCTGGTAGGCGACAGGCCGCATCCACCGCTCGATCGCCGTCCCGCCCACCGACGTGGACGTCGACGTGGTGGCCGGGTACGGCCCGCCGTGGTGCTGGGCGGGGGCGACGGCGACACCCGTCGGCCAGCCGTTCACCAGTACCCGCCCGGCCAGCGGCGTCAGCTCCGCGAGGATCTCGGCGCCACGGCCCTGCCCCGCCGCCTCCTCCTCGGACAGCTGCACGGTCGCCGTCAGGTTGCCCGGCAGCCGCGACAGCACCGACCTCACCTCGGCCTCGTCCTCGTAGCGGGCCACCACGGTGACCGGCCCGAAGCACTCCTCCAGGAGCAGGTCGTGCTCGCCCTCAGCGGCCAGCCTGCTCGCCGGCACCGTGAGGAAGCCCGCGCTGACGGTGTGCTCGCCGCCCGCGCCCGGGGTGACCGGGGAGTCGACGTCGGGCAGTCCGGCCCGCTCGGCGACGCCGGCCACGAAGTTGTCGCGCATGCGGTGGTCGAGCAGGACCCCGGCGTCGGTGTCGCTGACGGCGTCCGTCAGGGACTTCAGCAGGGCGTCACCGGCGGCGCCGGCCGGCGCGAGGACGAGGCCCGGCTTCACACAGAACTGGCCGACGCCCATTGTCATGGAACCGGCGAGACCGGCGCCGATCGCCTCGGCCCGCTCGGCGGCGGCGGCCTCGGTGACGACGACCGGGTTCAGGGAGCCCAGCTCGCCGTGGAAGGGGATCGGGACCGGGCGTGCGGCCGCCGCGTCGAAGAGCGCCCGGCCGCCGCGCACGGAACCGGTGAAGCCGGCCGCCGCGACGAGCGGGTGCTTGATCAGCTCGACGCCCGCCTCGAAGCCGTGGACCAGGCCCACGACGCCCTCGGGGATGTCGTGCCGGGCGGCGGCGCGGCGCAGCACCTTGGCGACGTACTCGGACAGGGCCGGGTGGTCGGGGTGGGACTTGACGACGACCGGGCAGCCGGCGGCGAGGGCGCTCGCGGTGTCGCCGCCCGCGACGGAGAAGGCGAAGGGGAAGTTCGACGCCGAGTAGACGGCGACGACGCCCAGCGCCACCTTGTAGCGGCGCAGGTCCGGGATCGGCGGGGTCGCGGTGGCGTCGGGGTGGTCGATGACGACGTCGAGGAAGGCGCCCTCGTCGACGATGTCCGCGAAGGCCCGCAGCTGGTAGCAGGTGCGGGCGAGCTCACCGGTCAGCCGGACCGGGCCGAGGGCGGTCTCGGCGTCGGCGGTCTCGACGAGGCCGTCCTTGGCCGCCTGAAGCTCCTCGGCGGCGCTGCGCAGGAAGGCCGCGCGGACCGTGCGGTCCGCGAGTGCGCCGCGCGCCTCGTGCGCGGCTCGGACGGCGGCGTCCACCTCCTGGGCTGTGGCCTCCACGGCAACCTGTTCACGCTGCTTCCCGGTTCGGGGGTCGACACTCCAGACTGGTGCTGCTGCCACCGCGGGTCCCTCCACACATGTATTGCCGCAGTACTGGGTCACTCACCAGGGACGTTCGATATGCTGAACGCTGTCTCCGATGATGAATATGCTGTGGAGACTATTTCCCGTCCAACGAAGGGGTCAAGGGCGATGTCGGCTGGCGAGACGGGCGGCGGGGCGCAGGTCAAGTCCGCGGTGAGAACGGTTGAACTGCTCGAATACTTCGCCGGACGCCCCGGCATGCACTCCCTCGCGGCGGTCCAGGAGGCCGTCGGATACCCCAAGTCCAGCCTCTACATGCTGCTGCGCACCCTGGTCGAACTGGGCTGGGTGGAGACGGACGCGACGGGCACGCGCTACGGCATCGGGGTGCGGGCCCTGCTGGTCGGCACCTCGTACATCGACGGTGACGAGGTCGTCGCGGCGGCCCGCCCCACGCTGGACCGGCTCTCGGACGACACCACCGAGACGATCCACCTCGCCCGCCTCGACGGCACGAACGTCGTCTACCTGGCCACCCGCCAGTCGCAGCACTATCTGCGCCCCTTCACCCGGGTCGGCCGCCGGCTGCCCGCGCACTCCACGTCCCTCGGCAAGGCGCTGCTGAGCACGTACTCCGACGAGCAGGTGCGCAAGATGCTCCCGGAGACGCTGCCCGCGCTGACCGAACACACCATCACCGACCGGGAGAAGCTCATCGAGGAGCTGCGCCAGGTGCGGGAGCAGGGCTTCGCCGTGGACCGCGAGGAGAACACGCTCGGGCTGCGCTGCTTCGGCGTGGCGATCCCCTACCGCACACCGGCGCGGGACGCGATCAGCTGCTCGGTGCCGGTGGCCCGGCTGACCCCGGCGCACGAGCAACTGGTGAAGGACGCGCTCTTCGACGCCCGGGACCGGCTGACACTGGCCACCCGTAGGCTCTGAGGCATGAACGTCGAGCTGCGCCAGATCCACGACAGCGATCTGCCGGTCTTCTTCCGGCAGATGAACGACCCCGAGTCCCTGAGCATGGCGGCCTTCACCCCGCAGGACCCAACCGACCGGGCGGCCTTCGACACCCACTGGTCCAAGCTCCGCGTCTCGCCCGACGTCGTCGCCCGTACCGTCCTGGCCGACGGAGACGTGGTCGGCAGCGCGGCGGTGTACGGGGTGCCGGGCGAGCGCGAGGTGACGTACTGGATCGACCGCGCGTACTGGGGGAAGGGCATCGCCACCCGGGCCCTGCGGGCGCTGCTCGCCGAGGTGCCCGAGCGCCCGCTGTACGCGCGGGCGGCGTCGGACAACGCGGGGTCGCTGCGGGTGCTGGAGAAGTGCGGGTTCCGTGTGGTGGCGGCTGCCCGGGGGTACGCCCCGGCCCGGGGTGCCGAGATCGACGAGACGGTGCTCCTCCTGGAGGTCTGAGCGGGCCCCTGCTCCTCCCCCGCCCGGCGGAGGCGGATCGTCGCAGGGCAGGAGGTGCCCGCGGCCCCTGCCGCGGGAGCCTGGTCGCATGACGCAGTCGATCGCTCCTCTCGCCGCTCCACGCCCCGCCGGTCCCGGCCGCACCCGGCGCATCCTGCGTGCCGTCGCCGTCGTCTCCTGTGTGCCGTACCTCGCCCTCAAAGCGGCCTGGATCGCCGGGAGTCGCGTCGGGATACCCGCGGGCAGCGCGCTGCTCGACGACCGCCTCGCCATGGCCGTGATCAACGGTGCCTCGGTCCTGCTGGACAGCGGGGTGATCGTGCTGGCGTTGGTGCTGACCCGGCCGTGGGGGCTGCGGGTGCCCGCGTGGCTGCTCGCGTTCCCCGTGTGGGTCGCGACCGGGCTGCTCGCGCCGATCATGGCCGGGTTCCCGGCGCAGCTGGTGGTGAAGGCGTTCGGCGGCGGTGCCCCGTCCGCCGGCCGGGAGGCGTTCCTGGACGAGTGGGTGTTCGCCGTCGTGTACACGGGGTTCATCGCGCAAGGGCTCGCCCTCGGCGGCCTCTTCGCGCTGTATGCCCGGGACCGCTGGGGGCACCTGTGGCGCGGGCGGGTGCGGGAGCTGCCCGCCGGTGCCGTCGGTCCGGCCCACCGGGCCCTCGCCGTGGCCGCCGCCGTGCTCGCCCTGCCGCCGCTCACGCTCCACGCCCTGTGGGCCTGCGGCGTCTCCGCCGGACTCCGCCAGGGGCAGGCGGCGGAGCGGGGCGGGGAGTTCTACGTCCTGGAGGCCCTGTACGTCGTGTTCCTCCTCGCGGCGGTCGCCGGCGCCGTGCTGCTGGCCTTCCGGCGCGGCCGGGCCCTGCCCGTGTCGGTGCCGCTCGCTCTCGCCTGGGTCGGCTCGGGTGCCGTGGCCTGCTGGGGCGGATGGCTGTCGCTGGCCTCGCTCGGCGGCGTGGCTGCCATCGCCGACCGCCCTACGCCGCTGATGCATCTCGCCTACGCTGGCCAGATGCTCGTGGGCCTCGTCGTCGCCGCCATCGGCGCCTACCACTTCGCGGAGCGCTCGGCCGAGGCCGCGCGACGGGCGGCGTGAGCGCGTTCGCCCGGCTGCTGTTCGGTCGGCGGGCGCGCCTGCGGTGGATCCATCTGATCCTCGGCGGTGCGCTGGCCATGCCGTACGTCCTGGTCGGCTCGGTGGTCATCGGCCCGGCCACCGGATCCACGGACGTCTTCGGGTCCTTGCCCCTCCAACTCGCCTCGTTCGGTGTGGGCCTGCCGCTCGCGGCCGTCACCTCGCTGTTCCCGCTGACCCGGCCGCTGGAGTCGGCCGCCGTGCGCTGGCTGTGCGGTGTGGAGGCGGACCGGCTCGCCCTCACACCGGCGCGGGCACGGGGCGAGAAGGGCCGTACGGCAGCCTGGTTCACGCTGCATCTCGGGTTCGGCGGGATCATCGCGGGGATGTCGCTGGCGCTGCCGCCGTTCGCCGCCATGCTGATCGTGCTGCCGGTCCTCGCGGGGCTGCGCGGCGACCGGCTCGGGCTGCCCGAGGCCTTCGACCACACCTGGGTCCTGGCACTCGCCCCGGTCGCGGGCGCGGCGTCACTCGTCGCCCTGGCGGGGTGCGCGGCCGGCTGCGGTGCGCTGCTGGCCCGCTGGGCGCCCCCGCTGCTCGGTCCCACGCCCCGGGAGCGGCTCGCCGCCGCCGAGGCCCGCGCCGCCGACCTGGCCGTACGCAACCGGCTGGCGCGCGAGCTGCACGACTCCGTCGGCCACGCCCTGAGCGCGGTCACCCTCCAGGCGAGCGCCGCCCGCCGGGTCCTCGACTCCGACCCGGAGTTCGTCCGTGAGGCCCTCGCCGCGATCGAGGACACCACCCGGCGCACCGTGGGCGAACTCGACGCCGTACTGGGCGTGTTGCGCGAGGGTGACGCCCCCGGCACGGCCCCGGCGCCGACCCTCGCCGCCGACCTCGACGGCCTGCTGCGGCGGACCCGGGCGGGCGGTCAGCGGGTGAGCGCCACCGTGGACGCCGACCCGGAGGCACTGCCGCCGCTGCTGTCCCGCGAGGCCTACCGCATCGTGCAGGAGGGGCTGAGCAACGCCCTCAAGCACGCCGGTGAGCGGGCCGCCGTGGAGCTGCGGATCGCGGTGACGGGCGGCGACCTGGAGATCACCGTGGAGAACCCGGTGGACGGCCCCGCGCCCTCCCGCGCCGGCGGCGGCCACGGCCTGCGCGGCATCGCGGACCGGGCCAGGCTGCTGGGCGGGACCGCGACGGCCGGACCGACCGCCACGCGGACCTGGCGGCTGCACGTGACGCTGCCGATGACAGGACCCCTGTGACAGG
>NZ_POUC01000491.1 GCF_002891435.1 Streptomyces cahuitamycinicus
GGATGGAGGGGAACCGGGCGGGCCCGGCCGGGCGGTCGGTACCCGGGCTACACGGCCATGCCGTACACGATGGTGAACAGCGTCCCGAGTGAGCCGATGATGAAGACCCCCGTCAGACCCGCGATGATGAGGCCCTTGCCCTGCTCAGCGCTGAAGGTGTCCCGCAGGGCGGTCGCTCCGATGCGCTGTTTGGCGGCGCCCCAGATGGCGATGCCGAGGCAGAGCAGGATGGCCACCGCCATCACGACCTCGATCATCACCTTCGCCTCGTTGCCCAGGTTGCCGAAGGGGCCCCAGTCCGGAGCGATCCCGCCGATGATGGTGTTGATGTCTCCCTTGTCGGCCGCAAACAGCATGTAAGTCACCGCCCCTGTTGGGTAGTTCCGCACCCTCTGCGGTAGTGCAGAGGTCAGGCCTCATTCTCGCCGACAATGATGCTGCCGGATGTCGACTTGGCGTCATTGATTGGCGGGTTTCGTACGAATACCTTGCCACCGTTCCGCCCCGGTCCTTAAGGGAGGTGACGGGTGGTGCGCGAAGGATCGTATGGTCACTCTGTGTATCACGGCAGGTCACGCCGGGCAATGAGGCTTGAGCGGAACCTGGTGTGTGGTTCCGTCGTTGTGCCCTCTTGCGGTCTTTCTCACCTTTGCGGGCTGTTTCTGACGGCTGGTCGGGTGAGTGGTCGCGCCGGTGTTCCCGGGGTGAAGGCTACCTGGCACGGCGAAGGGGCCTCGGCTGAGTGGCCGCGGCCCTTTCGTCATCGGCCGTCCCCCGGGCTCCCACGGCCCCGGGTGGCGATGCTCGGTGACGGTCTGTCACGGGCTGAGGAGGCTCAGCCGATGAAGGCGCCGAGTCCCTCCGGGGTGCCGAGGTCGGACAGGGACGCCGACTTCGCCTCGACGAGGGTGATGCGGCAGTTCGGGCAGACCGCGCTCGCCATGTCGAGGTCGAGGGAGATCTCGCCGGCCCGGCCGCTGTCGGCGGTGGGGAGGGCGGTGGCGGAACCGGTCTGGTTCACCTTCTTGAAGCAGCCGTTTCTTGAAGCAACCGTTCGCGGTGGTGCAGGCGGGCAGGCCGTAGTGCGAGCGGTAGGCGGCGAGATCGGACTCGACGTTCGGGTCGTCGTAGGCGTAGGCGTAGGCGTAGGCGTCGACGATGGCGATGGTCCGGCCGGAGCCGGATCGGCCGAGGGCGGTCGTCCTCGGCGCGGAGACGGAGCGGCCGTACGGGCGGGCGAGGGAATCCGTGACGGGCCGGGCTGGCGGGGAGGGAGCCGTGACGGGCCGGGCGTGCGGGCAGGGATCCGTGACGGGCCGTGAACCCGTGCGCCGGGCCGGGCCCACCCTGCTCTTGCCGTGCTGCCCGTGCCGTGGCCCGCTCCTCCGTCCGCCCCGACTCTCCTCCCCGTGATCATTCCCGGGCGTACCGGCCGCCTCTACACTGACCAACGGACTCCTGGGCGGTGAGGGGCGGTTGACGGTGCGTAAGGCATGGATCGTGGCGAGTGTCGCCATCAGCTCCGCCCTGGCCTTCGTGATGCTGCTCGTCGTCGGGGTCTACCTCGTCGCCGGGAACCTGGTCAGCGGCGTGAGCGGCGGGGCGAAATCGCTGGCCAAGGGGTCGGTGCCCGCCGAGTACGCGGCCCTCGTGCAGAAGTGGGGCAATTCCTGCCCCGCCATCAGCCCGGCCCTGCTCGCCGCCCAGCTCTACCAGGAGAGCGGCTTCAATCCGAGGGCCCAGAGCCACGCGGCCGCGCAGGGCATAGCGCAGTTCATCCCCGGAACCTGGGCCGTCCACGGCATCGACGGCGACGGCGACGGGGACCGCGATGTGTGGGACCCGAAGGACGCGATCCCCTCGGCCGCCTCCTATGACTGCGAACTCGCGTCGTACGTGAAGAAGGTTGGCGGGAATCCGACCGAAAACATGCTGGCTGCCTACAACGCGGGGGCGTATGCGGTGATCAAGTACGGGGGCGTGCCGCCGTACAGCGAGACCCGGAACTACGTGAAGCGGATCACGACGCTCTCGGAGAGCTTCGCGGCGCCGGTCGGGCGGGTCGACCCCTCCGAGCAGGCCGCCGCCGCGATCGAGTACGCGCAGAAGAAGCTCGGCACGCCCTACCTCTGGGGCGGCACCGGCACCGCTGAGCAGGGCGGACGCTTCGACTGCTCGGGACTGACCCAGGCCGCCTACGAGACCGTGGGCATCAAGCTGCCGCGCGTCGCCAACGACCAGTACAACGCCGGTCCGCACCCCTCGCGGGACGAACTGCTCCCCGGCGACCTCGTGTTCTTCTCGGACGACCTCACCAATTCCCGTGCCATCCGGCATGTCGGCATTTATGTGGGAGGCGGGTACATGATCGACGCGCCCCGGACCGGTGCGGTCATCCGGTTCGACCCGATCGACACCCCCGACTACTTCGGAGCCACCCGCGTCACCGAAGATGGCGCGAAAGCACTGCCCACGACGGTGTGAACCCTGTGTGAACCCACCCCCTGAGCTGCGAAGACGTGTCTCTCTTCGATAACGTCTGCGTGATCATTCGGTGGAGTGTGGAACGTATCAGCGGGGACCGTGCGTTCCTGATGACGTAGCCGAGCAGACGTTCATTCGGCACGCGTCACGCACGCGTGCGGCGGAAGCGGATCTACAACCACGGGGGTGGCAGGAGCGGCGCACACACGGGTGCGCCGGGAGAGACGACGAAGGGGCCGCAGCACCATGGCTGGACTCGCCGATTCCGGGTCGAACCCTGACGTCGACCTGCTGTACGACATCAATGGCCTGGCCAAGGACGCGCCGGCCTGGTTCGACCGCGTCATGGAGTACGTCGGTGAGTACGGGCTGCTGCTCGCCATCGTCCTGCTCGTGGTGTGGTGCTGGTGGACCGTACGGCGGCGGGGCGACGACGACGCGGCCTCCACCGTCGCGGCGCTGGTCTGGGCGCCACTGGCGGCAGGTGTGGCCGTGCTGGTGAACGTGCCCATACGGGGGTTCGTGGAACGGCCCCGGCCGTTCCTGGACCACCAGGGGCTCGAAGTGCTCGTCCAGGGCAAGACCGACTACTCGTTCGTCAGCGACCACGCGACGATCGTCATGGCACTGGCGGTCGGCCTGTTCGTCGCCAACCGCAAGTTCGGGCTCATCGGGCTCGTGCTGGCGTTGTTCGGCGGCTTCATCCGCGTCTACATGGGCGTGCACTACCCGACGGACGTCGTGGGCGGGTTCGCGCTGGGGACGGCCGTGGCGCTGCTGCTGTCGCCGCTTGCCATGGCCCTGCTGACGCCGGTGGTGAGGGCCGTCGAGCGCTCGCCCCGGGTGGGGTGGCTGGTGCGCGGCGGAGGGCGGGCCGCAGGAGGGGACACGGTGATCCCCGAGGCGCGCAGTGACCGGGCCCCGGAGCGGGACCTCGCCGCGTAGGCAGGAACCGTGGGAGGCGTCAGCTCGTGAGCACCCGCTCCGAACTGATCGTCTCCCACAGGGCGTTACAGCGCCTGCGGATACGTGAAGAAGCGGTCGGGGTCGTACTGCTTCTTCAGCTTCGCCAGGCGGGTCGCCGCATCCCCGTAGTAGGCCTTGCGCCAGTCGGTCAGGGCCGGGTCCGTGTAGTTCTGGTAGGCCGCCCCCGAGGCGTACGGGCGCATCGACGTGTGGGCGGCGGCCAGCCAGTCGCGGGCCGTCGCACCGCTCGTGCCGGCCCGCCACGCGGCGATGTACTGGGCCAGCATGCGGGAGCGGCGGTGGACGAACGCCGTGGACGTGGGGGCTACGCGGTTGACCGCTCCGCCGAGGGCGGTCAGCGCGATGCTGCCCGTGCCGCCGCGCACCGACCCGATCCGGGACAGCAGCGTGCGGATGCCGGCCGCGGAGAGGGAGCGGTCGAAGAAGTCCGACGCCGCCGCGTACGTCTCGCGGCCCAGCGCGCCGTCCGGGGAACGCCCCGGGGTCGGGCCGGGCAGATGGCACTGCGCGTCCGTCGGGAACGAGGAGCAGCCCGCGTACACCTCCATCGACTCCTCGTAGGAACGGCGCTTGAGGGAGACGCTGCGGGCCGGGGCGCCGACGCGGTCGGCCAGCCGGTCGACGGCGTTCCTCAGCTCGCCGTGGGTGCCGAGGGAGAACGCCGCGACCGAGACGGTCGGGGTGCTTCCCGCGGCACTCGCCAGGTGCAGGGACGACCAGATCTCGTCGGGCTGTGACGGGCCCCACTCCTGCCAGGCCTTCACCACCGCGGCCGCCCTGGACCAGGGCCAGGACAGGTACGCCGAGACACCCTGCGGTGCCGGGTGGGTCTTGAAGTGCAGCTCCGTGACCACGCCGAAGTTGCCGTTGCCGGCGCCGCGCAGGGCCCAGAAGAGGTCCTTGTTCTCACGGGCGTCGGCGGTGAGCTGCTTGCCGTCGGCGGTGATCAGGGTGGCCCGGGTGAGGCTGTCGCAGGTCAGGCCGTAGGCGCGGGAGACCACGCCGTGGCCGCCGCCGAGGGTGAGGCCCGAGACACCGACGGTCGGGCAGGAGCCGGCGGGGATCGTGACGCCCTTGGCGGCCAGGGCGCGGTAGACGTCGATGAGTTTGGCGCCGGCCCCGACCACGGCGGTGGTGCCGGAGGCCCGGACGCGGCTGAGTTTCGAGACGTCGACGATCAGACGGCCGTCGCCGGAGGACCAGCCGGCGTAGGAGTGGCCGCCGTTGCGGATCGCCACGCGCAGGGCGTGGGCACGGGCGTAGGCCAGGGTCGTGCGGATGTCGTCCGGGTGGGACACGTACGCGACCGCGGCGGGCTTCAGGCTGTCGAAGCGGGTGTTGTAGAGCTGCCGGGCCGCCGGCCAGTCGGCATCGCCCGGGCGGACCAGGGGGCCGTCGAGGTCGCGGGCCAGGGCGGAGAAGTCGGCGGCGGTGGATCTCGACGTGGTCGTGGTGCGTGAGGAGTGGGAGGCGGTGACCCCGGAGCGGTTGCCCGACGGGGTGCAGGCGGTGGTGAAGGGGGTCGTGGCCGCGGCGATCGCCGCCGTGCCCGCTGTGAGGATCGTGCGCCGTTCCATGGGGCCTCCCGGTGGTTCCGTCCTGGGAGACGGGGTGGTGGGGGTGAGGGTTCCATGGTCCGGCCGCGGCCGGGGCATCGTCCGCCACGGTCTCAGGGCGCCGTGTGCTGCTCCGCGTCCGTGCGGGCCTGGCTCCTGGCTCTTCGTGCCGGGCCGCGCCAGCCGCAGATGCAGCGGGCCATGCAGAAACGGCCCTTCTCCATGGTCGTCGTGCGGTGTTCCGGGAGGTTGGGGGGAGGCTCCGGCCCGTCCTGGTGCGCCACGCCGGCAACGTTACCCACCCCGGGTGAGGAGTTCGACGGCCGGTCGGCACGGGCTCGCGTGACGGGGGCACATACCCGTCGTTAACCGGAACAACACGGGGCCCGTGACGGACGTACCGGCTGGGGGTAGGCAGGCGATGACTGGGCGGCAGCGGGA
>NZ_POUC01000492.1 GCF_002891435.1 Streptomyces cahuitamycinicus
CGACGGACCTGACGAGGCCGTGCGGGCCCTCGGCGCTCCGCGGGCGCGGCAGGGCGGCAGGAGCACCGGCACGAGCCCCGCCCCGCACCACCCGGGCTCCCAGGCGGGACACCTCGCCGTCCAGCTTGGGGAACAACTCCGTGTCCGTCACGCGCAGTTCCGGCCCGAACAGGGTCGACAGGGCCGGGCGGGCGCGGCCCGTCTGGAGGGAGACGACCTCCCGCAGGACGCCGGTCAGCTGCTCGGTCATCTCCTGCGCGGAGGCGAACCGGCGGGCCGGGTCGGGGTCGGTGGCACGGACCAGCAGCCGGTAGAACGACTCGTACTGCCGGAACACCTCGATGTGGTCCGGGTCGGGCAGGGAGTCCGCGTAGACGTTCGTGTAGCCCTGGAAGTCGAAGGTCAGGACGGCCAGGGTGCGGGCGACGGTGTACAGGTCGCTCGCCACCGACGGGCCCACCTCGGCCACCTCCGGGGCCTGATAGCCGACCGTGCCGTAGATGGCCGACTCCTCGTCGTCCGTCCTGCGCACCGCGCCCATGTCGATCAGCTTCAGCTGGTCCTCGGTCTGGATCGCGTTGTCGACCTTGAAGTCGCAGTACAGCAGGTTGCGGCTGTGCAGGTGCCCGAGCGCCTCCAGCGCCTCGATGCCGTACGCGCAGGCCTGCTCCACCGGCAGCGGATCACGCCTGCCCTGGGCGGTGCGGCGGGCGTTGGCGATCTCCTTGAGGGACTTGCCGCCGACGTACTCCATGACGATGTAGCCGTCGAGCGAACCCGTGCGCTGGTCCAGGTGCTCCACGAAGTTGTAGATCCGCACGATGTTGGCGTGCTCGATCTCCGCGAGGAAGCGCCGCTCGGAGATCGCCGCGGCCATCGCGTCCTGGTCGCCCGTGTCCAGCAGGCCCTTGAGGACCACCCAGCGGTCCGAGACCGCCCGGTCGACGGCGAGGTAGATCCAGCCCAGGCCGCCGTGCGCCAGGCAGCCGACCACCTCGTACTGGCCGTGCACCACGTCCCCGGCCCTCAGCTTCGGCACGAACGAGTACGGGTGACCGCACTTGGTGCAGAAGCCCTCCGTACGGCCCGGCCGGTCGCCGCGGGCCCGGCCCACCGGGGCGCCGCAGTCGGAGCGCGAGCAGAACCGCTTCCGCTCGGGCACCTCGGGGTTGTCCAGGACCATCTCGCGCGGGTCGGGCCGGGGGATCGGCGGCACCTGCACAAGACCGGCGCCCAGCCGGCCCCGGGAGCCGGAACCGGCGGCCGAGCCGGAGCTGCGCACCGACACCGAGCGGCCCGTCGGCTTGCCCGACAGGGACCGCGACAGGCGCCCCGACACCGAGCGGCGCGACTTCGACGAATGGGACGACGTCCGCGAGCTGCGGCCGCTGGAGCGGGAACCGCCGCTGCCCGCGGACCCGCGGGAGCCGCCCCTGCCGCCGGCGGTGACGCCGGTGGCAGGCGACCCGACCATGCCTCCCCCGGAGGGGGGACCCCCGGCCGCGACGACCGGGGCAAGGCCGCAGGTGTCGCAGTACAGCTCGCCGCCGCCCACGTCCTCGTACGCGCCGTCGCAGGCGGGGCGCTGACAGGTGCGCGCCGGCGCGCCGGGAGGCTCGTGCGGTGCCTGACTCATGGACTCCCCCTCGTCGCTCATGCGCCCGGCCCCCTCCGGTCGTCCTCCGGCACGCCCTGCCCCGGCACCCGCGGGCCGCTCAGCAGCTCCGCGGCCGCGTGCTGGTAACGCAGCACCGCCTGCTCGGCGGCGCGCAGGTCGCACGGGGCGCTCCACAGCATGCGGCGCGCCTTCTCGTACCGCTCCACCAGCAGTGTGTCCTCGGCGAAGCCGTGCCGGGCCACCTTCGCCTTGTACGCGTCCAGCCGGCCGCGCAGCTCGGCGCGGACCGCCAGCGGGGCGGTGACCGCGGTCAACGACTCGCGGGCGCGCAGCAGTTCGTCCTCGGCCTTCTGCTCCAGCGACTCCAGCAGCGGGGACAGCCGGTGCCACTGCGCCTGCCTGCGGTACTCGGCCGCCGCCGCCACCTGCTCCTGGAGGACGGTCGGCGGGCCGCTGACGACCGGCACCTCCGTCGCCGCGATCTTCGCCAGCACCTCGCCGCGTGCCGTGCGCGCCTCGGCGAGCGTGCGGTCCGCGCGGCTGAGGAGGTCACGCAGCTTCACGATCCGCTTCTCGGCGTCCTGCCGGACGGTCAGCACCGCGTCGATCTCACGGCGTACGTCGTCCAGGGCGCGCGCCTCGCGGTCGTACACCGTCGTGTCCGGCCGGCCGCCGCCCGGCGCCGAACTGCCCTCCGCGGCAAGCCAGAACGCCAGCGGGTCCGAGATCACCTGCTCGCGCAGTTTCGTCAGTATCCGCGTGATGCGCTCCAGGTCGTCGCCCGCGGGGTGCTCGCCGGGGCGCACGCCGACCGAGTGCGCGAGCCGCCGCGTGCGCTGGAGTTCCGCCGCGAGCAGGTCGATGCGGGCCGGCAGGGCCGACCAGACCGCGTCCGCGGCGACCACCATGTCCAGGCTCGTGGCGTACAGCTCGTTCATCCGGTCGACGAGGGTGGTGAGGGAGTAGCGCTCGCTGAGTTTCGTCGGACCGCCATGCAGGGTGGGGGCGTTGGCCGTCGCCGTGGCGCTGCCCGCGACGGTGACCGAGTCGCCGGTGAGCAGTTCCGTCAGCTCCACCAGGTCCTCGCGGCTGGACCAGCGGCGGCGGGAGCGGATGTCGCGGGCGGAGTGCAACGCGTCGGTGTACGCGTCGAAGTACGTCCACAGCAGCGTGATCGACGCCTCCGTGGCCGTCCAGCGCTCCTGGGTGACGCCGGTGAGCTCGGCGCCCTCCAGGAGTCTGCGGCCCGCGTGGTCCTGCAGGGCGAGGAGCGAGGTCTCGATCGCCTCGTGCTCCGCGCCGAGCCGCGCCAGCGCACGGTCCACCTCGTCCCGGTCCATCACCGGCCCGGTGGGTCCCGTGACGCCCATCGATCACCTCTCGCTGCTGTAGTGCCCGTCAGTGCCCGTCAGTGCCCGTCGGGGGTTCTTCGTCGTGGTCCGGTTGCGCGCCGGTCGTCAGCTCGTGCGGAGGTACTGCGGTGCCGGGGGTTCCGACTTCTTCGCATCCTTGCCCAGAGTTGCCGACAGCCATTGGTTGTACGACGCCTGCCAGCCGTTCGCGGTGTCCTTGCGGTAGTCCACCAGGATCTGGTTGACCCGGCGTACCAGATCGTCCGCGTCCTTCTTCATGGCCACGCCGTAGTACTCGGCAGTGAAGGCGTCACCCTTGAGCTGGACCGTCGGGTCCTGTGCCGCCTGGCTCGCCGCGAGCGCGCCGTCGGTGACCACGGCGTCGACCTCGCCGAGCTGGAGCCGCACCAGACAGTCGAGTTGGTTCGGCACCGTGGTGGAGATGTCGGTGCTGGCGGGGAGTTCGCCCGCCTTCTGGTCCGCCGCCAGCTTCGCGTACGCCGTCGAGCCGGCCGCCGTGCAGACCCTGCGGTCCGCGAGCGTGTCGTCGTAGCCCTTGACGGGGGAGAACTTCGGGGCCAGGACCTGCTGGCCCGTCTTGAAGTAGGGCGCGGAGAAGGCGACGTCGGCGATGCGGGCGCAGTTGATCGTCATCGTGCGGACGACCATGTCCACGCGGCCGTCCTGGATCGCCGGTATGCGCTGGTCGGTGGGGATCGCCTTGAACTGCACGGCGTCCGGGTCGCCGAGGATGTCCTCGGCGATGCGGTGGACCAGGTCGATGTCGAAGCCCTCGAGCTCCGCGCTCTTGCCGCTGTTGGGGTTGCGGTAGCCCCAGCGGTAGCTGTTCTGGTCGACGCCGACGATCAGCTTGCGCTTCCCGCCCTCGCGGTTCCTGATCGCCCGGATGGTGTCGCCGTCGGCGGAGGAGGGGGAGAGGGTCTGCTTCTCGGGAGCCTCGCAGTCCTCTTCGGCCACGGTCCGGGTGGTCGCGGTGGTGTTCTGGGTGGCCGTCGTGGCCGTCGTTGCCGTGGTGAGCGGCAGGCAGAGGGCCACCAGCGCCACCAGGGCGCACACGACTGCCATCGCGGTCACTCCGCCCCAGCCCCTGAGCGCGTCTCGCACGGTCGTTCCTCCCTTCGCCCCCGGCCCGTTCATCGGTACTCCGACAGCCTGCGTCCGATGCCCAGGACCGAGCCGGCGGCCCCCAGCACCGCCAGTACGGCCGCGCCGGCCGGCATGCCCGTCAGCGCGTCGCGGCCGTCGCCGGCCGCGCGCTTGAACTCCGTCTCCTCGTGCGCCAGTGCCGTGCGCAGGTTCTCGTCGACGCTGTCGAAGCACTCGCCCGTCGCGTCATCGGTGCCGATGACGCGCTCCAGCGCCTCCTGGTAGTTGCCGTTCTCGTCCTGCTCGCGGGCCGCGCTGTGGCGCTTCTTCCACTCCGTCATGTTGCCCACGGCGGCGGTGACGGGGCGCTCGCCCGAGGAGTCGTCGGCGAGCTTCTCGGCTGCCGCCAGGTGCGCGGCGAGGGCCTTGATGTCCCTGCCGAAGTCGTAGTCGTAGGCGTCGTAGGTCTCTTCGCCGACCTTCTTCGTCTCCGCGCCGCGGGCCACCAGGGTCAGGTTCTCGTTGCCCCGGGCCTTGAGGGAGGCGATGCGGGCGTCGTGCAGGACGTTCAGGGAGCGGACGCCGTGGTCGTAGGAGTCGTCCAGGCCCGCGCGGGCGACGGAGTGGCCCACGACCAGCCAGAGGAGGACGACCGTGGCCGTGGCCGTGGCGGCCACCAGGCCGTGGTTCAGGACCCTGTTCGTCCGCCGGTAGTTGCGGTGCTGGGCCCAGGCCAGGGCGGCCAGGGCGGCGACGCCGAGGGCGATGGCCGCCCAGGGGTAGGGCGTGGCGCTCGCGTAGTCCGCGCTGAGGCGCTGGTTCTCCTTCTTGTAGAGGTCCTCCGCCGCCGGGAGCATCTCCTTCTGCATCTTCTCGTTGGCGTAGCGCAGGTACGCGCCGCCGACGGGGAACCCCTGGCGGTTGTACGTGCGGGCGCGCTCCACCAGGCCCTTGTACTCCGGGAGGAGTCTGTTGAGCTCGGCGATCGTCGCCGTGGACGGGGAGCCCGGTTCGGCGTTGGCGGCGGCGTTGACGAGCTTCTCGGCGGCCGTGCGGATGTCCCGCTCGTAGCGGTCGCGGGTGGCGGCCGACTCCTGGCCGCCGGCGAGGAAGCCGCTGGAGGCGGCGGTGTTGGCGTCCGCGAGGGAGCGGTAGATGTCGGCGGCGTCCGAGCTGAGGGGCTGGCTGCGGGTGAGGACGTCGTCGGCGGCGGCCGCGCGGTCGGTCATCTGCCAGGCGGTGACGGCGCCGAAGGCGATGACGAGGAGCGCGAGGAGGGCGCCGATGACGCGCAGGCGGCCGGGTTCGGTGGTGGCGGCCGAGCGGAGCTGGTCGAGGCCCTCGGCGAAGGCGGTGCGGCGGGGCGCCGCCGGGGGC
>NZ_POUC01000493.1 GCF_002891435.1 Streptomyces cahuitamycinicus
CGTCCAGGCGGGCCCGGTGACGGCCGGTGGCTGGGCCGTCGAGGCGACCCTCCCCGTGTCCCCGGCCTCCTCCCCGGCGAAGGCGGCGGCGTCATGACGATCCGTGTGCTGATCGCCGACGACCAGGCCATGGTCCGTGCCGGGTTCGCGATGATCCTCGCCGCGCAGGACGACATCGAGGTCGTCGGCGAGGCCACGGACGGGGTACACGCGGTGGAACTCGCCGAGCGCGACCGGCCCGACGTGGTGCTGATGGACATCCGCATGCCCCGCATGGACGGGCTGGAGGCACTGCGCAGACTGACCCGCCCCGGCACCGTTGATCCGCCGAAGGTCGTCGTGGTGACGACGTTCGACGACGACGAGTACGTCCAGCGCGCGCTGGGCGAAGGCGCCTCCGGGTTCCTGATCAAAGACTCGGGGCCCGCCCTCCTCGTCGAGGCCATCAGGGCGGCCGCCTCCGGCGAGGCACTGGTCAGCCCGGCTATCACCGTCCGGCTGCTGCGGCGCCTCAACAGCGCCGTGCCCGCCCCCCGGGAACCGCACACCGCACTGTCCGCACGGGAGAACGACCTGGTGCGCCTGGTGGCCAGAGGGCTGACCAACGCCGAGATCGCCACCCAACTGACCATCTCGGTCGGCACGGTGAAGACTCATCTCTCCAACGTGCAGATCAAGCTCTCAGCCCGCAACCGTGTGGAGATCGCCGCTTGGGCCTGGGAATCCGGGGTCGTCGACGGGCGGGAGTGAGAAAGTGGGCCACCCTGCGGATCAGCTGGTACGGGAAGCCGAGCCCGTACCTGCCCAGGTAGGGGTGGTGCGCGTGAGCCCCGCCGTCCTTGATCGGACGGCAGGTCTCACGCCTGACGTACGACCGTCAGGCCTCCCCGACGAACCCCGCCCACGCCTCACGTGACACACGGACGACGGGTCCGGCCACGGTCTTGGAGTCACGGATGTGCACTGTTCCCATGTCGGCCGCGACCTCGATACAGTCGCCGCCCTCCGCTCCGCTGTAGCTGCTCTTGAACCAGGCGAGGCCGGACGCGACGGCCGAGGACTCAGCGGTGTTCATAGCTCTCCCAGCAACCTCTCGATGAACTCCAGGGACTCTCGCGGAGTGAGAGCCTGTGATCGGATGATCCCATAACGGGCGGCGGCGAGCGCTGCCTGCTGCGGGTCGGTCTGAAGCGTGCTGGATCCTTGCGCCTCGGTGTACGCGAACTTCTTGCCGTCGTCACGCGTGACGACCGTGAACGGCCCGTCCACGCCCGCGCTTTCCTCGCAGTCGAGCGGCATGACCTGGATTTCGACGTTTCGCTTCTGGCCGACGAGTAGCAGATGCTCCAACTGCCCTCGCAGCACGTCCTTTCCACCAAGCCGACGCCGCAATACGGACTCGTCCATCACGAAGCTGAGAAGTGGTGCGGGCTGTCGGTCGAAGACATCCTGCCGAGCCAACCGAGCGGCCACGCGCTGCTCGATGGTCTCCTGGTCCAGAGGCGGCCGACGCATAGCCAGTACCGCCCTCATGTACTCCTCAGTCTGAAGCAGGCCCTTGACCATGAGCGTGTCGTACGAGAGCAACTCGATGGCCTCCTTCTCCAAGGCTGCCATCCCCTGGAAGAACACCGGATACTGAGCCCGCTCCACCTGCTCCTTCCACACCGTCAGCAGCCCGCCCGCGTCCAGGACCTCGTCTGCCCGTTCGATGGTCCTGGGGGAGGGGATCCGCCGACCCTGCTCGTACGACGCGACCGTGGACGCCGAGTATCCGATCCGGCGACCGAAATCCTCTCGCTCCAGGCCCGCCCGCACCCGCAGTGTCTTCATCGTTTACCCGAACGCGACGACCACGGCCTGGCCGGACGTGTCCGCCGTCGCCTGTCCCGCGTCGTCCGCCGACACGGTCTCGGCCCTCTCGTCCGTACCCTCGGTCATCGCTACCGCCTCCCTGGCCCAACGCCGTCCCGGCGGCCTCGTCACGCCGCGCACCTCGTACCCGTACCGCCACCACACGTACAACGGCCCGCGTCGGTGCGTCACCACTGGTCACGCTACGCGACCGGGGACACCGTTGGCGGCATGACGAGCCAACTCCCCAGCCTCGCCGGCACCTCACAACCCAGGCGCCCCGGCGATGATTTGAGCCGCACCTTCGAGATGCGTTTCACCTCCACCCCACGGGGCGCCCGCCTCGCCCGCCGACTGGCCTCGCACCGGCTGGACACCTGGGGCATCCCGTACGGCACCAACCAGCACGAAGAGGTCGTGCTGGTCGTGGGCGAGTTGACCGCCAACGCCGTACGGCACGGCCATGTCCCCAGCCGGGACTTCCATCTGCTCCTCCGTGCCGGCGCACCCGCCCGCACGGTAAGGATCGAGGTAACCGACACCCGGAGTGAACGCACGCCGCCCGAACCTGAAGCGCTGTCCGCCCCCGGCTCGCAGGACACCGGCGGCCGGGGGCTGCTTCTCGTCGCGGCGCTCGCCACCCGCTGGGGCTGGCACCTCCGGCCCGGAGGTCCGGGTAAGACGGTCTGGGCGGAGTGCGTGTTCGCAACTCCCACGTGAGCCCGTGACCGCGGTGGAGGAATGTGGGGAGATGACCTGCAGCGCAACGTCTCTGCGGGATTCGGCGTGGACCACTTCGAGTAGGTGCGGCATTCGCCGGTAGGGAGTCACACCGGGTCCGGCAGGTCCATGAGTGCGAGTTTGGTTGGGTCGACCACGGCGGTGATCTCGGTGATGTGGCCGTCGGCGACAGTGAAGGCCAGGAGGGAAAGCGGGGTGCCGTCCCCGCTCCAGGAGATGACGCCGGGGCGGCCGTTGACAGTCGCCGCATGTCCTCGTGCCGCACTGCCTGCCAATCGCGCGCGGGTGGCGACGTCGGTGGCCCCGAGCGTGACGAACGTGCCGTTCGGGGTTTGGACGGTGAACCTCACTTCGGGGTGGAGAACCTGCAGCAACTGCTCGAACCGGCCGTCGCGGGCCGCGGCCAGGAAGGCTTGGACCACCTCGCGTTGGTGTCGTCCGGCGCTCGCCGGCTGCTGCGCGGCCTGTACCTTCCTGCGGGCGCGGCTGGCGAGCATTTTGGTCGCGTCGGTGGATTTGTCGAGAATGGTGTGCCGATCTCCGCAAAGGGCACGGCGAACACGTCGTGCAGCACGAACGCCAGCCGTTCGTCCGGGCGCAGGGAGTCGAGGACTATGAGGAGCGCGAGGCCGACGGAGTCCCCGATTGCCGCGAGGTCTTGCGGAGCGGGGGCGTTGTCGAGCGTCACGGTGAATTGGGGTAGCTGGTCGTCGAAGGAGACTTCTGGGCGCGTCCGGCCCGACCGCAGGACGTCGAGGCTGATGCGGCCGACCACGGTGGTCAGCCAGCCGCCGAGGTTGTCGATGGTGTCGGTGTCCTGGCGGGCGAGACGCAACCACGCCTCTTGGACCACGTCTTCCGCATCGGCATGCGATCCGAGCATGCGGTAGGCGACGGCGCGGAGCCGGTCACGGTGGGACTCGAAGGCATCGACGATCGGGTCCGTCGGATGGGTGCCGGCCATGTTGTTACCTCCGTGGAAGCTGCTCCGTCATAGGGATGACGCGCACAGGCGCCGCAACGTAACCAGTTGAAGGAGAGCACTCCCACATGGAAAACCGGCTCAAGAACAACCCCGACGTGTGGACCGCGGTCCAGCACCTCCAGAAGGCGATCGCCGTCGGGGGCGTGGACCCGAAGCTGCTCGCGCTGGTCCACCTGCGCGCCAGCCAGATCAACAGCTGCTCGGCGTGCGTCTCCGCCAGTGTCGCCGGCGGGGAAAAGGCCGGTGACACCGACGAGCGGCTGCACAACGTCGCAGCGTGGCGCGAGGCGCCGTTCTACACCGACGCGGAACGCGCGGCACTGGCGCTGACCGAGGCCGCCACCCGACTGCAGGACGGTGCGCCGGGCGTCACCGACGAGATCTGGGAAGAGGCCGACGCCCACTTCACCGAGGAGCAGATCGGCGCGATCAACCTGGAGATCGCGCTGACCAACTTCTTCAACCGGATCAACCGAACCATCAAGGAACCGGCCGGCCAGACCTGGGGCTGAGCCCAGCGCGGCCCTTACCCCACCTTGCCTCAAACATGGTTGATTGCGCGGGTGTGACCGATATGTCCTCTGTGGACTCTTGCGCTGCGGATGTGATGTGAGTCACGCAAGTCTATTGGTTACGTTGAGGTGACCGAGCACTGATGGCGACCATTGGCGCCATATGGGAACGAGCTTCGAAGGGGCGCGGGTGATGGTGCAGTCGACCGAGCCGCTGGACGTTGCGCGCAAGTACTTCGATGTGTTGTCCGCCAAGGACTTCGCCACGGTCGCGGCAGGGCTCGCCGATGACATGGTCTGGCGCCAACCAGTTCTCTGGCACTTGTCGCTGTGGCGAGGCTGTCGGCGAGATGCTCGGCGGCACGCCGTCTGTCAGCCAAGGGACTTTCGAGACCTCACTGACCGGTCCGCTCGCCACCCACGGCCGTTGGCCGCCGCCCCCGTCCACTTCAGCGGGACGCGCCACGGCGAGACGGTGAACCAGGGCGGCATTGACCTGCTGCGCGTCGAAGGCGAGCGGATCGCCGAAGTGTGGCTGTTCTCGTCCGATCCAGTCGAAGCGGACGCGTTCTGAAGCGCCGTCTGAACCTGTTGCCCGACCGCCATCCATCGCATTAACAGTTCGAAGATCTCTCGACTTGGATGACTTGGGGCGACTCCTCAACCGGCCTACCACAACCCCCCGCATGACCTGAACTAGATGGGTCGATGTCGGGATACTTATCGCAGTTAGAATGGGAGTTTCCATGAGTGAAGAACAGGCCAATAAGGAAATCGTCATCGAGGCGTATCAGCGCACGTTTGGCGATTTGGACGTAGCTGCGATCGATGAATTCTTCAGCAAGGACTTCAAGCAGCACAATCCAACGATCGCCGACGGCCCGGAGGGCGTAAAGGCGCTTGTGCGAATGCTCTCTTCGCAAGGGGTGTCAAGGCAAAAAGTCGAATTCAAGCATGTCGTCGCCGAAGGCGACGTCGTCATCCTCCATTCACGCTATGAAATGGCGGGAGCCGAGTGGCGGTTTATCGATATTTATCGTGTTGAGAACGGCCAGTTGGCTGAGCACTGGGATGCGATGATGCAGATGCCGGAAGTGCGCGCGAATACGAACTCGATGTTCTAAAGGGAACGGTTCTCTGGCGTTCCCGTCGGGTGGTTGGACGAGCGAACGTCAACTCGGAATTCCCGCTGCTAAGGGCTGTCCCGTAACTGCTGGTCACTGGTGAGATGATCTTGCTGTGTCTGGTGTGATCACGGCGTCGGAGCCCTCCTGGATAGCCCCGTTCACCGGGCTGAGCCCGCGCCAGTTCGGCAGGCTG
>NZ_POUC01000494.1 GCF_002891435.1 Streptomyces cahuitamycinicus
CGGTGGGGCTGGGGACGGTCATGAGGGTTCCTGTACAAGCGGAGGGAGAAGATCCTGATCGTAGCCGTCATCCCACATACTGATCGATCTGTTCACGTGATGGACACATCGGGCTGGGGGCCGCGGGCGGATCTCGGCTACGGTCGTTCGTATGACGAGCACCATCACCCTCGCCGAAGCCCTTGCCGCCGGGACGGTCGTCCTCGACGGCGGCATGTCCAACCAGCTCGAATCGGCCGGGCACGACCTGAGCGACGAGCTGTGGTCGGCGCGGCTGCTCGCCGAACAGCCGGAGGCGGTGACCGAGGCGCACCTCGCCTACTTCCGGGCGGGTGCGGACGTGGCGATCACGGCCAGCTACCAGGCCACGTTCGAGGGTTTCGCCAAGCACGGGATCGCTCGTGAGCGTGCGGCCGAACTCATGAAGCTGAGCGTGGAGTCGGCCCGGGAGGCGGCCCGACGGGCGCGAGCCCCGCGGCCCCTGTGGGTGGCGGCCTCGGCCGGCCCGTACGGGGCGATGCTCGCGGACGGTTCGGAGTACCGGGGGCGTTACGGGCTGAGCGTGGACGAGCTGGAGCGATTCCACCGGCCGCGCCTGGAGGTACTGGCCGCGGCCGGGCCCGACGTCCTCGCACTGGAGACGGTCCCGGACGCGGACGAGGCCGCTGCGCTGCTGCGGGCGGTGCGCGGGCTCGGTGTGCCGGCCTGGCTGACGTACTCCGTCGCCGGTGACCGCACCCGGGCCGGGCAGCCGCTGGAGGAGGCCTTCGCCCTGGCCGCCGAGGCGGACGAGGTGATCGCGGTCGGGGTGAACTGCTGCGCTCCGCAGGACGTGGACGGCGCGGCCGCGACGGCGGCCCGGGTCACCGGCAAGCCGGTCGTCGTCTACCCCAACAGCGGCGAGACGTGGGACGCCGAGGCCCGCGCCTGGACCGGCCGCTCCACTTTCACCGTCGGCCAGGTGAAGTCCTGGCAGCGGGCGGGGGCCCGGCTGATCGGCGGGTGCTGCCGGGTCGGGCCGGACGGCATCTCGGGCATCGCGGGAGCGCTGGAGGCGGCGTAACGCGATCGCGGCCCGCACGGTCCCGGCAGTCCGCGCAGACCCCTCCTCCACTCCTGCCCGCACTGCTAGCCTCCGTCATGGGAACCGGTTGCTACGGTGTTGCCGCGGTTCCCTCGGGGGTGGGCACGGACCGGTGCCCGGGAGAGACGAGGCAGTCATGACGAGGAAGAGCGGGGACGCGAGCCGAAGCACCATCCGGGACGTGGCGGCGCGCGCGGGGGTCTCCGCGTCGACGGTGTCCCGGGTGCTGGGCGGCGAGTATCCGGTGAGCGCGGCGACGCGCGGGCGCGTGATGCGGGCGGTCCGCGAGCTGGACTACGTGGCCGACGCCCGGGCGAAGGCGATCGCCGGTGTCGGCACGCCCACCCTGGCCTTCGTCCTGGAGGACATCACCGGCCCGTCGTTCGCGCACATGGCCCACGGGGTGGAGCGCGAGGCGACCCGCCTCGGGCATCTCTGCCTGGTGTGCAGCACGGAGGGCGACGTCCGGCACGAGCTGGAGTTCGTCGAGATGATGCGCGCCCAGCGGGCCGCCGCCGTGATCCTGGTCGGCGGCACGGCCGACACCCCCGAGTACCGCGAACGCACCCACCGCATGGCCGACTCCCTCGCCTCGGCCGGTTCCCGGCTGGTCCTCTGCGGCCGGCCGCCGCTGGACCCGGGGGCTCCGGTGACGGTCATCGAGTACGACAACGAGGGCGGCGCCTACACCCTGGTCGCCCACGTGCTCGCGCAGGGCCACCGCCGGGTGCTGTACCTCGGCGGCCGGACGGACCACACCACGGCCCTGGGCCGCGAACACGGCTACCTCGCCGCACACCGGGCCCGCGGTCTGGACCCGGACCCGTCCCTCGTCCTGCACGGCGACTTCACACGGGACTCCGGCCACCGCCTGACGCAGCAAGCACTCAAGGACGGCCTGGAGTTCAGCGCGGTGGTGGCGGCCACGGACATGGTCGCGGCCGGCGCCCTGACCGCACTGCACGAGGCGGGCCTGACGGTGCCGGGCGACGTCTCCCTCGCCGGCTACGACGACATCCCCTTCGCCCGCGACCTGCACCCCGCCCTGACGACGGTCCACGTCCCCTACGAGGAACTCGGCCGGCTCGCCGTCCGCACGGCGCTGGAACGCACCCCGGGCGCCCCGGACGAACACCTGCTGCTGGGCACGCACGTTGTCGTGCGGGACTCGGTGGGAGCGCCGCCGGCCCGCTAGTGCTCTCAGGGGCGAGCGACCGGCTCCTGCAGCTCGGTCACCGAGTGATCGCCACAGTTGGGGCAGGAGAGCGTCACCTCGCGGGCGGGGCCGACCGACGTGTAGCCATGGGCGTCGATCCAGCGGGCGAGCGCCTGAACGCTGGGAATGACGTGCTCCATCGGGCCGTCATGGACCAGCGTCGCGACCTCCGCCGCCGGCAGGTCGACCACCGCGAAGTCCTGCGAAGGATCTGGTACGGCGTCGACAGGGATGGCCGCGTGCACCGTCACCGGACCGTCGAGATTCTCGTAGTAGGCGACGGCCGCACCGCTCGCCCGGAGCCCGGCAGCCTGCATCCGGCTCCACAACTCCTCGTAGAGAGGGGTGATCACCGGGGTGATGAATCGCGGCTCGAAGCTCTCCACCACAGCCGTCAGTTCCGCCACACGCATCGCCGGGACTCGCTTGATCACCACGTCGTCGAACGACATCCGTCCCTCACTCTCGATCACCCGGAGCCTCGCCTCGACCTGCCCCAGCCGGGCGGCATCGGCCGCCATGGCCGACTCCAGCTCCGCACGCCGCAACCGCAACATGCCGCGCAGCTCCGCCGCGTCCACCTGCTCGTCGAGGATGGCGCGGACCTGTTCGAGCGTGAAGCCCAGCTCTTTGAGGGCGATGACGCGGTTGAGCCGGGCCAGTTGGTCGGCTTCATACGACCGGTAGCCGGTGTGCGGATCGACATGGGCGGGGCGCAACAGCCCCACGGCGTCGTAGTGGCGCAGCATGCGCACTGACACGCCGCCGTACTTGGCGAATGCTCCGATGCTGAACATGACGTCATCCACTTCACTGGCTGACACGGTGTGAGGGTCAATCCCCGCCGCCTTCGAACTCACACCACCTTGCTTGCCGGGCAGGGTGCCCGGTCCTTCAGGGCCGGAGTGAATGCCCGCTCCCGCGTTACGGGGCAAGGGACGCCGAATCGCCGCCAGGGCGATTCGGCGTCTCGGGAGAGACGGCGGTGAGGCTGACCTCGAGCCGTTCGTGGTGCCGGCGGGTTGAGGGTCCTGTGGTCGGGGACTGCCCTGGAAGGCGAAAGCGTGCCGGTCACTCTCACGGGTGATGCTGACCGAAGACGTGCACGGGAGGCGAACGGGGTGGCTAGGTTCGTGGTGTGTCACGTTTCCGGATGTATCCGTCGCCCGCGCAGGCCGAGCAGATGCTCACGCACTGCGCGCACGCCCGGTACGTCTGGAACCTTGCCGTTGAGCGGCATGCGCACCGGCGGCGGTGGCGTAGGAGTGCGCCCGGTTTCGCGGAGCAGTGCCGTCAGCTGACCGAGGCCCGTCAGGCAAACGAGTGGCTGGGCTCGGGGAACGCGGACGTGCAGCAACAGGCACTGAAGGACTTCGCCAAGGCCAAGAACGCCAGGTTCACGTCCGGGTTCGGTGAGCCGACCTGGCGCAGGAAGTACCGGCACGAGGGCTTCAGGGTCATCGGCGCCGGCCGCGTGCCGGAGTGCAACGCTGACGGGTCGCCGAAGCTGAACGCGAAGACCGGCAAGCGGGTCATGGGCCGGTCGGTCGTCGTGCACAGGCTCAACCGGCGGTGGGCTCAGGTCAAAATGCCCGGTTGCGGCTGGGTCCGGTTCCGTCTCAGCGCCAAGGGCAAGGGTGCGAAGCTGCCCGAGGCGAAGACGTTCCGGGTCCGGCCACCAGCCGTTCGAGCACCCGTGAACCTCAACCCACCTGGGTTGGAATCCCCCTCTTTTAGGAGGGGAGGATGTCAACTCACCATCACCCCCGCCACCTGGAGCGCCTTCCTGTCGGCACTGGCTCCTCAAGAGTGACGGCGGCGGCGTCGGTCGCCCAGAGAGCGAGTTCGCGGTCTCTGGGGCCGTACGCCGTGTAGGCGACGCCGTTCTCGGCGTCCGGTGCGCGGTCCCCGAAGACCCGTACCGGGTGGGCCGTGTCCCAGCGTTTCCAGCCCGGGTCGCCGTCCGTGGCGAAGCGCACCCAGGCGGCGTGCATCTCGTCGGCCAGTTCCTGCGGGGCACCCTCCCCGGCCAGTTTGCGGGACTCGGGCGCATCGCCGGTGTCGAACACGAAGCCCAGCTCCAGCGCGTGGCAGGAGCCCAGGTCGGGGAGGTTCGACGGCCAGGCGAACTCGTAGGCGTACGAGGGTTCCGTACGGGCGTCGGCCAGGTACCGCAGGGGGATGCGCAGGAGATGGTCGGTGACCAGCTGGCCCACGATGTCCGCCGTGCTCGCCTCGGGGTGCAGGGCGCGGTAGCCGCGCGGGACCTCGCTGCCGCAGTGGCAGCGGGCCATGGCTGCCGCGAAGGCGACGGCCCCGAGGCGGTCGACGCGCTCCAGGAGGCCGCCCGGCACCAGCCACAGCCGGTACTCCTCGCGGGTCCAGCCCATCATCAGCTCGACGCCGGGCGCGGCGCCGCCGTCCGTGAGGGCCTCCAGGGGGTGGCGGGGGACGACGTCGCCGTCGATGACGATGCCGAAGGCGGGGCCGCCGACCACCGGGCTGCTGAGCTTGCCCACCTCTGCCTGGGTGTGCAGCAGCAGGTCGCGGTCGACGGCGGCGAAGGCCTCGGCGGTGGCGGGGATCTTCAGCCGGGAGGCCATACGGCGCACCATCCGCCGTACCTTGGCCCGCTCGGACGCCTCGGGCGGCCCGCTCTGAAGGACCGCCCGCCGGACCAGCCCCTGGGTCTGCGGGGCGGCGATGAGGGCGCCGATGCTGATCGCCCCGGCGGACTGGCCGAAGAGGGTGATGCGGCCGGGGTCGCCGCCGAAGGCCTCGATGGCCTCGTGCACCCAGGTCAGGGCGGCGATCTGGTCGCGCAGGCCGGGGTTCGGGGGCGTGTCCGGGAACAGGCCGTAGCCCTCCACGCCCAGCCGGTAGTTGATCGAGACGCACACCACGCCGTCGCGGGCGAAGGCATGGCCGTCGTAGACGGGTACGGCGGAGGACCCTCTGGTCAGGGCACCGCCGTGCAGCCAGAGAAGGACGGGGAGGCGGGCCCCGGGGTCGGGTTGCGGGGTCCAGACGTTGAGGTTGAGGCAGTCGTCACCCGGCACGACCGGGTCGGACAGGTAGTGCGCGAAGGCCTCGGAGTACGGGGG
>NZ_POUC01000495.1 GCF_002891435.1 Streptomyces cahuitamycinicus
CCCCCACGCGATCGAGCACACCCACGGCGGTTTCACCCACAGCCACCCCGTGGCTCCCACCCTGCGCGGCACGATCCTCATGGGCTTCGCGGGCGGGCTGGTGCCCAGTCCGTCCGCCGTGGTGGTGCTGGTGGGCGCCGCGGCCCTCGGACAGGCCTGGTTCGGGCTGCTGCTCGTCGTCGCGTACGGCGTCGGCCTGGCGCTCACCCTCACGGCCGCCGGGTACGCCGTCGTGAAGGCGGGCAGCGGCATGACCCGGCTCCTTGACCGGCGCCCCCGCTGGACGGTGGGCCCGATGGCGGCCCTGGTGCGCCGAACCGCTCCGCTCGGCTCGGCCTTCGCCGTGGTGGTTCTCGGTGCCGGACTGGTGTTCAAGGGGGCGGCATCCGCACTCGGCTGAGTTACGTTCGTGAGGCGTCGGACGTCAGGAGAAACGCGGACGTCGTGAGGAAGTCCGACCTCGTGGGGAAAACACACTCCATGGAGATTTCGCCCGGCTGCGAATGGGGGCGCCGTGTTCGAAGAACCGGGCCATGAGCGTGTGATCGCGGGCCGCTACCGGCTGCTGGCGCCGCTCGGCGAGGGCGGCATGGGAACGGTGTGGCGCGCCCGCGACGAGGTGCTGCACCGGGAGGTCGCCGTCAAGGAGGTGCGCGCCCCGGCCGGGCTGGCGGGCGACGACGTGCGGCGGATGTACGCCCGGCTGGAGCGTGAGGCGTGGGCCGCGGCCCGGGTCGCCAACCACAACGTGGTGACGGTGTATGACGTGGCGACGGACGACGGCCGGCCGTGGATCGTCATGGAACTGGTCCGCGGACTCTCCCTGGCGGAGGTCCTGGACGCCGAGGGCCCGATGGCACCGCAGCGGGCCGCCCACATCGGCGCCGAGGTGCTGGCCGCGCTGCGGGTGGCGCACGAGGCCGGTGTCCTGCACCGCGATGTGAAGCCGGCCAACGTGCTGATCTCGAACGACGGCCGGATCGTGCTCACCGACTTCGGCATCGCCATGGTCGAGGGCAGCTCGGCGCTGACCATGACCGGGGAGGTCATCGGCTCGCCGGAGTTCCTCGCCCCGGAGCGGGCTCTCGGCCGTACTCCGGGCCCGGAGTCGGACCTGTGGTCGCTCGGGGTGCTGCTGTACGCGGCGGTCGAGGGCCATTCCCCCTTCCGTCACGACACCCCGCTGAGCACGCTGCGGGCGATCGTCGACGAGGAACTGCCGCCGCCGTACCGAGCGGGTCCGCTCGCCCCGGTGATCGAGGGGCTGCTGCGCAAGGACCCCGAGCAGCGGCTTCCGCCCGAGCGGGCCGAGCAGGATCTGCGGGCCGTCGCGGCGGGCGGCTCGCCGGGCCCGGACCTGACGCGGGCGGTGGCGTTCCCGCCGACGGTCGCGGGCCACCCCGAGCCCGCTCCCACGCCACCGATGCCGTTCCCCGGCCCGCCGGCGGCATCGGGGTCGACCGCCACCCCGGCGGGCACCGGCCGGGACCGGGACCGCAGGACCGGGCGGGTGCTGGTTGCGGGGGTGATCGCGCTGGCGCTCGCTGCGGGCGGTCTGACGTACGCGCTGCTCAACAACGGGGACGGTTCCGGCGGCAACGACCAGGGTGCCGGGGACGCAACGCCCACCGCGCCCAAGAGTCCCCCGCAGGACACCGCGACCGAGAAGTCCAGCCCGTCGCCGACCCCGAGCGAGAGCAAGGAGAGCAGTCCGCCGCCGCAGTCGGTGCGGGTCTCCCTGGAGGGCCGGCGCACGGACTACGCGGGCACCTGTCCGCCGCCCAACGCCCAGGCGCCGGAGTTCACGGCGACGCTCACGGTGGGGCGGGAGCCGGCCGAGGTGAGCTACCGCTGGGTGACGCGGGACGGCCAGGTGCTGGACGGGGGCTGGAAGACGCTGTCGTTCGCGGAGGGCGGCGGCCGTTCGAAGCAGGACACGGTGCGGGTGACGACCGAGGCGGAGACCGGGACGTTCGAGAACGAGATCAGCGTCGAGGTGCGGGAACCGGTACGGACGACGTCCGAGTCGGTGCCGTTCTCCGTGACGTGCGAGACGGAGACCCCGTCCGACGGGGCCTCCCCCTCTCCTTCCGGCACGGATCCGGACTCGGACTCGGACTCGGGCCAGGACCCGGATTCGGAGTCCGGCTCCGATTCCGGATCCGGTTGAGCGGTCAGTCGTTGCTGTTGAGCACCGGCAGGTAACCGCCCGACTGGCCCGGTGCCTTCGGGTGGTACGACTCACCGATGTTGAGCCAGCTGACGCTGTGCAGCCAGGAGGCGCCGGAGCAGATCTCGTGGCCGGTGAAGGTGGTGCGGACGTCGCCGAAGGCGAAGCCGTGGTTCGCGGCGCGCTTGGCGATGGCGGTGTTGAGGTGGTCGGAGGCGTCGTTGATGGCCTTGCGCTTGGTCTCGGACAGGCCGAGGCAGGTGGCGCCGAGCTTGTAGAAGCGGGGGTAGCCGAGGACCACGACCCGGGCGGCGGGGGCCTTGGAGCGGATGGCCGAGTACACGCCGTCGAGCTTGCCCGCGAGCGTGGAGTCGACGTACGCCCGGGCCGTGTTGATGCGGGAGACGCAGGCGCTGTCGGACTGGGTGACACAGGTCGTCATGACGTCGGCGAATCCGGCGTCGTTGCCGCCGACGCTGATCGACACGAGGGCGGTGGAGGCGCTGAGCGGGGTGAGCTGATTCGCGAGAACGTCACCCGTTCGGGCGCCCGAGCAGGCGGTGAAGGCGAAGGTCGAGGGCGAGTTGGCGGCGGCCCAGAGGTAGGGATAGGCCTTGGTGCTGCGCTTGCAATCGCCGCTGGAACTGATGTAGCTGCCCGCTCCGACTCCGGAGGAGTAGGAGTCACCGAGCGCCACGTAGCCGCCAGTTGCGGCGAGTGAGGACGCCTGCGCCGTCGCTGCCCCGGTAAGGGCGGTGGCGACGGCGAGGAGGAGCGAGCTCACGAGGACGACAAGTCGGGAACGTCTCATGGAACCTCCCTTTAGCAGGATCTCTGCCATAACCGTGGTAGCAGCTACGCGCGTTGACAGGAAGTGTCCATGCCAAATCTTTTCGGTCCATCCCCGGATGCTTGGCACGTTCCCCACACCTCACGTCGCGCGTCAGGGCTTTGCTATTACGTGCTCATGACAGGCTTGCCGACGGATGCTCAACTTGCTTTCTGAGCACCGACGTCCGAACCGGATGCTGCGATCGGGCGGTGACGCCGCCCGCACCGGGCCGGTGAACACGCGTTCCCCAAAGGCCCTGATTACCTCCGGGGTACGCATGTTTATGCGACGGGAACGTGCAACTTGCGTCGCACAAGACGCCTGCCACAACGAACAAACCAACAAAAACGTGAGAGGCCGTTCCAGGTCTTGCCATACGGGTTCAATCGTCAATACCGTCATACATCTCACCCGCATCGGTCCGTCAGTACGCGGCTCCAGGGGAGGGCTCAAGGACCGCGACGTACCGGCGCGGGGCGCGGTAGGGGGGTGCCGTGCTCGGTGATCTCAACTGTCTCCGGGCCGTGCCGCGCGGTCGGCTGCCGTTCTCGCCGTCGGCCAGCTTTGCCAGCTCACCCGGCGTGCCGAAGTTCCATCTCGGCGTGCCACGGGTGAGAACCCCCCTTTCGAACCGGACTGGATCCGGACTGCCCTGGGGGGGCGGTCCACCGGACGAGAGGGACCAGACTCATGAGTTCAGTTCTGCAGCCGGCCGCGACGGACCCGCATCCGCCGACCGCCGGAAAGTACCGGCCCGTCTCCTCGCACCTGGCCATAGCGCCGCCGGTGAGCGTGGTCATCCCGGCGATGAACGAGGCGGAGAACCTTCCGTACGTCTTCAAGACACTGCCCGACTGGATCCACGAAGTGGTCCTGGTCGACGGCAACTCCAGCGACGACACCGTCCAGGTGGCCCGTGAGCTGTGGCCCGAGGTCAAGGTCGTCGAGCAGCGCGGCAAGGGCAAGGGCGACGCCCTGATCACCGGCTTCCAGGCCTGCACCGGCGACATCATCGTGATGGTCGACGCGGACGGCTCGGCGGACGGCGGGGAAATCCTCTCCTACGTCTCCGCCCTGGTCTCCGGCGCGGACTTCGCCAAGGGCTCCCGCTTCGCCAACGGCGGCGGCACCGACGACATGACCTTCATCCGCAAGTTGGGCAACTGGGCGCTGTGCACGGTCGTCAACCGCAAGTTCGGCGCCCGCTACACCGACCTGTGCTACGGCTACAACGCCTTCTGGCGGCACTGCCTCGACAAGATCGACCTCGACTGCACCGGCTTCGAGGTCGAGACGCTGATGAACATCCGGGTCGTCAAGGCCGGGCTCAAGGTGCAGGAGATCCCGAGCCACGAGTACCTGCGCATCCACGGCGTCAGCAATCTGCGGGCCGTGCGGGACGGCCTGCGCGTGCTCAGGGTGATCCTTCAGGAGCGCTCCAACCGCCGTGCCCTGCGCCGCCGTTCGCCCCGTTCCTCGATGCCGGCCGCGATGCGGGGAGAGGTGTCTTGAGCGGTCCCGGCATCTCCGTCGTGATCTGCGCGTACACCGAGGACCGCTGGGAGGACATCCTCGCGGCGGTCTCCTCGGTCCGCGCGCAGTCACGGCCGGCCCTGGAGACGCTGCTGGTCGTCGACCACAACGAGACGCTCCGGGAGCGGCTCGCCAAGGAGTACAAGGATTACGACGAGTACGAGGAGTCCTCCGGGAACGCCGTGGTGCGGGTGCTCGCCAACGCGGGTCCCCGCGGCCTGTCCGCCGGCCGCAACACCGGCATCGCCGCCGCGCGCGGTGAGGTCGTGGCCTTCCTCGACGACGACGCCGTGGCCGAGCGCGACTGGCTGCGCCACTTCGCCGAGGCGTACGGCGACCCGCGGGTGATGGCGGTCGGCGGGCGCACGGTGCCGGTCTGGGCGTCGGGACGGCGGCCGGACTGGTTCCCGGAGGAGTTCGACTGGGTGGTGGGCTGCACGTACCGGGGCCTGCCCCGCGGCCGGGTCCGGGTGCGCAACGTGCTCGGCGGCAACGCCTCGTTCCGCCGCAGCGCCTTCGACGCGGCGGGCGGCTTCGCCACCGGCATCGGACGGGACGGCGACAAACGCCCACTGGGCTGCGAGGAGACGGAACTGTGCATCCGCCTCAGCCGCGCCCGGCCCGGCGCGGTGCTGCTGATCGACGACCGGGCGGTGATCCACCACCGGGTGCCCGAGGTGCGCGAGCACTTCCGCTACTTCCGCACCCGCACCTACGCCGAGGGGCTGTCCAAGGCGCTGGTGGCCCGCAGTGTCGGGGCCGGGAAGGGTCTGGAGTCGGAGCGCCGGTACGCCACCCGGGTCCTGCCGGCCGGGGTCGGCCGGGGCCTGCGGGACGCCCTGCTGGCCCGGCCGGGCGGGGC
>NZ_POUC01000496.1 GCF_002891435.1 Streptomyces cahuitamycinicus
GCCCTGGCCCACCCATGCCCGGAAGCCGCCCTTTTTCTGGAGGTACACACGTGGCTCGCGCCGACGTGCCGGTGAACCCGGCAGTCCCCGACAGGATCGAGTTCTGGCGGGCCCGACTGGACGGCGTTCCGCCCCTGGAGCTCCCGGCCGACCGGCCCCGAGCGGTCGTCCGCGCGACCACCACCGCCCCGCACACCTGCGAACTGCCCAGCGCCGCCGCCCGGGCCGTGACGGAACTGGCCGAACGCCACGCCACCGGCCGCACAGTCGTCCTCGCGGCCGCCGTCACCGCGCTGCTCTCCCGCTACTCCGGGCAAGAGGACATCGCCCTCGGCTCGGTCTCCCCGCGCACCGGTCACACCGTCGTCGTGCGCACCGACGTCGACGCCTCGGCGCCCTTCACCGTCCTGCTGCGCGACACCCGCCGCGCACTGGACGACGCCCTCGCCCACGACATCCCCTTCGCCGACCTCGTCGACGCGCTGTCCCCCGCGCGGGACACCAGCATCACCCCGTACGTCCAGGCCATGGTCGCCGACCTCGACGAACTCGCCCCGGCGCAGCACGACTTCGACCCGTTGGACCTGTCCTTCGAGATCTCCGCCGACGAGCGGCTCCTGCGGGTCCGGCACAGCACCGCCCTGTTCGACGAGGCCACGGCGGCTCGCCTGGCGGGTCATCTGGCAGTCCTGCTGACCGGCGCCGCCGAACGCCCCGACCTGCCCCTCACCACGTTGCCCCTGCTCACCGACGGGGAGTTCGAGCAGGTCGTCCGCGTCTGGAACGACACCGCCCGCGAGGTGCCGACCGGCACCTTCCCCGAGTTGTACGCCGCCCAGGTCGCCGCCCGCCCCGACGCCGTCGCCGTCATCGACGAACACGGCTCCGTCACCTACCGCGAACTGGACGAGCGGGCCAACCGCATCGCCCACCACCTGACGGCGCTGGGCGCCGGACGCGACCAACTGGTCGGCCTGTGCGTCGAGCGGACCGCCGCCATGGCCGCCGGCCTGCTCGGCATCATGAAGGCCGGCGCCGCCTACCTGCCGCTCGACCCGTCGTATCCGGCCGACCGGCTCGCCTACATGCTCCGGGATTCCGGTGCCCGACTCGTGGTCACCCAGCGCGAGCTGCGTGACCGGCTGCCCGACACGGGCGCCACCCTCGTCGACCTCACCGACGACCGGGCCGCCCTAGACGCCCACCCGGCCACCGCCCCCGAGACGGCGGTCGCCCCCGAGGACCTCGCGTACGCCATCTACACCTCCGGCTCCACCGGCCGGCCCAAGGGCGTCCTCGTCTCCCACCGCGGTATCGGCAACCTGGCGGCCGTGCAGGCCCACGCCTTCGACGTGGTCCCCGGCAGCCGGGTCCTGCAGTTCGCCTCCGCCAGCTTCGACGCGGCCTTCTGGGAGGTGTGCATGGGCCTGCTGACCGGCGCCGCGCTGGTCATGGGCTCCAAGGAGGCCCTCGCCCCCGGCGAGCCGCTCGCGTCCTACGCCGCCGAGCACGGCGTCACCCATGCCACCCTGACCCCTGCCACCGTCGCCGTGCTCCCCGAGGGCCGAGGGCTGCCCGCTGCAGCCACCCTCGTCGTCGCCGGCGAGGCGAGCACCGCCGACCTGGTCGGCCGCTGGTCCCGCGGCCGGCGCATGGTCAACGCCTACGGCCCGACCGAGACGACCGTCTGCGCCACCATGAGCGCCCCGCTCGGCGGCGCGACCGTCCCGCCCATCGGCACGCCCATCGCCAACTTCCGTGTGTACGTCCTCGACGACGCCCTGTGCCCGGTCCCCGCGGGTGTGCGCGGCGAGCTGTACATCGCGGGCGTCGGACTGGCCCGCGGCTACCACGGGCGGCCCGGCCTCACCGCGGAGCGCTTCGTCGCCAACCCTTACGGCGAGCCCGGAGAGCGCATGTACCGCTCCGGTGACGTGGCGCGCTGGAACACCGACGGCACCCTGGAGTACCTGGGCCGCGCCGACGACCAGGTCAAGGTGCGCGGCTTCCGCATCGAGCTGGGCGAGATCGAGAGCACCCTCGCGCTCCACCCCGACGTCGCCCAGGCCGTGGTCGTCACCCACAACACCAACCTGCTGGCCTACGTCTCGCCGTCCGGAGCACGCCGCCCGTCCGCCGGGGATCTGCGCGCCCACCTCGCCGAGGGCCTGCCCGATCACATGGTGCCGTCGGCCATCGTGGTGCTCGACACCCTGCCGCTGACGCCGAACGGCAAGGTCGATCGCAAGGCCCTGCCCGCACCGGCTTCCGTCCGGGAGAGCGCCGGCGCGGACCGGACCGCTCCGCGCGACGCCGTCGAGGAGACACTCGCCGGAGTCTGGTGCGAGGTACTCGGCGTCGAGAGCATCGGCGTGCACGACGACTTCTTCGCCCTGGGCGGCAACTCCATCCTCGCCGTCCGGGCCGTCTCCCGGATGCGCGCCGCGCTCGGCACCACCCTGCCACCGCGCATCCTCTTCGACACTCCGACGATCGCCGGTCTCGTCACGTCCCTCACCCCCGACGAGACCGCCGAGGACCCGGCCATCCCCGTCGCCCCGCGCGACGGCGCCCTGCCCATGTCGTACGGGCAGCAACGCCTCTGGTTCCTGGCGGACTTCGACCCCGGCAGCACCGAGTACCACACGGCGACGGGACTGCGCCTCAGCGGCACCCTCGACACCGCCGCGCTGCGGGCGGCCGTACAGGACCTGACGGACCGGCACGAGTCGCTGCGCACCACGTTCGGTGTCGTCGGCGGACGCGGCGTCCAGGTGGTCCACCCGCGGTTGGCGCCGGAGTGGCGCACCGAGGACCTGACCGGCCTCGCGGAGCGGCCGTGCGAGGAGCGGCTCCGGGACCTAGTCCGCGCGGAGACGAACCGCCCGTACGATCTGACGGCCGGGCCCCTGGTCCGCGTGCTGCTCGCGCGTCTCGCCGAGGACGAGCACGTGTGTGTCCTGGGGATGCACCACATCGTCACGGACGGCTGGTCCGTGGGCGTGGTCACCCGCGAACTGGGCGAGCTGTACACCGCCCGCGTCGAGGGCCGCGAACCCCGCCTGCCCGAAGTCACCGTTCAGTACCCGGACTTCGCCGCATGGCAGCGCGGCCGTATCGAGGACGGCGGTCTCCTCGACCGGCAGCTCGACTGGTGGCGCGGGCGTCTCGACGGCATCACCCCGCTCGAACTGCCCACCGACCGGCCGCGGCCGCCCGTGCGCTCCTCGGCGGGCGCCGAGTACACCTTCCGCGTCCCCGACGGCGCCACCACCGCCCTCCGGGAGCTCGCCCAGCGGCACGGCGCGACCCTGTTCATGGCCCTGACCGCCGCGGTGAAGGCCGTCTTCGCCCGCTGGTCGGGCCAGGAGGACATCGCCGTCGGCACCGCCTCCGCCGGCCGCGACCACCGCGGCACGGAGCACCTCGTCGGCTTCCTGGTCGACACGGTGGTCCTGCGCTCCCGCGTCGACCCCGAGATGTCGTACGCGCGGCTCCTGGCGGGCCTCAAGGAGACCGTCCTGGAGGCGTTCGCCCATCAGGACGTGCCCTTCGAGCGCCTGGTGGAGGTCTCCGGTGCCGCCCGTGACACCAGCCGCACCCCGCTCGTCCAGGCCATGGTGGTCCTGCAGAACGCGCCGGCCGAGCCCGTGCGCCTGACGGGTCTGCGCGCCGCCGGCCACCCGGTGCCCCGGGAGGCCGCGCCGTTCGACCTGACCGTCGAGTTCTTCGAGACCGGCGACGGCTTGACCGCCCGGGTGGGGTACGGCACGGCCCTGTTCGACGAGGCGACCATCGCCCGTTTCGCCGGGCACCTGACGACGCTGCTGGGCGCCGCCACGGCCGAGCCCGACCGGCCTCTCGCCACCCTGCCGATGCTGACGGACGCCGAGTACGAGCAGGTCGTCACCGGCTGGAACGGCCCGGTGCGCCCCGCGCCGACCGGCTCGTTCCCCGAGCTGGTCGCGGCATCCGCGCGGCGCCGCCCCGACGCGCCCGCCGTGGAGGACACCCACACCGCCCTCGCGTACCGGGAGCTGGACGAGCGGGCCAACCGGCTCGCCCACCACCTCGTGTCCCTCGGCGCCGGTCCCGGCACGTTCGTCGGGCTGTGTCTCGAGCGGGGCGTGGACATGGTCGTCGGCCTTTTCGGCATCATGAAGGCCGGCGCCGCCTACCTGCCGCTCGACCCCGGCTACCCCGCCGACCGGCTCGCCTTCATGCTCCGGGACTCCGGTGCCGGACTCGTCGTCACGCGCACCGAGCTGGTGCGGCGCCTGCCGGACACCGGCGCCCGGATCGTGGACCTCGCCCGGACGGAAGACGTGCTCGCCACACTGCCCGCCACGGCGCCCGAGCCCGGCCCGTGCCCCGACGACCTCGCCTACGTCATCTACACGTCGGGCTCCACCGGCACCCCCAAGGGTGTCCTCGTCCCGCACCGCGGCATCGGCAATCTGGCCTCGGCCGAGATCGAGCGGCTGGGGGTCGACGAGGACAGCCGGGTCCTGCAGTTCGCCTCGTCGTCCTTCGACGGCGCCGTCATGGAGGTCCTCATGGCCCTCCCCGCGGGCGCCACGCTCGTCCTGCCGCCGCACGGTCCGCTCGTCGGCGAGGCGCTGCAGACCTTCCTGCGGGAGCGCCGCATCAGCCACACGCTGCTGGCGCCCTCCGCCGTGGCCACCCTGACCCCCGAAGGGCTCGACGGGCTGCGCACCCTCGTCGTCGGCGGCGAGGCCAGCACCGGCGACCTGGTGTCCCGCTGGGCACCCGGCCGACGGATGGTCAACGCGTACGGTCCGACCGAGTCGACCGTCGTCGCGACCATGAGCGCACCGCTCACCGGCGGGGCCGTGCCCCCGATCGGGACGCCGCTGCCCAACACCCGGGTACGGCTGCTCGACGCGGCGCTCCAGCCGGTGCCCGTCGGTGTGCCGGGCGAGCTGTACATCGCCGGCCCTCACCTGGCGCGCGGTTACCACGGGCGACCGGGCCTCACCGCGGAGCGGTTCACGGCCGACCCCCACGGTGAGCCGGGCGACCGGATGTACCGCTCGGGCGACGTGGCCCGGTGGCGGGCGGACGGCAGCCTGGAATACCTGGGCCGCGCCGACGAACAGGTGAAGCTGCGGGGCTTCCGTATCGAACTGGGCGAGATCGAGACAGCCCTGGGCCGCCACCCGGAGGTGCGCGACGCGGTGGTCGTCGTCCATCGTGACGAGGCCGGCCGCGGACGCCTGGTCGCCTACCTGGTTGCCGACCGCAGCCTGTCCCCCGGCGAGCTGCGCTCGCATCTGTCGGGTTCCCTGCCCGACTACATGGTGCCCGCGCTCTACGTACCCCTCCAGCGGCTGCCCCTGACCCCCAGCGGCAAGGTCGACCGC
>NZ_POUC01000497.1 GCF_002891435.1 Streptomyces cahuitamycinicus
GTCCGGGCGCGGGGGCGTCCGCCAGCGGGCGGGGGCTCGTGCGGCGGCGCCGGCGGCGGTGGGTGCGGATCACGGCGTTCGGGGTCACGGCTCTGCTCGTGGCCGCCGGCGGGGTCGGCTGGGCCGTGTACGCGAAGCTCAGCGGGAACATCACACCCGACGAGGCGGCCGCCGCCGAGCTCGCGCGCTACGACAGGGAGCGGCCTACCTCACTGGTCAAGGACGCCCGCAACATCCTGCTGATCGGGTCGGACTCGCGTGAGGGGACCGCCAACGCCCGCTACGGGCGGGACAACGGCACCGAGCGGTCCGACACCACGATCCTGCTGCATCTGTCCGCCGGCCGGGACAACGCCACCGCCGTCTCCATCCCCCGGGACCTGATGGTGGATCTGCCGGGCTGCCGTCGTCCGGACGGGTCCCGCAGCGCGCCCCGGTTCGCCATGTTCAACCAGGCCTTCCAGCTGGGCGGCTCGGCCTGCACCATCCGGACCGTGGAGAAGCTGACCGACATCCGCGTCGACCACCACGTCGTCGTCGACTTCCACGGCTTCAAGGAGATGGTCGACGCGGTCGACGGAGTCGCGGTGTGCCTGCGGCAGCCGATCGACGACCGGGCCGCCAAGCTCCGGCTGCCCGCCGGGCGCGTGACGCTGAACGGCGAGCAGGCCCTCGGCTATGTGCGCGCCCGCAAGACCCTGGGCGACGGCAGCGACACCGAGCGGATGGAGCGGCAGCAGCGTTTTCTCGGGGCACTCGTCAACAAGGTGCGCAGTAATGACGTCCTGCTGAATCCGGCGAAGCTGTATCCCGTGCTGGACGCCGCCACGTCGTCCCTCACCACCGACCCGGAACTGGCGAGCTTGCGCGGTTTGTACGCACTCGTGCGCGGCCTGCGCGACATCCCCATGGAACAAGTGCAATTCCTGACCGTCCCCCGGGAGTCGTACGCCTACGACACCAATCGCGACCAACTCGTGGAGCCTGCGGCAAAGCGACTGTTCGAACGGCTGCGTACGGACACACCGGTGGTCGTGGCGGGCAACGGCCCACGTGAGGGGTCGTACGGGGATTCCCGTCCGGGTCCCTTTCGCGAGCCCACCGTCACTGTTTCTCCTCCACCGACGTTTCGGGGGAACACGGCAGCCGAGGACACCTGCGAGTAAAGCGGGCACCAAGGCCACTCGGAGGCAATGGGCTCTTCACCCAGGAAATGGGCGAATTGCCCAACTGTAGGGACGTGGAATGGGTCACCGTCGTCGCCCGGCGCCGAATGGGGCGGTT
Organism: Streptomyces cahuitamycinicus; assembly: GCF_002891435.1. Lineage (GTDB taxonomy): Bacteria > Actinomycetota > Actinomycetes > Streptomycetales > Streptomycetaceae > Streptomyces > Streptomyces cahuitamycinicus. The sequence continues at coordinate 1,285 of NZ_POUC01000497.1, forward strand.
AGTGTGAGCGATCCGGTGCGACCGGCCCCGAGGGAAGGTCCCGAGGTCGCGCACTGTGTGACCGAGACCCGAGCGCCTTGGAGGGGAAGGCGCCGCGTGCCCCGACGGAGGAATCAGGCAACCGTGGACGCGCAAGGCCGTGGGCGGGCGGACGACATCGATCCCGCAGACCAGTGGGTGCTCAACCCGAGCACCGGTGAATACGAACTGAGACTGGGCCCTTCCGCACCGCAGTCGGGCGTCCCCGCGCCGCGCAAGCCACGGCCCTCCGAGGCGGCCCCGCCGGCCCGTGGCCGTACGGAGGCGCCCGGCCGGCCGCGGCCGGAGACGCCCGGGCGTGCGGTGCCCCCGCCGCGCAGGCGCCGCGGGGCGCCGGAGGAACCGCTGCCGGGGCGGCGCGGACGGCGCCCGGCAAGGAAGTCCTCCAAGGGCCGGAAGGTCCTGCTGTGGACCGGCGGCGCGATGGCGTTCGTCCTGGTCGCCGGCGCGGGTGCCGCGTATTTCTACATCGAGCACCTGAACGGCAACATCGCGTCCGTCTCCGACGACGGCGCGAGCACCGGTGGCTTCCAGAAGGACAAGGCGATCAACATCCTGCTGATCGGCACCGACAAGCGCACCGGCAAGGGCAACGAGGACTACGGCGACGCGGGCAGTGTCGGACACGCCGACACCACGATCCTGCTGCACGTCTCGAAGGACCGTTCGAACGCGACCGCGCTGAGCATCCCGCGTGACCTGATCGTCGACGTGCCGGACTGCCCGACGACACAGGAGGACGGCACGCAGAAGATCATCCCCGGCACGCAGCAGGTCCGCTTCAACACGAGCCTCGGCCAGGACGGCCGTACGCCCAGCTGCACCATGCGGACCGTGACCGAGCTGACCGGGGTCAAGCCGGACAACTTCATGGTCGCGGACTTCAACGCGGTCAAGACGCTGACCAGCGCGGTGGGCGGGGTCGAGGTCTGCGTGGGCAAGGACCTCGACGACCCGGACTCGCACCTCAAGCTGTCCAAGGGCACGCACACCATCGAGGGCGAGCAGGCGCTGGCGTTCGTGCGCACCCGGCACGCCGTCGGTTTCGGCGGCGACCTGAGCCGGATAGGACTGCAGCAGCAGTTCCTGAGCGCGCTGATGCGCAAGCTGAAGTCCAACGACACCCTCACCAGCCCGTCGAAGATGCTCGACCTGGCCGAGGCGGGCACGAAGGCGCTGACCGTCGATTCGCAGCTGGACAGCATCGGCAAGCTGAAGGACCTCGGCCTGGAGCTGGGCAAGCTCAACACCGAGAACCTGACCTTCACCACCATCCCGGTGATCGACAACCCGACGGAGAAGGTCAAGGCCACGGTCGTGCTCAACGAGTCGACGGCCCCGCAGGTCTTCGACATGATCAAGAACGACGTCTCCTTCACCGCCGTCAAGGAGCGGAAGAAGAAGGAGGCCGCCGCGGTCGCCGCCCGGCTGAAGGGCACCAAGGCCCCGGCCTCCGAGGTGCGGGTGCGGATCCTCAACGGCGGTGCCGTCGCCGGCAGCGCCCAGGAGACGCTGAGCTGGCTGCAGAACGAGGAGGGCGTGACCAAGTCGGAGAACGCCGGCAACGCGCCCGCCTCGCTGGCGAAGACGACCCTGGAGTACGCGCCCGACCAGGCCGACCAGGCCCGCCGCCTCGCGGACCTCATGGGTCTGTCCGGGTCCGCGATGAAGCCGGGCGAGAGCGTGACCAACGACCAGGGGCTGCCCGCCATGACACTGACCCTCGGCAAGGACTTCGAAGGGGCGGGGGTCTCCCTCACCGCGCCCACGAAGGCACCGGAGGGGGTGCAGAAGTCCACCGCCGACAAGGTGGAGTGCGCCAAGTGACCTGCAATTCCGTCGCGTTCACGGGACTTCCTTCAAACAAATGGGCGGGATTGCCCAGTTGTGAGACGTGGAATTTGTCACCCACGTCGCTTGACGCGGAAGTGTGCGGATAGTGTGTGCGATCCAGTGCTCTCACCCATGAGGTCCGTCCTGGGGGCGTGCACTGCTCGACCAGCACCGTGCGCCTTCCGGGGGAGGGCGCTGCGTGGCCCGACGGAGGAATCAGGCACGTGGACGCGCAAGGCCGTGGGCGGGCGGACGACATCGACCCCGCAGACCAATGGGTACTCAACCCGAACACCGGTGAATACGAACTGCGACTGGCTCCTTCCGCAGCGCAGTCGGCCGTTCCCGGCCCGCGCGAATCCGGCGGCCGTGGCGCGACCGGAACGGGCGGTGCGGGAGGCGCCCGCCGGACCGCCCCCGCCCGGCGTCCCGGGGCCTCGGCATCCGGTGATGAGGCTCCCTCCCCGCGCAGACGCACCAGCGCCCCGGCCGAGGCGGCCGCGGGACGGCGCGGGCGCCGCCCGGTGCCGAAGAAGGCGAAGGGCAGGAAGGTCCTGATGTGGACCGGCGGCTCGCTGGCCTGCGTCCTGGTCGCCGGCGCGGGCTCCGCGTACCTCTACTACGAGCACCTCAACGACAACATCACGTCCGTCTCCGACGACGGCGCCGGCACCGGCGGGTTCAGCAAGGACCGTGCGATCAACATCCTGCTGATCGGCACCGACAAGCGCACCGGCAAGGGCAACGAGGGCTACGGCGACAAGGACAGCGCCGGGCACGCGGACACCACGCTGGTGCTGCACGTCTCCAAGGACCGCACGAACGCCACGGTGCTGAGCATCCCGCGCGACCTGATCACCGACATCCCGGACTGCCCGACTACGCAGGACGACGGCTCGGAGGAGGTCATCCCGGGCAAGCAGCGCACCCGCTTCAACAACAGCCTCGGGCAGGAGGACCGCACGCCGAGCTGCACCATGCGCACGATCACCGAGCTGACCGGGCTGAAGATGGACCACTTCATGGTGGCCGACTTCAACGCGGTCAAGACGCTGACCAGCGCGGTGGGCGGAGTCGACGTCTGCCTGGCCAAGGACATCAAGGACCCCGACTCCAAGCTCGACCTGCCCAAGGGCGAGCACACCATCGCGGGCGAGGAGGCGCTGGCCTTCGTACGCACCCGGCACTCCGTGGGCTTCGGCGGTGACCTGAGCCGGATCGAGCTGCAACAGCAGTTCCTGGGCTCGATGCTGCGCAAGCTGAAGTCCAACGACACCCTCACCAGCCCCCCCAAGATGATCAAGCTGGCGGAGGCGGGCACCAAGGCGCTGACCGTCGACTCCCAGATCAACACGATCAAGAGGCTGGCCGATCTCGGGGCCGAGCTGGGCAAGTTCGACACCAAGAACCTCACGTTCGCCACGGTGCCCGTCGTCGACAACCCCGCGGAGAAGGTCAAGGCCACGGTGGTCCTGAAGGAACCCCAGGCCCAGCAGCTCTTCGCGATGGTCCGCGACGACGTGTCGCTGACCGACGTGAAGCAGCAGAAGAAGAGGGAGAAGACCGCCGAGGCCGCCCGGCTGAAGGGCACCAAGGCCCCGGCCTCCGAGGTGCGGGTGCGGATCCTCAACGGCGGTGCCGTCGCCGGCAGCGCCCAGGAGACCCTCAGCTGGCTGCAGGTCGAGGAGGGCGTGACCAAGTCCGAGAACGCGGGCAACGCGGAGCAGCCGCTCGCGAAGACCACGCTGGAGTACGCGCCCGACCAGGCGGACCAGGCCCGCCGGCTCGCCGACATCATGGGCCTGTCCGGGGCCGCGATGAAACCGGGCGAGAGCGTGGACAACTCCCAGGGCGTGCCCGCGATGACGCTGACCCTCGGCAAGGACTTCGAGGGCGCGGGCGTGCCCCTCACCACTCCGGCGAAGGTGCCCGAGGACGTTCAGAAGGCCACGGCCGACAAGGTCGAGTGCGCGAAGTGACCTGACCGTCGCGTCCTGCGTCTGACAGGTGGACGGAGTATGCCCGGACGAATCGGCCGGGTGTACATCCGACCGGGCATGTCAGTGGTCCAACCAGTAGCGGGGACGGCCGTGCGCCGGCGGAACACCGGGGGAACCCGTGCTCCGGGCGGGCACGGGTCGCCCGCGATCCAACACGACGCGGGGCGGGCCCGTGGGTCGGCCGTAGGGG
>NZ_POUC01000498.1 GCF_002891435.1 Streptomyces cahuitamycinicus
TGAGCTGGAGATATACCTCCCGCTCACGAGTCAGGCGACGACCGCCCCCTCCATGTCTGACCTTGCGGACCTCGAAGTCCATCGCATCCCCTGAGCTGGGGTGTTGCGACGACTACTAGAACTCAAGAGGTCCTCGCGGGGGCTCCCTTCTTTCCGCCTGCCGTTCGTGAAGGGTGAGAAGACGATCACGAGGCAGGACGCTTCACGGCCTCAGGGGGCCAGCAGCAGTACATCCGCCCGGGACTTGGCGGCCTCGTAACGGCGGGCCACGTCCTGCCAGTTGACGACCTGCCACATCGCCTCGACGAAGTCGACCTTCTGGTTGCGGTACTGCAGGTAGAAGGCGTGCTCCCAGGCGTCGAAGACGAGGATCGGGGTGGCGCCCTGGCCGACGTTGCCCTGGTGGTCGTAGACCTGCTCCACGATCAGCCGCCCGCTCAGCGGCTCGTACGCGAGCACGCCCCAGCCGGAGCCCTGCGTGGTCGCGGAGGCCTTGGACAACTGCGCCCTGAACTTCGCGAAGGACCCGAAGGACTCGGTGATCGCGTCCGCGAGCTCACCCACGCCGTCCTGCGCCAGCGGCTCGCCGCCGCCGTCCTTCGGACCGGTCATGTTCTGCCAGTAGATGCTGTGCAGGATGTGCCCGGAGAGATGGAAGGCCAGGTTCTTCTCCAGGCCGTTGACCGATCCCCACGTCTCCTTGTCCCGCGCCTCGGCCAACTGCTCCAGCGTGTCGTTGGCGCCCTTCACATAGGCGGCGTGGTGCTTGTCGTGGTGCAGCTCGATGATCTCGGGGCTGATCACGGGGGCGAGCGCGGAGTAGTCGTAGGGCAGTTCGGGCAACGTGTAGACGGGCATGGGCGGGATCCCCTCCGGACTCTTATTGCAAAAAGCTTGCAACTGCACGCTAGCAGCAGGAGGGGTCGCGGGGTGGCCCGGGAACGCGAGAGGCCCCCGCGTGTCGCGGGGGCCTCTCGCGGTGAACTTCCTACTGCCGGCTGCGGGCCTTCTGCCACCCGTACCCGACCGCCGCCAGCACCAGGATCATCCCGCCCGTCGAGTACAGCTGCACCCGCGTGTCCGGCTCCCGGGCCATCAGGACGAAGACCGCGGCCATACCGGCCAGGGCGACCCAGGTCAGCCACGGGAACGCCCACATACGCACGGCCAGCTTCTCGGGGGACTCGCGCTCCAGGCGGCGGCGCAGGCGCAGTTGCGAGACGGCGATGAAGATCCAGACGGCCAGGATCACCGCGCCGATCATGTTCAGCAGCCAGGCGAAGACGTCGTCGGGCCTCCAGTAGCTCAGCAGCACGCACAGGAAGCCGAACACCGAGGACGCCAGCACGGCGACCCGCGGCACCCCGCCCGAGACCCTGCCCAGCCCCTTCGGGCCCTGGCCGCGCTCAACCAGCGAGTACGCGATGCGGGAGGCACCGTAGATGTTGGCGTTCATCGCCGACAGCAGGGCGACCAGCACCACCACGTTCATCAGCTGGCCGGCGCCCGGGATGCCGAGCTCGTCGAGGGCGGCGACGTACGGGCCCTTCTCGACGACCTCCTTGGAGTCCCAGGGGACGAGGGTGACGATGACGGCCATCGAGCCGATGTAGAACAGCGCGATGCGCCACATCGCCGTACGGACCGCGCTCGCGACGCCCTGGACGGGGTTCTCCGACTCGGCCGCCGCGATGGTGACCGTCTCCAGGCCGCCGTAGGCGAAGACCGAGGCGAGCAGGCCGATGACCAGGCCCTCGCCGCCGTTCGGCAGGAAGTCCGTGAGGTGGCTCGCGCCCGGCGATTCCGTGCCGGGCAGGATTCCGAGGATCGCCAGGACACCCAGCACCAGGAACAGGGTGATCGCGCCGACCTTCAGCGCCGCGAACCAGAACTCGAACTCGCCGAAGTTCTTCACGGCCGCGAGGTTCGTGCCGCAGAAGACGACCATGAACAGCGCCACCCACGCCCACTCCGGCGTGCCCGGCAGCCAGCCGCTGACGATCTTCGCGGCGCCGATGCCCTCCAGGCCGACGGCCGTGCAGAGCAGCACCCAGAAGGACCAGCCGGCGGTGAACCCGGCCCAGGGGCCGATCGCCCGCTCGGCGTGCGCCGAGAACGACCCCGACGACGGATACGCGGCCGACATCTCGCCGAGCATCCGCATCACCAGCATCACGAGGACACCGGAGAGGGCGTAGGCGACCACGATCGACGGACCGGCCGCTGCGATACCGGCACCGGAGCCGACGAACAGACCGGCTCCGATCACCCCGCCGAGCGCGATCATCGACAGGTGGCGCTGCTTCAGGCCATGGGAGAGGGAGACGCCGTCCGTGCCGGTCGGCGTCTGAGTGGTGCTGCTGGGCATGGGCGCGGCTCGTCCAATGCGTGAGGGCGTACGAGGGCAAAAACGCCGCCAGTTTCGGTCGCCTCCCCGTCGGCACGAGGAGGCATCCCACCATGTGGACGGTCGCGTCGCTCTGTGTGGCTGGGCGGCGACCGGAGTGCCGTGTGAGGCGTCGCCCCCGATGGCGCAGCTCTCCGTGCCCTCCGCCTCACGGGGACGCCCGCGGCGAGCGTCACCCGGTGCAGGCGGCGGGGTCGGCCGCAGAGATGGCGGACGCGGAGCCTTTGGGGGAAACCTACAGAGGTACGCCCTCCGCCTCTCGTGGTGCAGGGCACCCCATCACCGTGACCGGTATCACGCGCGGTCGCTGTAACCGGCACGCTTTGTGCGAAGCCGACCAACGGCCGGTCCATGCCTTTGTGGACGGCTGACGGTGATCGGGCCGGGCGCGCTGGGATAGCGTCACGATGTCCCACCGGCCCTCACCCTCGCGGAGTCCCCATGAGCACCGCTGCCGCCACACCCGCCCGCGCCGGGCAGGTCCTCGCCGACCTGCTCCCCTCCTCCCGAGTCCGGGACGCGGCCCTCGTGCTCGGCGGCGCCGCGCTCACCGGCCTCGCCGCCCAGATCTCCGTGCCCGTGCCGGGCTCCCCGGTGCCGGTGACGGGCCAGACCTTCGCCGCACTGCTCGTCGGCACGTCCCTCGGTGCCGGCCGCGGCTTCCTCGCGCTCGCGCTGTACGCCCTCGCGGGCATCGCCGGTGTGCCGTGGTTCGCCGGCGCCTCCTCCGGAGTCGCCCCCTCCTTCGGCTACATCCTCGGCATGATCCTCGCCACCGTCGTCGTCGGAGCCCTGGCCCGCCGCGGCGCCGACCGCTCGATGCTGCGCATGGCCGGCACGATGCTGGTGGGCGAGGCGATCATCTACGCCATCGGCGTGCCCTACCTGGCCCTCGCCACCGGCATGTCCGCAACCGCCGCGATCGCGGCCGGCCTCACACCGTTCCTCATCGGCGACGCGCTGAAGGCGGCGCTCGCGATGGGTGCCCTGCCCACGGCCTGGAAGTTCGCGAACAAGCGCTGACCGCACGGGCGTTGCACAGAGGCCCGCCGGGGGCGATGTCCCCCGGCGGGCCTCTGTGCGTTCCGCACGGCGCGACAGCGGCCGGTTCAGACCTCCTGGGCCCCGGTCCGCCGCCGCTGCGACCACCACATTCCGGCCACGCCCGCAGCGAGCAGCGACGCCCCGGCCGCGCCCAGCGGCAGCAGATCACGGGCCGGACCGGTCTTCGGCAGTTCCTTGCCGCCCGGCCCCGCAGGTTCGTTGTCGGTACCGAGCAGCAATGGCGTGGCCGGGGCGTCCGGCGACGGGTTGCTCGTGCCGAACGGCACCGGGCCCTGCTGCCAGAAGGTCTTCTTCCCGTCGCCCGTCTGTACGGGCAGGCAGATCTTCCCGGTCTTGCCGAGGTCGAACGTCGCGTCTACGGCGAACGACCTCGACTTACCGGCCGCGAGATTGTCGAGCGGGCATGCGAATCCACTGTTCGAGCCCTCCGGAAGTCCGTTCTCGGGTAGCGCAGAACATCCCCGGACACCCTTGACGACAAGCCCGTCGAAACCGACGACCAACAGCCTGATCTTCCCGCTGTCCTTGCTCCCCTCGTTCTTCACCGTGGCGGTAATCTCCGTCTTTTCCGAACCGTTGTCGACCGAGATCTTCCCGGGCAGCAGCGTGGTGAGCTTCACCCCCGCCGGTGCCTCGTCAACCGCCTTTCCCCCCTTGCCGCTCGGCGGCCCTTCGTCCTCCGCACCGGCTGTGCCGGAAAGGATCAACACCGCCGAGAAAGATGCCATGACCAGCGATCCCGCGACCGCTGTCGAACGACGAGAACTCATGTTCGTCCCCCCTTGCGTCCCCCAGTACTGCGCCTGAATTCGCAGCACTGAAAGAGGTACCACAAGATTTCGTCGCACTATCCTGGTGCGGCGCGAAGTGTGACCGTTGTGTTTCACTGGAGTTGGTCGCGGCGTCGTGGAGGGGGTGCAGCGGATTGCCGGGAAATGCGAACAGCGGCGGTGTTCCAGGGATATTGGTGACGGGACGCTATCGGTTGGTCGAAAGTATCGGCCAGGGGGGAATGGGGCGCGTGTGGCGAGCCGCCGACGAAATACTCGACCGGCCGGTCGCCGTCAAGGAAATGCGGATCGACGGTCTCGACGCGGAGGACAGCAGGACCCGCCGCGAACGCACCCTGCGAGAGGCCAGGGCCACGGCCCGGATCGACCATCCCAACGTCGTGCGGGTCTACGACGTGGTCGACGAAGGCGAACGCCTCTGGATCGTCATGGAGTTGGTAGTGGGCCGCTCCCTCGAACGGATCCTCGCGGAGACGGGCCCGCTGGGCCCCGGCGAGACCGCCCGCATCGGACTCGGTCTGGTGGCCGCGCTGCGGCAGGTGCATGAACGGGGCGTACTGCACCGCGACATCAAGCCCGGCAACGTACTCGTCGAGCACGCGGAGGGGGTGGCCGGATCCGGACGCGGCAACGGCACCGGTTACGGCCGCGGAGGGCGAATCGTCCTCACGGACTTCGGAATCGCCGCGATCCAGGACGCCAAGGCGCTCACGATGGTCGGCATGCTGGTCGGCTCGCCCGACTACATGGCCCCCGAGCGCATCTCCGGCCGTCCCCAGGGCCCGCCGTCCGACATCTGGTCCCTGGGCGCGACCCTCTGCGCGGCCCTGGGCGGTCGCTCCCCGTTCTCCCGCGACACCACGCTCGCGACGCTGCACGCGGTCCTGTACGAGGAGCCGGAACTCCCCGTCTCGGCAGGCCCGTTGCGGGACATGCTGACGTCCCTGCTGGCGAAGGAGCCGTCGGCCCGCCCGGACCTGGAGGCGCTGGAGGGAGCACTGCGACCGGTGGCGTTCTCGGCCCCGACACCGACGGTCGCGGTGGGGCCGCGGGCCTCCCGTCGATCCGCCCCCGCCCC
>NZ_POUC01000499.1 GCF_002891435.1 Streptomyces cahuitamycinicus
GTCCACCCCTCTTCGAGAGGCCCCCACCACCCCATGAAGCTCGTCTTCGCCGGTACACCCGAGGTCGCCGTTCCCGCCCTGGATGCTCTGCTCGCCTCCGGACGGCACGAGGTGGCCGCCGTCGTCACGCGGCCCGACGCGCCGGCCGGGCGCGGACGCAGGCTCGTCGCGTCGCCCGTCGCCGAGCGGGCGGAGGAGGCCGGGATCGAGGTGCTGAAGCCCGCGAAGCCGAAGGACCCCGAGTTCCTGGAGCGGCTGCGGGAGATCGGACCGGACTGCTGCCCCGTCGTCGCCTACGGAGCACTGCTGCCCCGGGTCGCGCTCGACATCCCCGCGCACGGCTGGGTCAATCTGCACTTCTCCCTGCTCCCGGCCTGGCGCGGTGCCGCGCCCGTGCAGCACGCCATCATGGCCGGGGACGAGATCACCGGGGCTTCGACGTTCCTGATCGAGGAGGGGCTGGACTCCGGGCCGGTGTACGGCACGGTGACCGAGGAGATCCGGGCCACCGACACCAGCGGGGACCTGCTGACGCGACTGGCGTTCGCGGGTGCCGGACTGCTCGCGGCGACCATGGACGGCATCGAGGACGGCACGCTGAAGGCCGTACCGCAGCCGGCCGACGGGATCAGTCTCGCCCCGAAGGTCAACGTCGAGGACGCGCACCTCGACTGGAGCGCACCCGCGCTGCGCGTCGACCGGATGGTGCGGGGCTGCACCCCGGCCCCCGGCGCCTGGACCACCTTCCGCGGTGAGCGCCTCAAGCTCATCCAGGTCACGCCCGTGCCCGACCGGACGGACCTCGCCCCCGGGCAGATCGCCGCCGGGAAGAACAACGTCCACGTCGGAACCGGCTCGTACGGCGTCGAGCTGCTGTGGGTGCAGGCTCAGGGCAAGAAGCCGATGAGGGCGGCGGACTGGGCCCGCGGGGTGCGCATCGGCGAGGGCGAGCGGCTCGGGGGCTGAAGCCGCAAGCGGACCGGCGATGCGCCGCTGCGCGCGGTTGCCGGTCACGCCCAGCTTCCGGTGCCCCGGAGGCCGAAGCCGGAGCGGCGCTGACGACATGGCGCGGCGCCTTGCTGTCGGTGGCGTCGCGTGTGCGGCGGCTTCGGGGCCGGCGGCAGCGCGTCCGTGACGTGGCCCGGCGCCCTGCTGCCGGTCACGCCCCGCCCCCGGCGGCGTAGGCTGGACGGCGCACTTCTTCTCACCCCCGGAGCACCTTTTTCGTGAGCGAACAGCCCCGCCGAGCCCGCACGTCGGGCAAGCCCTACCGCCGGCCCAAGAAGGACCCCGTCCGCATCCTCGCCTTCGAGGCCCTGAGGGCCGTGGACGAGCGGGACGCCTACGCCAACCTCGTTCTCCCGCCCCTGCTGCGCAAGGCGCGGGAGAAGGAAGGACCCGAGACGTTCGACACCCGGGACGCGGCGCTCGCCACCGAGCTGGTGTACGGGACGCTGCGGCGGCAGGGGACGTACGACGCGGTCCTCACGGCCTGCGTGGACCGGCCGCTGCGGGAGGTCGACCCGCCGGTGCTGGACGTGCTGAGCCTGGGCGCGCATCAGCTGCTCGGGACGCGGATCCCGACGCACGCGGCCGTGTCCGCCACCGTGGAGCTCGCGCGGGTCGTGCTCGGCGACGGGCGGGCCAAGTTCGTCAACGCCGTGCTGCGCAAGGTCGCGCAGCACGATCTGGACGGCTGGCTGGACAAGGTCGCACCCCCTTACGACGAGGATCCCGAGGACCATCTCGCCGTCGTCCACTCGCACCCCAGGTGGGTCGTGTCCGCGCTGTGGGACTCCCTCGGCGGCGGGCGCGACGGCGTCGAGGAGCTGCTGCGCGCCGACAACGAGCGGCCCGAGGTGACGCTGGTGGCGCGGCCCGGACGGGCCACCACCGAGGAGCTGCTCCACGAGGACGCCGCAGTGCCGGGGCGCTGGTCGCCCTACGCCGTGCGGCTGGCCGAGGGCGGGGAACCGGGTGCCATCGCGGCCGTGCGGGACGGGCGAGCGGGAGTGCAGGACGAGGGCAGCCAGCTCGTGGCGATCGCCCTCGCGGGCGCGCCCCTGGACGGCCCCGACCGGCGCTGGCTGGACGGCTGCGCGGGGCCCGGCGGCAAGGCGGCGCTGCTCGGGGCGCTGGCCGCCGAGCGGGGCGCGCTGCTCGTCGCCTCCGAGAAGCAGACCCATCGCGCCGGGCTGGTGGCCAGGGCTCTGGACGGCAACCCCGGCCCGTACCAGGTGATCGCCGCCGACGGGACCCGTCCGGCGTGGCGGCCCGGCAGTTTCGACCGTGTGCTGGTCGACGTGCCGTGCACCGGCCTCGGTGCCCTGCGCCGCCGCCCGGAGGCACGCTGGCGGCGCCGCCCGGAGGACCTGGAGGGTTTCGCGCCGCTGCAGCGCGGGCTGCTGCGCACCGCCCTGGAGTCCGTGCGGGTCGGCGGAGTCGTGGGCTACGCGACCTGCTCGCCGCACCTCGCCGAGACCCGGGCCGTCGTCGCCGACGTGCTCAAGCAGCACCCGGACACCGACCTCATCGACGCCCGGCCGCTGCTGCCCGGCGTAACCGACCTCGGCGACGGGCCCGACGTACAGCTGTGGCCGCATGTGCACGGGACCGACGCGATGTACCTGGCGCTCATCCGCCGGACCGGCTGACCCCCGCCCCGGCTGTAGGTTCTCAAAGTGAGTGACCAATTCTCCCGCCCGTCCCCCGCAACCCGGTACCAGCAGTCGGCACAGTCCTGAGGAGGCGACACGTCGCACCCGTCAGGAGGTTCTCCAGGGCGATCTCGCCGGCCCACCTCTCGGCGGCGGGGTCGGTCCTGGCGAAGAAGGACCGGGCCGCGCTCCACGCGTACTCCAGCGCGTGAACGAAGTCGGTCAACAGGCGCATCCCGAGTCCGCGCGCACCACACCGATCATGGATCACGGCGTCGACGAGCGCCTCCACCCCGCCGGGGTGCTTCCTGCGTACGGCGGCAATGAGGTCACCCCCGCGCGGGAGTACGTCGCTCGCGCCCAGAGCGCGCAGGTACTCCTCACCCTCGGGCCGTCCTGGCGCCAGGACGGTCGCACCGGCGGCCCGGGCGAGTGGTACGGCGGTGCCGCCGATCCCGACGGTCGCACCCACGACAAGGACAGTGTCGCGGGTGCCAGGTCCAGCGCGTCGACCGTCATGAGCGCCGTACTGGCGGTCAGCGCGGCCGCACCGGCGGTCGCGGTGTCGATGTGGGCGGGCTGGCGGGTCAGCGTGTGCCCGCCGGTCACGACGAGCCCGGCCCAGGCCCCGTCGCGAAACGGTCTCCGCCCTGGGTACGGCCCCGAAATCCTCGTCGCCGACCTACACCTCGCTGATGCCTTCACCGATGGCCTCGACGTGATCGGCAACTCGTACGGGTCACGTCGTTGAGGGCGCCGTAGGCGATGTCCGCGTCCAACCAGTTCACTGACCGACGCCTGGACGCGGACCAGTACCTGCCAGGGCCCAGTGGTCGGATCCGGAACGTCCTCGCGCAGGACGGGCGGAGTGCCGAACGCGGTGACGGTGACAGCCTTCATCGTTGCTCCTCGCTTACAGGACCCGCCGAGCGGAACGGTGAATCGCTGCATGACACGTCAAGAACTTGATTCATCATGCATTCCGCCGGGCTGGCCCCATGGCCATCTGGCTGACGAGCGAGGAACAGCAGGCCTGACGCGGACTGATCCACCTGACCGACCAGCTGCGGACCGTGCTGGGCCGGCAACTGCAGGACGATCACACCATCTCCCTGGCCGGCTACGAGGTACTCGGTCGCCTCCGCAACGCCCCCGCTGGCGGCTGCGCGCCCGCGACCTCGGCGCCTCCCTCGGCTGGGAACAGGGCCGCCTGTCCCACCAGCTCCCCCGGATGCAGCGCCGGGGGCTCGCCGAGCGCAGCGGTGACCTACGGCTCCCGAACCGCCTCGACCACCTGCTCGAGCAAGGCGGTGAGTTGTGCGGTGCCGTCCGAGCCCAGCCGCTCGACGACGCGGCGCTCGATGTCCGCGACGACGCGACTGGCGGAGCCGAAAGCCTCACGGCCGGCGCCGGTGAGGTGGAGCTCCTGCACATGGCGGTGCAGCGCGTGCTGCCGACGCTCCAACTGACCGCGCCCCTCCAGTCGCGTCACCAGCGATGCCACGGCCTGAGGGGTGACGTTCAGGCGGCGGGCGGCCTCCGCGCCCGTTAGGCCGGGTTCGTCATGGATGCAGAACAGCAGGGAGTAGTGCGCGGGCGCCATGTCCAGAGTGCGCAGCCGCTGTCCCTTGAGTGCCTGCACGGCGAGTTCCGCCCTCCGTAGGGCCCAGATGGCTCTGACATCGCCACCAGGCGTCTTCTCGTCATCCGTGGTCACACGAGCAGGATACGGGAGTTCACGTGTATCAACCACTTGCTATCAAACGCTTGATTCTCGACAGGCGCTTGGTTAATGCTGGGCGCATGTCCCGAACTCTTGCTCTGATCACTGGGGCCTCGTCCGGCATTGGCGCTGCCTATGCCCGGCTCCTGGCGTCCTACTGCGACTTCGTCCTGGTGGCCCGGCGGGTGGACCGGCTGAACGAGCTGGCCGCCGAACTGCGCGAAGCAGGTGCCGCCGTCGACGTTCTGCCCGCCGACCTCAGCACGCACGACGGCCTCGACGCCGTGACCCACCGCCTGGCCACCGGAGACGTCCGGCTGCTGATCTGCAACGCCGGAGTCGGCGGTTTCGCACCGCTCACCGACATCGATGCCGTCGAGATCGACCGTCTCCTCACACTCAACGCCGTCGGCCCCATGCGTCTGGTGCGGGCCGCCCTGCCCGGGATGCTGGCCGCCGGTGAGGGCACCGTCATCACCCTCGCCTCACTGCTGGCCTTCAGTGCCGGTCAGGAGATGCCGATACCGCGCACCCTGTACGCGGGCGCGAAGGCCGCCACGGTCGCCTTCACGCGGACGCTCACCCACGAACTCGCCGGCACCGGGGTCCATGCCCAGGTCGTGTGCCCGGGGGTGGTGGCGACGGAGTTCCACGACGGCTTCGGTCAGGGCTACCCTGCCGCCATGACGGCCGAGGGTGTGGCACATGCCAGTCTCGCCGGCGTCCGCCTGGGGGAGTCCGTCTGCGTCCCTGGTCTGGAGGACCAGGCTGCCGCGCTCGACGCCCTCCTGACCGGCGAATCCGCCCTGCTGACCGGCAACCATTCTTCCCCGGCCGCCCGTTACGGGCACCTGCCCGTCGCCTGAGCAGCGGGCCCCGCACCGCCTTCGGCCGCGACAGCCGAGGCGGAGGCGGAGGCGGGCGCACACGCGAGACCGCGGGTCTGCGTCCGGCTCGGGGG
>NZ_POUC01000049.1 GCF_002891435.1 Streptomyces cahuitamycinicus
CTTCCTGCACGGCAGCAACTACGGGACCTGCCGCGACTTCGCCGCGCAACTCGCCGACGAGGCCGCCGCGATCGGGTGCGCCACCGAGGTGGCCCCGCTCGACGCCTGCGCGGGCGGCCTGCCCACCGACCGGCCCGTCGTCATCACCGCCGCCTCCTACAACGGCCGCCCCACCGACGACGCCACCGCCTTCGCCGCCCGGCTGGAGGAGACCCACGACCTGACCGGCGTGACGTACGCCGTCCTCGGCGTCGGCGACCGCAACTGGGCCGCCACCTACCAGCACGTCCCCACCCGTATCGACGAGCGGCTCGCCGCTTCCGGCGCCGTCCGGCTGCTGGAACGCGCCGCCGCCGACGCCTCCGGCGACCTCACCGGCACCGTCCGTACCTTCAGGGCCGCCCTGCGCACGGCCCTGCTGGAGCGCTACGGCGACCCGGACGCCACGACGCCGGACCCCGCGCCCACGACCGCCTACGAGGTCCGCACCCTGACCGGCGCCCCGCTGGACGCCCTCGCCGAACGGCACGAACTCGTCCCCATGCGCGTCGCCGAGGCCCACGACCTCACCGCGCCCGGCCACCCCCGCCGCAAGCGGTTCGTCCGCGTCGCGCTGCCCGACGGCGTCACCTACCGCACGGCCGACCACCTCACCGTGCTCCCCGCCAACGCCCCGGACCTCGTCACACGGGCCGCCGACGCGCTCGGCGCCGACCTCGACACCGTCCTGGACATCCGCGCCACCCGCCCGCGCCGCGACGGCGTCGCCGTCGACCGGCCCGTGACGGTACGGCAGCTCCTCACCCACCACGTGGAGCTGCAGGAGCGCCCGAGCGCCGGGCAGCTGGCCGCGCTCGCAGCCGCCAACCCCTGCCCGCCGGAGCGAACGGCCCTGGCCGCCCTCACCGACGACCCGCGCACCCTCGTGGAGATCCTGGAGGACCACCCGGCGCTGCGCGGCGCTCTGGACTGGCCGCGGCTCCTCGACCTCCTCACCCCACTGCGCCCGCGGCACTACTCCATCTCCTCCTCGCCGGCCGTCGACCCCGGCCACGTGGATCTCATGGTCTCGCTGCTGGAGGCGCCCGCCCGCTCCGGCAGGGGCGTCTACCGCGGCACCGGGTCCGGACACCTGACCGCCCTGGAACCCGGTGACACGGTGTACGCGCGCGTGCAGCCGTGCCGGGAGGCCTTCCGCATCGACGTCACCGGCGACTCGGCACCGGTCGTCATGATCGCGGCGGGCACCGGCCTCGCCCCGTTCCGCGGTGTCATCGCCGACCGTACGGCGGCCCTCGCGGCGGGCGCCGAACTCGCCGTGGCCCTGTGCTATTTCGGCTGCGACGCCCCCGACGCGGACTTCCTGCACGCCGGGGAACTTCGCGCCGCCGAAACCGCCGGAGCCGTCTGCCTGCGCCCCGCCTTCAGCGAGACCCCCGAGGGCGAGGTGCGGTTCGTGCAGCACCGGATCGCAGCCGAGGCCGAGGAGGTCTGGGCCCTGCTGGACGCCGGAGCGCGCGTGTACGTCTGCGGAGACGGTTCGCGGATGGCGCCCGGGGTGCGGGAGGCGTTCCGTACGCTGTTCCGGAAGCACACACCGGACGCCGACGAGACGGCCGCCGAGCAGTGGCTCGACGGGCTCATCGCGGACGGGCGTTACACCGAGGACGTGTACGCCGCCGGCTGACGCGAACACAGGGGAGGGGTGGGCACACGGTGGTGGACTCCTGGGAACGGGCCCGGCACGTCCTTCAGGGGGCGGGCCTGGACCCGGGCCGCCTCGCCCGCCTCGCCCCGATGACCGGCGGCACGTACAACACCGTCGAGGAACTGCGCCTCACCGACGGCAGCCGCTACGTGCTGAAGGTCCCGCCCCCCGCCGCCGTCCCCGGCCTGCGGTACGAACGCGAACTGCTGGTCTCGGAGGCCGAGTTCTACCGCTCGGCCGCCCGCGCCGGGGTCATCGTGCCGCGGCTGGTGTCCAAGGGCGACGGCTTCCTGCTGATGACGGCCTGCCCGGGCGCCCCGTGGGACGGCACGCTCACCGACGCGGAACACACCGCCCTGCGGACGGAGCTGGGACGCCAGGTGGCACGGCTGCACCGCGTGACGGGCCCCGGCTTCGGCTACCCCTCCGGCGCCCTCGGCCCGCTCGCCCCCGACTGGCGGACGGCGTTCACGGGGATGTTCGAAGCCGTCCTCGACGACGCCCGGCGCTACGGCGCCCGACTGCCCCGGCCCGTCGACGCGGTGGCCCGTACCGCCGCGTCCGCGTACGACACCCTCGACGAGGTCACCGTCCCGTGCCTGGTCCACTTCGACCTGTGGCGGGGCAACATCCTCGTCGACCGCCCGGGCTCACAGGCCCGTATCGGGGGCCTCATCGACGGGGAGCGCATGTTCTGGGGCGACCCCCTGGCCGACTTCGTCTCCCTGGCGCTGCTGGGCGACATCAGGAAGGACGAGGAGTTCCTGGCCGGCTACCGGGAGGCCGGCGGCCTGGACGGCTTCGACACACCGGCCCGCCTGCGCCTCGCCCTGTACCGCGCCTACCTCTACCTGATCATGATCACCGAGACCGTTCCCCGCCAGGCCGGCGAGGAGCAGCAGCGCTGGGTGGGGGAGAAGGTCGCCCCGGAACTCGTCGCCGCCCTGGACGAGATCAGGGCGGCCTCCGGAGCCGCCGGTCAGCTCACGTCATGAAACAAGGGGAGAGGGAAGTCGCACGACCTACCGACCAGGCGGTATGTTGCAGGTCGGGCAGGGCGAGCGAAGGGAGAGCCTCATGGCGGCGGGGAACGGGCGCACGGTACGCGATCTCAGGCGGGCCAACCGCACGGCCGTGCTGCAACGGCTCTACTTCGACGGCCCGCTCAGCCGCTTCGAACTCGGCCCGGCCACCGGCCTGAGCTCCGGCTCCGTCAGCAACGTCGTCGCCGACCTGGTCGCCGACGGACTGGTCGAAGAGGCCGGAAGCGTCGACTCCGACGGCGGCCGCCCCCGCACCCTGCTGCGCGTCGCGCCCGGCAGCGGCCACATGATCGGCGTGGACGTCGGCGAGACCCGGGTTCGCGTCGAGCTCTTCGACCTCACCCTCACCGAACTCGCGCGCGTCGAGCACGCGCTCACGCCGCAGCGGTACGAGGTCGAGGTCATCGTGGACCACATCCGCGAGGGCATCGCCGAGGTGCTGGACATCGCGGGCCTCGCGCCCGAGCGGCTCCTCGGCGCAGGCATCGGCGTCCCCGGCATCGTCGAGCGCACTCCCGGCCGCGGCGCGCTCGTGCACGGGCAGACCATCGGCTGGGACGCCGTCCCGCTGGAGGCCCTGCTCCGCGCCGGTTCCCCGCTGCCGGACACCGTCCCGTACCTCATCGACAACGGCGCCAGGACGCTGGGCCAGGCCGAGATGTGGTTCGGCGCCGGTCGCGGCGCCCGCAACGCCGTCGTCGTCCTGTTCGGCTCCGGCGTCGGCGCGAGCCTCGTCACCCCGGACGCGGAGCAGGGCCGCGCCGTCGAATGGGGGCATCTGACCGTGCGGGTGCGGGGCCGACGCTGCCGGTGCGGGGCGCTCGGCTGCCTCGAGGCCTACGCGGGCGCCGAGTCGCTGGTCGCCCGCTGGCGGGAGGAAGGCGGCCGCGTCCCGGAGGGCACCGACGAGGAGACCGCCCTCACCGCGATGCTCGCCGCGGCCCACCCGCCCGCGGGCGCCGCGGCCGACCCCGTCGCGCTGGCCGTCCTGGAGGAGACCGCCGAGTACCTGGGTGCGGGCCTGTCAGACCTGATCAACCTCTTCCAGCCCGAGCGCATCCTCATCGGCGGCTGGGCCGGCCTGGCGCTCGGCCCGCGCTTCCTGCCCGCCGTACGCCGCCACGCCATGGCCTACGCGCTGCGCCACCCGGCCGGGAAGGTGACCGTCGACCTGGGGCGGCTCGGGCCCGACGCGGTCACGGTCGGTGCGGCGATCCTGCCGCTCGCCGACTTCTTCGCGCGCGGCGGGCGGCGCCCCCACCCGGCACCGGAGGACCCGCTCCCGGCCTGGCGCACGGCGCTTCAGGAGCGGACCCCGCGCTGAGGTTTCGCCGATCACCGCGGAGGTACTCGCGTGGCGCCCGGACCACAGAAGGGAGCACGCCGTGACCGACCACCGCCTCGAAGGACCCGGCGAGAACGGTGAGCCCATCCCGCGGGACATGCCGGACCAGCAGGCCGACGACGGCGAGGACCCGTGGGAGGTCGCCCCGCGTTTCACGGGCACCGGCGAGGACGACAAGCAGCAGAGCGACGACGAGACCGACGAGCCCGCCGATGACGTCCCCGACACGGACGAAGCGGGGACGGGCCGGCAGGGAGCACCGCACTCGGGAACCGTCCACCCCGAGCACCCGGTGCCGGACGAGCCCTCCGCCTGAGGAGGGCATCCCACCGAGGGCCGCAGCCGGCTGTGGGGGTCGGCTGCGGCCCTCGGGCATGTCCGGCCTCACTCGCGCAGGGCCGGGCCGGGCCGCTCAGCCCACCTTGCGTCCCCGCAACGGCTCCGTCGGTGCGCCCGCGCCCTGCTGGAGACCCAGCAGGAACTCCTCCAGCACCTCGGGCGCCGTACGCTCCGGCTGCCAGCCGAGCTCCACTCGCGCACGCGTGCAGTCCATCAGCGGCAGTCGCAGCACCGCGTCGAACAGGTGCGGGGAGGCGGGCAGCAGATGCAGGCCCCAGGCGGCGGCGATCGCCGACCGGGCCGCGCCCCGCGGCAGCCGCACCGGACGCGCATCGAACATCTCGCCCAGCAGCCGGGCGTCGACCGGCGGGTCGGCCGCCAGGTTGAAGGCACCCCGGACATCGGAGCGCAGCGCCAGCCGGTACGCGTTCGCCGCGTCGTCCGTGTGCAGCGCCTGCATCCGCAGCCCCGGGATGTCAGGCAGGAAGGGCAGCAGCTCCGGGCGGGCCAGCGGACCGGGAAGGAAGCGGCCGCCGAAGATGCGGCGCTGCTCACTCGCGGACTCCCGGCGGAACAGGAAGGCCGGGCGCATCCGCACCACCCGCGTCCCGGGGTGATCGCGCTCGAACGTGTCCAGCGCCCGCTCCAGATAGGCCTTCTCCCGGCAGTAGGCGGCGTCCGGCCAGCCGTGCGTCGGCCACGACTCGTCCACCGCCTCGTCCTTCGGTCCGGGCGAGTAGGCGCCGACCGACGAGGCGTGCACCAGCGCGGGCACGCCCGCCTCGGCCACCGCCTCGAAGACCCGCATGCTGCCGAGTACATTGGTGCGCCACGTCGCGGCCGGATCGTGCGTCGGCTGGAACGCCCAGGCCAGATGAACCACCGCGTCCGCGTCCCCGAACCGCTGCACCAGATCGGACCGCTCGGACGCCAGATCGACGGCGGCCCAGTCCGTCTTCGGCGGCGACCAGTCGGGGATCCGCCGGGCCAGGCCCAGCACGGAGGCGACCTCCGGGTCCTGCGACAGCAGACGCACCACACTGGTGCCCACATTGCCGGTGGCACCCGTGACCACGATCCTCATGCCCGTTCCGCTGTTCACCTCGTGCTCCTCTCGGCCGCGATCCCCCGGGAGGTGACCGAGTACCCGGGGGACGCGGAAAGCACGTCGGCGAGCGGAAGCCGCGTCACTGCTCCGGGTCGCCCGGGACGGTTTCGGCCCAGAGGTTCTCCGCCTGGAGCAGCAGCGTGCCCAGGACGGCCGTGTGGGCGGCTCCCTCCCCGGCGTGCCGGCGCAGGTTCTCCTGCAACTCCCCGTGCAGCTCTCGCATCGCCTTCTCGGTCTCGTCGTCCGGCCGGGCGGTCACGCCGCCCTCGAGCAGACTGTCGGCCTCGGCGCACAGGGCGTCCCCGATCAGCCGCAGCAGACGCGCGTACGAGCGCAGGGCCTGGCCCTCGGGCGGGGCGGGCGTCCGGTTGTCGTCCATCGACACCGCCAGGGCACGGGTGAGCGTGGCGACGTGCCCGGTGACCCGGCCGAGCCGCTCGTCCTCGTCCACCGCCGGCAGGGCACCCTCGTGCGGCACGCGGTGCAGGGCGCGCAGCGGGGCGTAGGTCATGCGCAGGCTCTCCTGGCTCCACCGGCGTGCCGAGCGCAGCGCCTGCAGACGGTGGTCCAGCCGGGCCGAGGCGGTGACCCAGCCGGAAGCGGTCTGCGCGTCCCACTCGCCCTCGCGCAGGTCGGCGGCGACGGTGTGCAGCACCTCCCCCGTCTCCTGGGCGAGCGCCGCCAGGTTCGCCCGTACGTCCCGCAGGTGGATCGGCGGCAGGACGAGCGCGTTGACGGCGACGCCGATGACCGCGCCGATCGCGGCCTGCCCCACCCGGTGCCCGACGGCGGACAGGCTCACCATGCCCGAGGAGATGGTGAACAGGGCCGTGGTCGCCGCGTAGATGCCCTGGTCTCCGAACCGGGGCCAGTTCGCCAGCAGCATCAGCACCGGCACGGACAGGGCGAGCGCGCCGGTCGTGTCGTCGGTGATCGCCTGTGCCGCCGAGGCGAGCAGGGTGCCGACGCAGATCGCCCCGAACTGGCGCGCGCCCTGCACCAGGGAGCTGAACACGGTGGCCTGTACCAGCACCAGTGCGACCCAGGGCGCCATCAGTGCCAGCGGGTCGCCCATCCAGACGCCGCCCACCAGCCATGCCAGCACCGCCGCCCCGGCCGCCTTCAGCGACTGGACGACCAGATCCCGCTCCCGCCCGGGCCCCCGCCACGCCGCTCGCACGGCGTCCCAGGCGCCCCGCGTGTCGCGCCGCACGGCATCCACCGGCCGCACGGCGCGCGCGGCGCGCGCTCCCTGGTCCAGGGCGCGCATCCGCCCCTGGGCCGTCGGTGCTCCCTGGGGCCGCTCACCTGGTGCCGCCGTGCTCCCGTCCCTGTCCTTCCGCCCGAGGAGGGCTCCCGCCGTCCGCCGTACCGCATTCATCACACGCGTCATGCGCTGTGGGTATCCGTGTGACCGGCGGTTTCACTCCGCTTCATGCGAGCGCCCCCTCACCGAGGGCGGACAGGAGGTGTGCGGGATCGGCGTAGACCGCGTCCGCTCCGGACTCCTCCAGGTCGGAGCGCGGGATGCCGCCGCACAGGACGCCCACGCAGCGCACTCCGGCCCGGCGGCCCGCCCGCATGTCCCACACGGTGTCGCCGACGAACACCGCCCGCTCCGCCGACACTCCCACCAGCTCCAGGGCGTGCTCGACCGGCTCGGGGGCGGGCTTGCCCTCCTCGACGTCGTCGGCGCCGGCCATGGCGGCGATGGCCTCGTCCGCGTCGATGGCCCGGCGCAGGGCGCTGAGCTCCGCGCCGCCCGCCGAGGTGGCCAGGACCACCGTCCAGCCGTCCCCGTGCAGCCGCCGCAGCAGCGCCCCAGCCTCCGGCAGCGGGGGCAGCCGGTCGAAGTACTGCCCGTACAGGGCCTTGTGACCGGCGCTGATGCCGGCGTCCTGGTCCGTGTCCCGGTCGTCGCCCAGCAGGTGGGCGACCAGGTCGGTCGACGGCAGGCCCACGGCCCGGTGGATGGCGTGCATCGGCACCTCGTGGCCGGCCTGCCGGAAGGCCTCCCACCAGGCCACGACGTGCAGATGGTTGGTGTCGACCAGCGTGCCGTCGACGTCGAACACGGCCGCCCGTCCCGTGCTTGCCATGGGTGCAGTCCTTTCCTCTCCGGCCGCGCGGGTACCACGTCAGGGGCCCGCCACGCCGGACGGTATCCGCCGCTCACGGGTCCAGGCCAGGAGCTCGTCGAGGGACCATGTGGTCACCACGCGCTCGGGCGGCACCCCGCACTCCTCCGCCCGCCCGCAGCCGTTGATCTGCCAGTCCAGCTGCCCCGGCGCGTGCGCGTCGGTGTCGATGGAGAACAGCACTCCCGCGTCCACGGCCCGGCGCAGCAGCCGCCGCGGCGGGTCCAGCCGCTCCGGCCTGCTGTTGATCTCCAGGGCGGTGCCCGTCTCGGCGAGCGCGGCGAACACGTCGTCCGCGTCGAACTCCGACTCAGGCCGGCCCCGCCCGGTCACCAGCCGTCCCGTGCAGTGCCCGAGCACGTCCGAGTGCGGATCGCGTACGGCGGCCACCATCCGCCGGGTCATCGACCGGGCGTCCATGCGCAGCTTGGAGTGCACCGACACCACCACCACGTCCAGCCGGTCCAGCAGCTCCGGCTCCTGGTCCAGCGTGCCGTCCTCCAGGATGTCGCACTCGATGCCGGTCAGCAGCCGGAACGGCGCCCAGGTCTCGTTCAGCTCCGCCACCACGTCCAGCTGCTCCCGCAGCCGCTCGGGCGACAGCCCCCGGGCCACCGTCAGCCGCGGCGAGTGATCGGTCAGCGCCGCCCACTCATGGCCCAGGTCCGCCGCGGCCCGGCCCATCTCCTCGATCGGGCTGCCGCCGTCAGACCAGTCGGAGTGCAGATGACAGTCCCCGCGCAACATCGCTCGCAGCTTCTCCCCGCCCCGCACGGCCGGCTGCTCGTGCGCCTCGCCCTCCAGCTTCGTCAGATAGCCGGGCACCTGGCCGGCCTGGGCCTCCCGCACGACCTGCGCGGTCTTCGGACCGACGCCTCTGAGCTTCTCCAGCGAGCCGTCCGCCGCCCGCCGGCGCATCTCGTCCCCGCCCAGGTCCTTCAGCACCCGGGCCGCCGTACGGAAGGCGCGCACGCGGTAGGTCGGTGCCAGGGACCGCTCCAGCAGGAAGGCGATCCGGTCCAGTGCCTCGACGGGGTCCATCGCCACCTCCACCTCAAGGGTTCCCCAGCGTCTGGCGGGCCGCACGACGGGCCGGCGGTTTGCCCGGTGTCCTCCCGGGTACTGCGATGCCTCGTCCCGGCCCCGTCGACGAGGAGGCTCGTCATGTCCGCCCCCAGCGCGTCCCCCAGCAAGGTCGCCGTGATCACCGGCGCCGACTCCGGCATCGGCCGCGCCACCGCCGTCCACCTGGCGCGGGCGGGGATGGACGTCGGCATCACCTACCACAGCGACCGCAAGGGCGCGCAGGAGACGGCCGACGAGGTGCGAGCGCACGGGCAGCGGGCCGAGGTCGCCCGGATGGACCTCACCCGGCTGCCCGACGCCGCCGACACCGTCGACGACCTGTGCGAGCGGCTCGGCCGCATCGACGTGCTGGTCAACAACGCCGGGACCGGCACCATGACGCCCTTCCTGGACCTGGAGCTGTCCGACGTGCGCGAGGTCCTGGACGTCGATCTCGTCGGGCCGTTCCTGTGCGGGCAGAAGGCGGCCCGGCACATGATCGGGCACGGCGGAGGGGGCCGGATCATCAACGTCACGTCCGTGCACGAGCACCAGCCGCGGGTGGGCGCCGCGCCCTACTGCGCCGCCAAGGGCGGTCTCGGGCTGCTCACCCAGGTCATGGCGCTGGAACTGGCCGAGCACCGCATCACGGTCAACGCCGTCGCCCCGGGCGAGATCGCCACGCCCATGACCGGGCAGGAGGACACCGACCCGCACACCGAGAGCCGCCCGGGTGTCCCGCTCGGCCGGCCCGGAGACGCCCGTGAGGTCGCCGCCGTCATCGCCTTCCTCGCCGGCCCGGACGCCTCGTACGTCACCGGAGCGTCCTGGAGCGTCGACGGCGGCATGCTCCGGATGGGGCCGCAGGCCGGTTCGCACCTCACCGGTGACGACTGGCGCCGCCCTTGAACCCGCGCCACCGCCGGTTGCGTTCTACGCTCGATGCATGACCGAAAGCGCGAGCCCGTACATGTCCCACCCGCGGATCCTGGTGCTCGGGGTACAGCCGGGCACACCGCCGTTCCGGATCGTGCAGATCGACGGCCAGGTGGTCGGGGAGGCCCGGGCCGTCACCGACGTGCTGTCGGCCGCGGCCGCGTTCGGCATCACCGTGCACGACATGGACGACCCGGACGTGGTCCGGTGGGTGGGCGGGGACAAGTTCACCTGGACCGTGCACTAGGCGGCTACTGGGCCGTACGCCGGGCGGGCCACGGTCCAGGCCCGGTCCTCGCTACGCCTTCGCCTTGCCGGCCGGCGACTTCTCTCCCGCCCGGCCCGGGCGGGGCCTGCGTGCGTGGACGGCCCTGCTGAGGCGGCGCCCCAGGAGCAGGTAACCGATGAGCGCGCCCGTCGTGTTGAGGATCACGTCGTCGACGTCGAAGGCGCGGCCGGTGACCAGCGCGCCCTGGGCGAACTCCACCAGGAGCATCACGGACGCGGTCAGGAGCAGCACGCGCAGGATGCCGCGGGTGCGCGGGGCGACCACCGGCACGAGGACGCCGAAGGGAATGCCCAGCAGGATGTTGCCGCCGATCTGCTTGACGGCGTCGCGCAGTTCCGGCTGGTCGAGGTAGGCCCTCAGGGAGCTGCCCGGCTGGAGATTGCTGTGGGTCAGCGCCTCCGAGGCGGGCGAGGGCTGCAGGGTCAGCCGGGCGAGCACCACGGCGAAGGCGACCATGAACGTGAACGCGCACAGCATCGCCAGCAGCCGGACGGGCAGCGGGAGCGGGCGTCGCTCGCTCCCGGACCCGGTGGTCCGGGGACGTGAGGCTGCACTGGCCATTCGGTCCTCCAGTCGTCAACATCCCTGTGTGACAGGGCGGTTACCCCCGGGGGAGCCGACGATGCCGTGGGGGTTCGTTCCCGGCCACGGCCCCCGGCGGCATCGCCGGGGACCCCATCGCCCGGGATCGCTCCCACCCTCCGTTTCCCCCTATCGGCCGGAGCACTCCCGGCGGGACGCCGCCTCGTACGGTTGCCGGTCAGCTCCCGTACGAGACGCGCACCTCCTTGAAGCCCAGGGAGCGCAGCAGGCCTTCGAGCATGCCGGTGGTGTTCGACTCGGCGCGTGCGGTCAGTTCGCTCTCCTTCGCCGCGTCGCCGATGTGCCGCACCGCGAGTTTCTGCACGGCCTGTTCGCCGTTGGGGTTGTCCGAGAAGAGGTCGCCGAGGCGGTCGAAGAGACCGCGCTGCTTGGAGACCGCGTAGGAGCGGTCGGGGTCGAGGGCGGGCTTGCCCAGGCGGGCGTGGGGCAGCCGGAGCGTGGCGGACGTGCGGTCGCCGTTGACCTTGACGTCGTTCTCGCCGACCTTGCCCAGGTCGACATAGGCGTCGACGGTGCCCGCGCCGACGTAGAGGGTGCGGGTGCCGCGGATGGCGTCGGGCAGCAGCTTGGCGTCCTTCTCCAGGTCGACGACGACCTGGAAGTTGCCGGAAGCGGCGTCGTAACGGCTGAGGTCCTGCACGGACTTCAGCAGCGCGGGGCCGGACCGGTCGTGGGTGTCGGTGCCGAACAGGTCCTTCAGGCCCGGGACCACGCTCAGCCGGAGCCCGGCGAAGAACACCACGAGCACCAGCACGAGCGCGGCCACCACCTTCGCCCAGCCGGGCATGCGCCCGGGGAGGCGCTTGACGGGAGTCGTCATGCGAAGGCCCTCCTTCCTACTGTGCGGATGCCCGCCACAACCCGTGCCAGACCGCCCGGTTGAAGAAGAACCGCCCCGGGCGGAAGCACGCGGGGCGCACGCCCGTCAGGGGCGGTGCGTCGCCTCCGGCTGCTCCAGCGCGGCGTCCAGCGTCGGCTGCGGAGGAAGCGTCCGGGACAGGCCGGTGATCCGCAGGACGCGCAGCGTCAGCGGGTGTGCGCAGACGAGGAGCACATGGCCCCGCCGGTCCAGCACCCGGCTGCGGGCCCGGTACAGCAGTCGCAGCCCGGAGCAGTCGAAGAAGTCGATACCGCTGAGGTCGATCACGATGCGGGCGGCGGGGCGGTCCGTCTCCCGGTCCAGGTGCGGTTCGATCTCCGTGGCCGCGGCGAGGTCGATCTCGCCACGGAACTCCAGCACGGTGTGCCCACGTTCCTGGCGGACCCGCAGATGCCGGGTGAGCGGTGCAGGTTCCTGCCGCACGACGAGATCGCCTCCAGCCTGCTCCGTGCGTGGGGAGGTCACGGCTCAACGCCGTTCCCCGCCCTGCAAGTTACCCTCCAACGAGTGAATTTGAGCATGTTCGATTGACATATGTCTTTGAATTGCGGCCGAGTTGGCCGAGGTTCACGCCGGGGCGTGCGCGGGGGCGCCACAGGGGCGCGCTCTCCGCTAGGACAAGGCGTGCCAGGCCCTGGTGAGCGCCTGGCGGAACTGCTCCGTCTGGTGCGCCGTGAGGTCCCGTACCATCCGGTCCTCCAGCTCCCGGACGGGCCCGGCGTGCCGGGCGAGCAGCTCGCGGCCGGCGTCGGTGAGCAGGATCAGCAGCTCCCGGCGGTTGCGGGGGTTGCGCTCCCGGCTCACCAGTCCGCGGCCCTCCAGGGAGCGCACCAGGTCCGCGATGGACTGGGCGGTGACGAAGGAGTCGCGCGCCAGCTGGGCGGCGGACAGTCCGTCGTGCCGCTCCAGCACGGTCAGTGCGGTGTACTGGAGAGCGGTGATCCCGGAAGGTCTGACCAGCTCGTCCAGATGGGAACGCACGACGAGCTCCACCTGCTTGACCATGTAGAGCAGGGAAGGGGGTGCCTTGGTCACCTGTGAGTCGAGCATGGAAGCAGGCTAGACCATTGACAGGAAACCTGTCCGTAAAGAGACTGCGCACAGACAGGAATCCTGTTTGTTGAAATCTTGGCGACGACGCTGAGGAGTGGCGATGACCACCTTCGAGAGCACACCCGGGCAGCTGTTCATCGGAGGTCGATGGCGCGAGGCCGCCGACGGAGCGCGCACCGAGGTGGTCGACCCGTCCCGGGGCAGGGTCGTCACCACCGTCGCCGAGGCGGGTCCCGCCGACGTCGACGCCGCCGTACGCGCCGCCCGCGAAGCGTTCGACGACGGTGCCTGGTCCGGTCTGAGCGGCCGCGAGCGCGGCCGGGTGCTGCACCGCGTCGCCCAGCTGATCAGGGAGAACGCCGACGAGCTCGCCGCACTGGAGAGCCTCGACGTCGGCAAGCCGATCACGCTGTGCGGCGCGGTCGACGTGACGAACGCGGCCAACGACTACGAGTACTTCGCGAACCTCGCCCAGAGCCAGGACGGCGCCCTGCGCGAGACCCCCATGAACGCCCTCGCCTACACCAGGCGAGAGCCCCTCGGCGTGGTCGCCGCGATCACCCCGTTCAACTTCCCGCTGATCCTCGCCGGCTCCAAGCTCGGCCCCGCCCTCGCGGCCGGCAACACCGTCGTCCACAAGCCCGCCGACGAGACCCCGCTCAGCGCCCTCTACATGGCCCGCCTGTTCCAGGAGGCGGGCGTCCCCGACGGTGTGGTCAACGTCGTGACCGGCACCGGCCCGGTGGCCGGCGAGGCACTGCTGCGCCATCGCGGCATCGACAAGGTCGCCTTCACCGGTTCCACCGCGATCGGCCGGCACGTGGCGAGCGTCGCGGGGGAGGCGCTCAAGCCCGTCACCATGGAGCTCGGCGGGAACGCGGCCCACATCGTGTTCGAGGACGCCGACCTGGAGAAGGCCGTCGGAGCGGTCATCAAGGGCTTCGTCTTCAACACCGGGCAGTTCTGCATGGGCGGACCGCGCCTGCTGGTGGCCCGCTCGGTGTACCCGACACTGCTCGGCATCCTCGCCGAGGCCGTGCCCGGTGTGCCGGTCGGCGACCCGCGCGACCCGGCCACCGTCGTCGGCCCGATGGCGGCCGAGAAGCACCTGAAGAAGGTCGAGGAGTACGTCGCCCTGGCCCGCAAGGAGGGCGCCCGGATCGTCTGCGGCGGCGAGCGGCTCGACCTCGACGGCGGCTACTACTACCGGCCCACCGTCATCGCCGACCTGGCCAACGACTCCCGCGTGATCCAGGAGGAGATCTTCGGCCCGGTCCTCACCGTGCAGCCCTTCGACGACGAGGACGAGGCCGTCGCCCTCGCCAACTCCACGCCCTACGGCCTGGCCTCGGGCGTCCAGACCAGCAACCTCGCCCGCGCGCACCGGGTCGCCGGCCGGCTCCAGGCCGGCATCGTCTGGGTCAACGACTGGGCGATGCTCGACCCCGCCGTGCCCTTCGGCGGCGTGAAGGACTCCGGCTACGGCCGCGAGTACGGGCCCGAGGCCCTCGCCGGTTACACGAAGGTCAAGTCCGTCGTCGTCTCGCTCGACTGAGCCACCGCCAAGGAGTTCCCGCGATGCCCACCACCACCCGTGCCGCGGTCGTCGAGTCCGGCGGCGCGCCCTTCACCCTCTCCGACATCGTCCTCGACGAACCCGGCCCGCGCGAGGCGCTGGTCCGCATGGCCGCCGCCGGCCTGTGCCACACCGACCTGGGGGTGGCCGGTGGCGGACTGCCCTTCCCGCTGCCCGGCGTCCTGGGCCACGAGGGCGCGGGCGTGGTCGAGGCCGTCGGCTCCGCCGTCACCGGCGTGGCGCCGGGCGACCACGTCCTGCTCTCCTTCACCTCCTGCGGCGACTGCCGCAACTGCCGCGGCGGGCACCCCGCGTACTGCGCGACCTGGCTGCCGCTGAACCTGCTCGGCGGCAGCCGGGCCGACGGTACGAGCACCATCAGCCGGGACGGCGAGCCCCTGGGCGGGCACTTCTTCGGCCAGTCCTCCTTCGCCGAGCGGGCCCTGGCCGACGAGCGCAGCCTCGTCAAGGTCGACCCCGATGTGCCGCTGGAGTCGATCGCCCCGTTGGGCTGCGGCGTCCAGACCGGTGTGGGCGCGGTGTGGAACGTCCTGAAGCCGGAGACCGGCGGCACGGTCGTCGTCCTGGGCGCCGGAGCGGTCGGCCTGTCGGCGGTGATGGCGGCGGCCCTCAGCCCTGCCACCAGGATCGTCGCCGTCGACCGGGTCGCCGAGCGCCTTTCCCTGGCGACGGAGCTGGGCGCCACGCACACCGTCGACACGAGCGGGACGGACCTCGCCCCGGCCCTCGCCGAGATCACCGGCGGACAGGGCGCGGACGGGGTCGTCGAGACCACGGGCAACGTCGGCGTGCTGCGGCAGGGCGTCGACGCGCTGGCCGCGCGCGGCACCCTGGTCGTGGTCGGCGCCCCGCCCTTCGGCACCGAGGTCGCCCTGGACGTCAACGGCCTCCTCGGCGGCAAGCGGATCGTCGGCCTCACCCTCGGCGACAGCGAGACCCAGAGCATGATCCCGGCCCTGGTCCGTCTGGTGAAGGACGGACGCCTCCCTCTGCACCGCCTGATCAGCACCTACCCCTTCGGGGACATCGACCGTGCGGTCCAGGACATGAGATCGGGCAAGACGATCAAGCCTGTTCTGACGTTCTGACGCGGTCGGCCGACGACCCCGCGAAAGGGCGGCACGGCGAGCGGAGCCGGTTTCGTCGGCAACCGGGCGAGGCGCGAGCGCCGTGAGGCCCACCGGGGGCGGCGCGGTCGCCGGGACGACTCCGGCGCCACCGGCCGCCGCTCAGCACGACGGGACCGGCCGGACGGTGCCGGAACGGGGCCGGTGCGACGGTAACGCAGCCGTCCGGCAACCCTGCCACGCCGAAGGTGCGCCGCCACGCCGAAGGTGCGCCGCCACGCCGAAGGTGCGCCGCCACCCCGAAGGTGCGCCGCCGGGTCGCCCTCGTGCGGCCGAACGGGGGCTCCGGCTGCCCTGCGGCCGGAGCGGGGCCGGTGGCCGGGGGCGTGCTCAGTCGTTCAGCAGCACCAGCTTCCCCTTCGTGCGGCCGGTGTCGCCCAGGGCGTGTGCCTCCGCGGCGCCGGACAACGGGAACGTCCCGGCGATCGTGGCGCGCAGCTTCCCCGCCCCGACCAGTTCCGCTATCGCCTCCATGCCGCTGCGGTCGGCGTCCACCAGCATCCGCAGCGCCCGTACCCCGAGACGCCCGGCCTCCTCGTAGAGGTCGTCCGAGCCGCCCGGGAGGATCGACACCAGGACACCTCCGGGGCGCAGCACGCGCAGTGAGCGCAGGGCGTTGTCGCCGCCGATCGTGTCCAGGACGACGTCGGCGTCCTTGACGGCCTCGGTGAAGTCCGTCTCCCGGTAGTCCAGCGCCTCGTCCACACCGATCTCGCGCAGGAACTCGTGCTTGCCCGCGCTCGCGGTGCCGATGACGTACGCGCCGCGCGCCTTGGCGATCTGCACCGCCACGTGCCCGACCCCGCCCGCCGCGGCGTGGATCAGCACCCGCTGCCCGGGCCTGAGGTCCGCGTGCTCGGTGAACGCCTGCCAGGCGGTGAGTGAGACCAGCGGGAGTGCGCCCGCCTCGGTGTGGTCGACGCCGGCCGGCTTGCGGGCGAGGGCGCGGGCCGGGGCGATGACGTACTCGGCGTGCGAGCCGTGCCCGTACGGGTACGGCAGCATGCCGAAGACCTCGTCGCCGGGTGCGAAGGCCGCCACGCCGATGCCGACCGCCTCCACCACACCGGAGACGTCCCAGCCGAGGACGAAGGGCGGCTCGCCGAGGAACCCGCCCGTCGCCCGGTGCTTCCAGTCGGTCGGGTTGACCCCGGCGGCCCGCACCCGGACCAGTACCTGGTTCGGCTTCGGCGCCGGGCGCTCGATCCGCACTTCCCTCAGGACCTCGGGGCCGCCGAGGACGTCCTGGCTGATGGCTCGCATCGTGCTCTGTGTGCTCATGGTCAACCAGCGTGCCGGTCCGCACGCCGCCCGCCAATGGCAAGATTGCCAACCTTCGCTAGGATCGTGCCATGCGACGTGAGCGAGTGGTGGTCCTGGCCCTGGACGGGGTGTACCCCTTCGAGCTGGGCATCCCCAGCCGGATCCTGGGCGCGGCCGACGGCCGCTACGAGGTTCTCACCTGCTCGGTCGACGGCCGTCTGGTGCGCACCAACGCCGACTTCGGCGTCACCGTGGAACACGGCCCCGAGGCCTTGGCCGCGGCGGACACGGTGGTGATCGCGCCCGTCGCGCCGGACCGGCTGACCGCCGAGGTGCCCGGCGACGTGCTGGCCGCCCTCGCGCTCATCCGCCCCGGCACCCGCATCGTCTCCATCTGCACCGGCGCCTTCGTCCTCGCCGCCGCGGGTCTCCTCGACGGGCGCCGGGCGACCACCCACTGGCAGGTCGCCGACCGCTTCCGGCGAATGTTCCCGCGGGTCGACGTCGACCCGGACGTGCTCTTCGTCGACGACCACCCGTTCCTCACCTCCGCCGGGGCCGCCTCCGGCGTGGACATCTGCCTGCACCTCGTCCGCAAGGACCACGGCAGCCTCCTGGCCAACAGCGTCGCCCGCCGTTGCGTCGTCCCGCCCTTCCGGGACGGCGGCCAGGCCCAGTACATCGAGCAGCCCGTCCCCGAGCAGGGCGCCGCGAGCACAGCGGCCACCCGCGCCTGGGCTCTGGAGCGCCTCGGTGAACCCCTCACCCTTGCCGAGCTCTCCGGTCATGCGCGGATGAGCCAGCGCACCTTCGCCCGCCGCTTCCACGACGAGGTGGGCATCAGCCCCGGCCGCTGGCTGATCCAGCAGCGTGTGGCCCGGGCCCGGCATCTGCTGGAGTCCAGCGACCTGACGGTCGATCAGATCGCCGGCCGGGTCGGCTTCGCGACCGGCGCCTCCCTGCGCCAGCATCTGAACGCGGCGATCGGTGTCTCCCCGCAGGCCTACCGCCGCACCTTCCAGGCCGCCCGCTGACCCCGACGGCACTCGCGCACCGCACCTGACGCGGGGCCAATTGCACTGACAGCAAAGCCATTTGTCGACCTGTTGCCTTCTTTCGAAGCGTGACGGAACCCTCACGTCCCGAGGGGGTCGGGATTGATCCTTCCGGGTTCAAACCCGATAGGGTTCCAATCGGCGCTGCGAGTTGGCGCGATCGCGTCCAGTCGACTCGCAGTGCGTACTCATGAGTGCGGTCCACACACCCCCCCGTTCGATCGTGTTTGCTTCGAAGGATGCAGATGGAACTCGCCACTCCGCCACCGGCGGCGCGGGCCCCTGTCGCCTGGTACAGCTGGTGGTTGATGCCGCTGGGCTTGGGAGGCGGGACCGTAGCCGCCACGTTCATGAGCTCGGATCGAATAACCGCGGCCGTCGCAGGAGTCGCGGCGACGGCGGCCGGTGCCGTGTGCGTAAGGCTGCTGCTGCGCACCCGGGCACAACTGCACCGTGCGGAAGGCTCCTTCCGCACCACGCAGGCCGAGCACAACCAGCAGTGGCAGCAGCATGTGGCAGGCCTGGAACGCAAGTTCGCCGCCGAACGCGCCGCCCTGGAATCCCAGCTCAGCGAGCAGAACGCGGCCTACGAGCGGCGCCTGGCCGACCAGAGCGCGACGTACGAGACGCAGCTCGCCGACCGGAGCGCCTCGTACGAGACGCAGCTCGCCGACCGGTCCCGGGCCTATGAGGAACGGCTGACCGAGCAGGCCACCTCCTACGAGGCCCAGCTCGCCGACCAGGCGGAAGTCTGGCAGGAACAGCTCTCCCACCAGTTCGCCGCGGTCGCCCGGCTCGCCGACGAGCAGCTGCCCGACGCGATGGAGAAGCTGCGCGCCGGCGACGCCATCGACGACCTGCTGCCCACCGTCAACCAGTGCGCCAAGGTCAGTTCGGCACTCCAGGCCGAACTGCGCAAGCTGCTGCGGACCTCCCTGATCGGCCTGGAGGCGGAGTTCGACCGCTCCACCTCCGCCGAGCAGGCCGTGATCAGCATCGGCAACCGCATCCACGTGCTGACGAGCAAGCTCCGCGGCCGGCTGCACGAGATGCAGGGCGAGCACGGCCGGCTGCCGGCCGTCGCCCGGGGCCTGATGGAGCTCGACCAGGAGCTCGGCCCTGCCGACTCGCTCGCCGCGAGCATCGGCGTGCTCGGCGGATCCGACCGGCCCGGCCGGCAGTGGCAGGAGCCGCAGCGGCTGCTGAGCGTGGTGCGCGGCGGCATCGGCCGGATCAAGGACTTCCACCGGATCCAGGTGCGCCACCTGCCCGAACTCGGCGTCGACGGCGGCCTCGTCGACCACCTCACGCTGATCCTGGCCCACCTCCTGGACAACGCGGCCCGCTATTCGCCGCCCACCGAGCCGGTGCTCATCTCCGGCAAGGAGGTCCCCAACGGCGTCGGCATCGAGATCCAGGACTCCGGCAAGGGCCTGAGCGAGGAGAAGAAGCGCGAGGCCGAGCACGCCCTCGCGGGCACCGCGCCCGGCGCCGGCCTCGGCGGCATCACGGAGGACGCCAACATCGGCCTGCGTGTCGTCGGTGCCCTCGCCCGCCGCTACGGCATCCGCGTCACCTTCGCGGACTCGCCGTGGCTCGGTACCTCAGTGGTGGTCGTGGTGCCGCACAAGTACTTCAGCCCGCTGCCCACGGCCGCGACCGCACCGGCCGCGCCCGCCCCGGAGGTGCGCACCGCCCCGGCCGCCCCGGCCCGTGAGACGGCCACCGCGCCCGAACCACGGGCTGTGCAGGCCGAGACGGGGGAGACCACGCCCGGCGGACTGCCCCGGCGCCGCAGCAAGCGGACCGAGACGGAGGCGCCCAGGCCGGCCGAGCGGTCCGACCGGGGCACCGTCGCCCCCGTTCCGCCGGACGCGTCCTTCTCGGGTCTCGCCGCCTTCGCCACCGCCGGACGCGACGCGACGGAGGCCTCCGAGCCGGCCGACGACCGCGACACCCTCGCCGGCCGCGAGTACACCGAGCACCGCACCGAAGAGAGCGACTAGTCCCATGACACAGCAAGGAACAGATGTGAGCTGGGCGCTCCGCGATCTCGTCGAGAGCATCCAGGAGATCCGTTTCGCCCTGGTGGCCTCCAGCGACGGCAAGGCCATCACCTCCTACGGCGCCGAAGACCCCGACGACGTCGACCGCTTCGCGGCCGTGGTGGCCGGCCTACAGGCGCTGGCCCAGCCGGTCGCCGAGCAGTTCCCCAAGTATGCCGGGCAGCTGCGCCTCGCGATGATCGAGGTCGACGGCGGGCACCTCTTCGTCGTGCGCGCGGGTGTGGAGACGTACCTCGGTGTCCTTGCCAGGGAAGGCCTCGACCAGGGCCTGCTCGGGCACCAGATGAGGGACCTGGCCCGCCGGATGGGTGAGCTTCTCGGCACCACTCCGCGCCTGGAGGAGCACTCTGGATGAGTGCTCCCCGCAGACCGTCGGACCCGTCCGGTCTCGAGCGCTACTACGTCCTCACCGGAGGGCGCAGCGGACCGGGCGGTTCGGCGTCGAGCCTCGACGTGGCGACCCTGGTCGTCTCCCGCGCCGCCCCGTTACCGGGGATGCAGCACGAGCACGAGGAGATCCTCCGCCGCTGCCGCGACCCGCTGTCGGTCGCCGAACTCGGCGCCCACCTCGGGCTCCCCTTCAACATTCTCGCGGTGCTGCTGTCGGACCTGCTGGACGCAGGTCGCGTCGAAGCCCGTAACCCCATCCCGGCGCACGACGCCGGCCGCGGGCCCGACCTCGCGCTCCTTGAGGAGGTACTCAGTGGACTTGAAAGGCTTTGACCGACCCGGAGGCTCGGCCGGGGACACCCGCTCGGTGAAGGTGATGATCGCCGGCGGGTTCGGCACCGGGAAGACCACCATGGTCCGGTCGGTCAGCGACATCAAGCCGCTCACCACCGAGGAGACCCTCACCCAGGCCAGTGCCGACGTCGACCACCTCATCGGCGTCGCCGACAAGACGCAGACCACCGTCAGCCTGGACTTCGGCAAGATCGGCATCAACGAGAGCCTGGTGCTGTACCTGTTCGGCACGCCCGGGCAGGAACGGTTCTGGTTCCTGTGGAACGGACTGTTCAAGGGGGCCCTCGGCGCGGTCGTCCTGGTGGACACCCGCCGCCTGGAGTCCAGTTTCCGGGCGATCGAGGAGATGGAGCGGCTGGAAGTCCCCTTCGTCGTCGCGCTGAACGTCTTTCCCGACTCCCGGAACTACCCGGCCGAGGAGATCCGGGACGCCCTGGACATCCCCGAGCACACCCCGGTCGTGGCCTTCGACGCCCGCGACCGGGCCTCCAGCCGGGACGTCCTGGTCGCACTGATCCACCATCTGAAGGAACGCTCGGCCGTGGCCCTGGAGCCCCGATGAACGACTCGACCGAATCCGGACTCCAGCCCGTGCGGGGCTGCCCCGTCGCCCACCACGGCGCCGACCTGACCAGGCTGTACGGCCCGGACGCCGCGACCGACCCGGTGGGCATCTACGAGCGGCTGCGCAAGGAGCACGGCTCGGTCGCGCCGGTCCTGCTCGAAGGCGACGTGCCCGCCTGGCTGGTCCTCGGATACCGCGACAACCGGCGGGTGCTCGACAATCCCCGTCAGTTCAGCCGGGACGCGCGGATCTGGCGGGACTGGCGGGAGGGCCGGATCGAGGAGACCTCGCCGATCATGCCGATGGTCGGCTGGCGCCCCGACTGCGTGTCCCAGGACGGCGAACCGCACCGCAGGCTGCGCGGCGCCGTCACCGACGGGTTGCAGGCGGCGGCCGCCCGCGGCATCCGGCGGCACGTCACGCACTTCGCGAACAAGCGAATCGACGCGTTCGCCGACGCCGGGCACGCCGACCTCGTGGCCGACTACGCCGAGCAACTGCCGATGCTCGTGCTCACCAGGATGCTGGGCCTTCCCGCGGCGGACGGGCAACGCCTGATCGAGTCGTGCGCCCAGGTCTTCAAGGGCGGTGAGGGCGCCCTCGAGCACAACGACCGGATCATGCAGATCCTCGCGGAACTCGCCGAGCGCAAGCGGGCCGAGCCGGGCTCCGACTTCGCCACGGCCCTGCTGGAGCACCCGGCCGGCCTCGACCACGACGAGGTCGTCAGCCATCTGCGCCTGGTGCTGATCGCCGCGCACACCACCACCAGCAATCTGCTGGCCCGGGTCCTGCAACGGGTCCTCACCGACGCCGCTCGGCTGTCCGGCCTGGTCAGCGGGGAGCTGAACATCTCCTCTGTGGTGGAAGAGGTCATGTGGGACGCCCCGCCGCTGTCGGTGCTGCCGGGCCGGTTCGCAACCGCCGACATGGAGTTCGGAGGCCATCACGTCGAGGAGGGAGAACTGCTCATCCTGGGCCTGGCCGCCGGCAACCTCGACCCGGACGTACGGCCCGACTCGGCCGTCGCCGTGCAGGGCAACCAGTCGCACCTGGCGTTCAGCGCCGGACCGCACGAGTGCCCGGGGCAGAACATCGGCCAGTCCATCATCGAGATCGGCGTGGACGTTCTGCTGCACCGGCTGCCGGACCTGCGCCTGGCCGTACCGCCGGAAGAACTCAGCTCGACGGCCTCCACGTGGGAGTCCCGGCTGGACAGCCTGCCGGTCGAGTTCGCCGTCTAGCCACGCCGGCGGACCGTTGCCCGGCCGGCTTCCGGCCGGGCAACGCCGTGCGTGAGTGTGCTTCCGCGTCTGCGGTGGATCGGGCACAGGCTCGGGCCGCTACCCCCGCCAGGCGGATGCGAGCAGCGCCCTCGAGCCTTCAGGACCGAGGCCTCAGCCGTCGAGCCAGTCGCCTGCGACGCCCGTGGGACGGTAGCCCGTGGCGTTCCAGAGGAAATGCGGGTGGGCGCAGCCGAACATGTAGGCGAGCAGTGCGGTGTCTTCCCTCCCGGTCCGATGGTCGTGCAGGGTGTGGAACATCTCGGATCCGACTACGCCGGCGTCTTGTTGGACATGACGGGCGCGGTCCGGCGACGGTGCGGCCCTGGATGCCTCCACGGCGGCGATGTAGGTGCGGCGCAAGATCTCCCATGTGGTGTCCGTGTTGCCGTACCAGGGGCCGTGCAGTGCTTCGAAGGCATGGAGCTCGGCGTCGAAGAGGGCCCATGTCCCGGGGTATTGGGCTCGACAGCGTGCGGACAGCTCGGCGGCCCGGGGGCTCAGTGCCGGTGCGGTGGGCCGCGGGGCGATGGTGAGGGTGGTGCCCTCGGTGAGGATGCCGGTGCACGGGTTGGGCTGCAGGTCGCACAGCGGGCACTCCTCGGCCGGGGGGAGGCCCTGGGTGATGCCGTCGAACCACAGGGCGTGACGGCCCGTGAGCCCCATCCAGACGATGGTGGTGTTCATCAACCAGGTGTTCCACATCGGGCTGTGGGCCTCGGGCATGCAGCCGTACTTGACGATGGCTATCGCGCAGGCAGCGTAGAGCGCCTTGGTGTGGGTGGGCATGTCGGCGAGCCAGAAGTTGCTGATCTCGCCGGTGAGGGCGTCGGCTCGTACATCGGCCATGTCGTCGATGACGCGGCACAGCAGGAGGGCGGCGAGGTTTTCTTCCTGCCAGAGTTCGGTGTCGGGGGCGACGTGCCAGAACAGGCAGTCCAGCATCTGCAGGGCTGAGTAGGTGCTCTGGTTGAGCGGGTTGGTCTGGGGGAGCATGACGCTGCCCGCGTCGTGCTGTTGGAGCCAGTATTCGTCGACGGAGCGCTTGTGGGCTGCGAAGAGTCCGGAGACCAGGGCCCGTGCGCTGTTGGCGCTGAAATTCTCGGCCAGGCGACCTTCGACGTGTTGGGTGAGGCGCGTTGTGTCGATGGTGTCGATCACGCGTTTGTATTCGTGGAAGACGAGGATGTCGTCCTCGAAGCGGTGACGGTGGCCGAGGTCTCGTTCGAGGTCGTTCATCTGCCGGGTCCAGGACCATCCACCGGTCAGGACGCTGTCGAGTTCCCGGCGGTGTGGCCAGGTCTTGACGGCGAGGGGACGACCGGCGCTCTGCCGCCAGCGGTAGTCGTCCAGCGTGCGTGCGGGGGGCGTGGGCAGCCGACGGCACAGAGGGCAAGCGCAGACGGTTGTCTGTTCCTCTTCGCACGGTGGGGTGAGTGCCCGGCTCCTCCAGGCCCCTTCCAGCATCGTGCAGGCCAGTCTGCAGGCCTCGATGTCGGTGCTGACCTGGGGGAAGGCTGCTTCTATCAGGCGCAGGCTGGTGTCGAGGTGCCTCAACCTGGCGGAGCCCTCCTCGTCGGGCGGGAGGAACGCGGGCCGTGCCAGGTGGAGGGCTCCCTCCACCTGCAGCGTGGTGCCGGAGTGGGCGGAGCCGAATGCGTTCAGCCGCTGCTGAGCGGCGTTCTGGGACCTTTGGTACTGCTCAGTGCTCCCCTTGGCGTGTTTCACCAAGAGGCGGGCCAGGGTGTCCCCTGCCTCCGTGGGGTGGAGCTGGGCGCTTGGCTGCGCCGGGAGCGAGCTGTCGGCGGACGCCTTCGGAACAGCACCTGCGACTCGAGATTTCACACCGGTCTCCCCATAAGCTGTGGTCCTGGCAACGGAATGGAACGACCGTGGTCGTCGACCTGCCGCGTCCGGGAATCTTCTGTACTTTCGTGACGGCCTCGCCGGACGGCCGGACTCGTGCGACCGGCTTCGGCTCCTGCTACGAACGACCGCGAGGGGCAGGACTGCGGCGTCGACGGCACTCCTGCCGCAACGCGAGCACCTGCACAGCCGCCTCAGCCGTGTTGATCAGGAAGCACTCGCGGCCCGTCAGGAGTGGCGCGACCACTGGATCCGAGATGCGCTGCTTCGCCCGAGGCGTGTGGGTAGCCGACAGGGGTGTCGAAGGGCAGGTCGAACCGGACGTCCTGAGGCATGTGCTTCCTTTCGGGAGACGGACCGCAGAGCCCCCCGCCCCTGCGAGCGGACGGTGCTGTGACCGTCCGTACACTCGAACTCGGCTTCGCAGTCCGAAAGTTGAACCGAGAAGCGGTACGAGACTGCCCAAGGCATGAATCAGCCATTCCGTAACCCTGCCGTGATCTCCGTTACTGCCCGAACCGCATGAGCTGCGTATACTCCCTCGTCCCTCACCCTGCATCGGCTGGTCCGCCGTGCCTCGGCAGCCTCGGAACGTCACACTGGTGAGCGTCAGTCGACGACGCTTCAGGAGGATTGGCGACGATGACGTCCGAACCCGCACGCGGCGCTGAACAGCGCATGAAGGACACCCTGCACCGTCTCGAACACGACGTGGACGCCTGGGTCGCCACGGCCGACGGCACGTCGGGGACGCCGTACCTCGTCCCCTTGTCGTTCCTCTGGAACGGCTCGTACCTGCTCTTCGCCACACCCGCGTCGAGCCCCACCGGGCGGAACCTCGCCGCGACCGGCCGGGCCCGGGTGGGCATCGGACCGACCCGTGACGTCGTGCTCGTCGAGGGCACCGTGGAGACCGTCCAGCCCGGCGAGCTGACCGAGCAGGACGCCGAACTCTTCGCGGCCAAGACCGGGTTCGACCCCCGCGGGCTGGCCACGCCGTATCTCTACTTCCGCGTCGTGCCCCGGCGGGTGCAGGCCTGGCGGGAGGCCGACGAACTGGTCGGCCGCGAACTCATGCGCGACGGACGGTGGTTGACGGCCGACTGAATCGGCCGGACCGGGATAACCGCAAGGTACAGGGCCGCGGGGCACGACCGCCCCGCGGCCGGAATCCTGCGGAGGAGACATGGCCTTGGTGAAAGCGGGTGTCCTGGTGCTCGACTGTGCCGAGCCCGAGAAGCTCGCGGTGTTCTACAAGGAGCTGCTGGAAGGGGAAGAGGCGGACGCGACCGCCAACCGGGTGGAGATCAAGAGCGCCGACGGCTTCCGGATCGCACTGCGCAGGGACGTCAACGCGACCCCGCCCAGCTGGCCACGTCCCGAGAACTCCCTGCAGGCCCATCTGGAGTTCGTGGTCGACGACCTCGACGCGGTGGAGCGCCGCGTCATCAGCCTCGGCGGCCGTCCACTGGAGGCCAAGGAGCCATCGGGCCCCCTGGAGGAGCGCGGCTACGCCGATCCGGCCGGCCACTCCTTCACCCTGCGCCGCACCGCGCCGACGGCACCCAAGCAGGGCTGAGCGAGAGTTCAGCCGGTCGCCGGCAACGGCCGGATCCCGAGTCAGGTCCCGAAGAGGGCGCCGGCCGGGGTCACATGAAGCATGAAGATCGAAGACGTTCAAGGTGAACGGCTGAGGAAGGGCCGGCCCTGCCCGGCAGCCGCCGGGCAGGGCCGGGCGGCGGTCAGTCCCGGCCGCCCTTCTCGCCGACCGGCCAGGTGCCGGTCGAACGCTCGATGGCTTTGGCGCCCGCGCGGTCCACGGCGCTGCGCACCACGGCGAAGATCGCGCCCTGGATCGCGGCGGCCAGAAGGACCTCGCCCCAGCCGCGGTCCTTGTCCAGGGCGTCGGGCGCGTCCTCCTCGTGCCGGATCGCCATCCACGTCTTGCGGAAGGCGAGCCCGGCCAGCCAGCCGCCCGACCAGCCGAGCACGAACCCGACGGGCTGGTAGGCGAGGGACATCTTCTTCTTCTTTGCCACGGGAACTCCTAGAGGGCTGAGGGTGGGTGAGAGTGGTCAGGGGGTGTGCGCCGTTGGTATCCGCTCCTCGGCGCGGACCGGCCCGGGCGGTGTGCCGTCACCGAACGGCCGGCCGCCCAGCTCCTCGCGGTGGTGCGGGGTCAGCCACCCGGACAGGTCGGGGCCCAGGGGAACGACGCGGGTCGGGTTGATGCCGGTGTGCACCTGGTAGTAGTGGCGCTTGATGTGGTCGAAGTCGACGGTGTCGCCGAACCCGGGCGTCTGGTACAGGTCGCGGACGTACGCCCACAGCACCTGGTTCTCGGTCAGCTTCCACCGGTTGCACTTGAAGTGGCCGTGGTAGACCGCGTCGAAGCGGACCAGCGTGGTGAACAGCCGGATGTCCGCCTCGGTGATCGTG
The DNA here is from genome assembly GCF_002891435.1 of Streptomyces cahuitamycinicus. Lineage (GTDB taxonomy): Bacteria > Actinomycetota > Actinomycetes > Streptomycetales > Streptomycetaceae > Streptomyces > Streptomyces cahuitamycinicus. Next base: position 26,513 of record NZ_POUC01000049.1, read on the forward strand.
TCCCCGACGAGGTAGCGCTGCCGCTTCAGCCGCCCCGCGAGCAGCTCCAGCCGTCGGAACACACCCGTGCAGGCGGCCTCGTACTCCTCCTGCCCGGTGGCGAACCCGGCCCGGTAGACGCCGTTGTTGACGTCCTCGTAGACGTCCGCCATCACCTCGTCGATCTCGTGGCGCAGCGCGTCCGGGTACAGGTCGGGCGCGCCGTCCCGGTGCAGGGCCGTCCACTCGGTCGCGAGGTCGAGGGTGAGCTGCTGGTAGTCGTTGGTCACCAGCCGGCCGCTGGGCACGTCCACGAGCGCCGGCACACTGACACCACCCGGATAGTCCGACTCCCGGCGGTCGTACGCCTCACTCAGAAAGCGGATGCCGAGGACCGGGTCGCGGCCGTCCTCGTCCAGCGTGAAGCGCCAGCTGCGATCGTCCTGGATCGGGTCGGCCACGGCCAGGGACAGGGCGCCCTCCAGGCCGAGCAGCCGCCGGGAGACCAGCGACCGGCTCGCCCAGGGGCAGGCACGGCTGACGACCAGACGGTAGCGGCCGGCCTCCACCGGCCAGCCGTCCCGGCCGTCCGCGGTGACCCGGTCCGCGAAATGCGCCTTGGACCGTTTGAACGCCCTCCTTCCGTAGCCGGTGTTGCCGTCATCGCCGTCGTCGCGGCTCATGGGAATGACCTCCTTGCCGTACGTGGGCCCTGGTGAACGCGTTCCCCGTTTTCCGCCGTCGGCACGGTGTGAGTACCTCCGACCGGGGCAATCGGCGTGGGTGACTGATGAAGGAAGTGATCACAAGACACGCGTCACCGTGCTGGTGGCGCTCGCGGCCAATCTGGTGATCGCGGTGGCCAAGGCCATCGGCGGCCTGGCGGCGGGATCACCCGCCCTGCTGTCCGAGGCGGCCCACTCGGTCGCCGACAGCCTGAACGAGGTGTTCCTGCTCGCGGCGCTGCGGCGCAGCCGTCGCCCCGCCGACCGGCGTCATCCCTTCGGCTACGGCAAGGAGCGGTTCTTCTGGTCGCTCCTCGCGGCCGTGGGGATCTTCGTCATGGGCGGCTGCTTCTCCTTCTTCCAGGGCTTCGAAGCCCTGACGAGCGGGGCGGAGGAGGAACTCGGAGGCTATGTGGCCGGCCTGATCGTGCTCGGCATCGCCCTCCTCGCGGAGGGCGGTTCACTGTTGCGGGCGCTGTACCAGGTGCGCCGGCAGGGCGGCACGGGCGCCGGGCTGCGCGATCCGGCCCTGCGGACGGTCGTCGCCGAGGACGGCACCGCGGTGCTCGGCGTCACCCTGGCCATCGCGGGCATGGCCCTGCACATGGTCACCGGCCAGGTGGTGTGGGAGGCCTCGGCCTCGCTCGCGATCGGCGCGCTGCTGGTCTACGTGGCCTTCCGGCTGGGCCGCGAGGCCCGGGACCAGCTGATCGGCGAGGCGGCCGACCCCGAGTCGAGCGGGCGGATCCGGGCGCTGCTGTGGGCCCAGCCCGAGATCGACAGTGTGGAAGCGCTCTTCACGATGAAGACCGGACTCGACACGGCTCTGGTGGCGGCCCGCGTCGACCTGGTGCCCGGCCTGGACAGCGAGCGCGTGGAGGAGGTCGCCGTCCGCATCAAACGATCCATAGCCCGGACGGTGCCCGAGGCCGACCAGATCTTCCTCGACGTGACCGACCGCCCCGCCCGTGAGGCAGCGGAAAGCCCCGCCGCGACGGGGGAGCGCGGCGGGGCCTGAATCACGCGTGCCCCGTCGCGTACGGTTCACACTCAGGGGGCGGAGAGTTTTTCGCCGGCTGCCCGCAGCGGGCAGCCGGCAGCGGGCAGCCGGCAGCGGCTCAGCCGGCACCGGCTCAGCCGCGCTCGGCCGGCTCCAGGACGAACACCGGTATCTCCCGGTCCGTCTTCTTCTGGTAGTCGGCGTACGCCGGGTACGCCGCGACGGCCCGCTCCCACCACGCGGCCTTCTCCTCACCCATGACCTCACGGGCGGTCATGTCCTGCTTCACCGGCCCGTCCTGAAGCTCCACCTGCGGGTGGGCCAGGATGTTGAAGTACCAGACGGGGTGCTTGGGCGACCCTCCGAGGGAGGCCACCGCGGCGTAATGCCCCTCGTGCTCGACCCGCATCACCGGCGTCTTGCGCAGCTTGCCGCTCCGGGCGCCCCGTGAGGTCAGGACGACGACCGGCATCTTCGAGCCCTGCAGTGTCGTCCCCTCCGTACCGCCGGAGCTCTCGTACAGTTCCACCTGCTTGCGCACCCACTGCGTCGGGCTGGGTTCGTACTCGCCTTCAAGAGGCATGGCATCCGTCCCATCGTCGCGTCCGCGGCTCATCGCCACCCGTCTTCAACACCCGTGCCCCCGGGAATCATCCGCACCCCGCCGGATCCGGCCGGAAGCGCTGAGCCTCATCCCGGCGCGAGCGCCATCCGCACGGCCAGGGCCGTCATCACCCCGCTCGCGACCAGTGCCGTCACCAGCCGCCCCCGATCGCCGGTCAGCGCGCGGCCCAGCAGGGCGCCGCTCCCGGCCAGCAGCACCTGCCAGCTCGCGGAGGCGACGAAGGCGGCCAGCACGAACACGCCCTGCTCCAGTGGACCGGCCGGGCCGGTGGCCTGGGAACCGAGCACGAGGGCCGCGAAGTAGATGACGGTGGTGGGATTCAGCAGGGTGATGCCCAGCAGGCCCAGGTAGGCCCGGGTCGGGCTCGGGGGAGCGGGGGCGGTGCGGGTCGCGAGCCGGTGGACCCGGTACGCCCGCACGGCGGTGGCAGCGCCCCACGCCGCCAGCGCGAGCAGCACCAGCACGCAGGCCCACCGCAGCGGCCCGAGCACCGGCCGCAGCGCGGACGCCAGGGCGGTGCCCCCGAGCGTGGCCGCGAGGGCGTAGAGCCCGTCGGCGGTGGCGACGCCGAGCGCGGCGCAGACACCGGTGCGCAGGGAGGTGCGGGCGGTGAGGGAGACGAGGTAGGTCCCGACGGCGCCCACGGGGACGGCGATGCCGTACCCGGCGAGCAGCCCCGCGACGAGCGCGGCGGTCATGACCGCGGCGGCCTCGGTCCTCCCCGGCGGCCGGACCGCTGCTGTCGGCGCCGGGCGGGAGCGGCGAGGGACAGCGGCAGGGAAACGGTGAACGTAGGCATGGCCGGATCCTGGGGCCTGCCCCACCGGACCGACAACCGGTTTTCGCATCGGCCTGGCCGCACGCGTGCCGGGCGAGGAAGCCGGCCCCGCGGCGGAGGCTGGGACCGCCGGCGCTTTGGCGGGGAAGTCGGCTTCGCGCCGGATGCTGCGGACCATCGGCGCTCTGGCGCGGAAGCCGGCCCCGGGCCGGAGGCTGCGGACCACCGGCGCTCGAACAGGGTTACGGCGTTCCCCGGCCATCTTGGCGCCGTCGGTGACATGGCCGAACTTCGCGTCGCCTTATAGGTGCCTGGGGCATCTAATGAAGATCGGCACGACGCACTACTCGTCTGCGAGGTCTTCATGACGGACACGACCGCACCCGTCGCCTTCCCCCAGAGCAGGAC
>NZ_POUC01000004.1 GCF_002891435.1 Streptomyces cahuitamycinicus
ACCGCGGCCCGGGGCGGCGGGGCGTCCGGCGGCTGGGTGACGACGTAGGCGCCGCCCGCGACGATCGTGGCGCCCGCCGTCATCGCCACGGCCGGCTTGGTGAGCGCTCCGAGCAGCTTGGCGGACCAGCCGGCGGACGTGGCCGCCACCGCGGTCTTGCCGCCGAAGGCGAGCGACAGCGTGAAGCCGACGGGCAGCGGGACGAGGGCGATACCGACCAGGAGGCGTTCGGCCGGTACGACGGCCTCGCGGGTACCGCCGCAGTAGCCGCAGCCGCGGATGTGCCGGGCCAGCCGCTTGCGCCACACCGAGTCGGGCCGGCCGTCCCAGCGGCCGGTCACCTCGCGCAGGCCGGGGCAGGCGCCGTCCAGGGCCCGGACGATGCCGCGCGAGGTCTCCAGGCGTTCCTTCATCCGCTGGACGCGCACGGCGGCGTGCTGCCGGGTGACGCCGACCGCGGCGGCCAGTTCGCGCCGGGTCAGTTCGCCCGCGACCTCGAGCCACCACAGCGACAGCAGCTGCCGGTCCTCGCCGTCCAGCCAGCGCACCGCCTCGGCGACCTCCCGCCGCTGTCCTTCCAGCTGGAGCCGCAGCACGGTCAGCTCGGCGAAGTCGGAGGCCGCCGCCTCCTCCAGCCGGTCCGGGGTCTTCCGCCGGGCCCGGTCGCGGATCTGCCGCATGGCGATCGCCACCAGCCAGGACCGGAAGCTGTCCGGGTCGCGCAGCGAGCCGAGGTTGCCGACCGCGCGCAGCATGGTCTCCTGCACGACGTCGTCGACGTCGGCGTGGCCGTTCAGGGCCCGGCCCACGATGTTGTAGACCAGGGGCAGCCACCCCGCGACCAGCTCGTCCAGCGCCCGCCGGTCGCCGTCCTGCGCCGCCGTGACGACGGCGCGCCAGTGCTCACTGTCCACGGGGCCCCTCGCCGGCTGGGATCGGTGCTTTTCCGCACGCACCCTCTCAGGCGGCACGGGGGTCTTGGCTATGTGCGGGATCACATGCGGGGAGACGCCGTGAAGGTTTCCGGGATAACAGTTTTTCTCAACCGCTGAGCACCGGGGTGGCCACCGGCGCGGACAGCGCCTCCAGCCGCTTGATCCGCTGCCGTACGACGTACAGCGGGATCACCCCGAACACCCCGAAGGCCATGTCGATCACCGACCACCAGAAGGGGACTATGGGTTCCGCAGGCAGCGGAACGGCCCCGGGAGAGGCGGAGTGCCGCCCGGGGCCGTGAGATCAAAACCGCGTGGTTACGCGTCCAGCGACGTCATCACGTGCTTGATCCGCGTGTAGTCGTCGAAGCCGTACCCCGAGAGGTCCTTGCCGTAGCCGGACTTCTTGAAGCCGCCGTGCGGCATCTCGGCGACCAGCGGGATGTGGGTGTTGATCCACACGCAGCCGAAGTCGAGCTTCTTGGACATCCGCATGGCGCGGCCGTGGTCCTTGGTCCACACGGAGGAGGCCAGCGCGTACTCGACGCCGTTGGCCCACTCCACGGCCTGCGCCTCGTCGGAGAAGGACTGCACGGTGATGACCGGGCCGAAGACCTCCTTCTGGATGATCTCGTCGGTCTGCTTCAGGCCCGAGACGACGGTCGGCGCGTAGAAGTAGCCCTTGTCGCCGACCCGCTTGCCGCCGGCCTCCACGCGCGCGTGCGCGGGCAGCCGGTCGATGAAGCCCTCGACCTGCTTGAGCTGGTTGGGGTTGTTGAGCGGGCCGAACAGCACGTCCTCGTCGTCCGGCTGCCCGGTCTTCGTCTCGGAGGCGGCCTTGGCCAGCGCGGAGACGAACTCGTCGTGGATGGACTCGTGGACGAGCACGCGGGTGGCGGCCGTGCAGTCCTGGCCGGCGTTGAAGTAGCCCGCAACCGAGATGTCCTCGACGGCCTTGGCGATGTCGGTGTCCTCGAAGACCACGACCGGGGCCTTGCCGCCCAGCTCCAGGTGGACCCGCTTGACGTCCTTGGAGGCGGACTCGGCGACCTGGATGCCGGCGCGGACGGAGCCGGTGATGGAGGCCATCGCCGGGGTCTCGTGCTCGACCATCAGGCGACCGGTGTCGCGGTCGCCGCAGATGACGTTGAAGACGCCCTTGGGGACGATCGAGCCGATGATCTCGGCCATGAGGACCGTCGAGGCCGGGGTGGTGTCGGACGGCTTCAGCACGACGGTGTTGCCCGCCGCGATCGCCGGGGCGAACTTCCACACGGCCATCATCATCGGGTAGTTCCAGGGCGCGACCTGCGCGCAGACGCCGACCGGCTCGCGGCGCACGATGGAGGTCAGGCCCTCCATGTACTCACCGGCCGAGCGGCCCTCCAGCATCCGCGCCGCGCCCGCGAAGAAGCGGATCTGGTCGACCATCGGCGGGATCTCCTCGGAGCGGGTCAGCCCGATGGGCTTGCCCGTGTTCTCCACCTCGGCCGCGATCAGCTCCTCGGCGCGCTCCTCGAAGGCGTCCGCGATCTTCAGCAGGGCTTTCTGGCGCTCGGCGGGCGTGGTGTCGCGCCAGCCGGGGAAGGCCTCGGCGGCCGCCGCCATCGCGGCGTCCACGTCCGCCTGCCCGGACAGCGGAGCGGTCGCGTACGCCTCGCCCGTCGCGGGATTGACCACCTCGGTGGTCCGTCCGTCGGCGGCGTCCCGGAACTCACCGCCGATGTAGTTGCGCAGACGACGCAGCTCGGTGCTCACTGCCGGCCCTCCAGTTCGGATGTCCAGTACTTGAGACACCCACCCTAGTCGGCAGACCCACGTTTTCAACACCCCCGCTCCCTTCGATCGTGCGGAATTCGCAGGAGTCGAGGGCTCAAACAACGGATTTCATCGATCGAGGCTTGCGGAAGTGTCGAGACCTCGTGCACAGTGACCTCGTGGCCAGTCGAAGCGCAGACCAGAAGGGCTCGCGGGAGTCCCGCGAGCCCTCCCGCGAGTCCAGGAACGGCAGCTCGCCCCAGCTGGACGCCGTCTCCCTCGCCATCATCGAGCAGCTCCAGGAGGACGGCCGCCGGCCGTACGCCGCCATCGGCAAGGCCGTGGGCCTGTCGGAGGCGGCCGTGCGCCAGCGCGTCCAGAAGCTGCTCGACCAGGGCGTGATGCAGATCGTCGCCGTCACGGACCCGCTCACCGTGGGCTTCCGCAGACAGGCCATGGTCGGCGTCAACGTGGAGGGCGACGTGGAGTCGGTCGCGGACGCGCTGTCGGCCATGTCCGAATGCGAGTACGTGGTGATGACCGCAGGCTCCTTCGACCTGATGGTGGAGATCGTCTGCGAGGACGACGACCACCTCCTGGAGGTCATCAACAAACGCATACGGGCGGTGCCCGGAGTGCGCTCCACCGAGAGCTTCGTCTACCTCAAGCTCAAGAAGCAGACCTACATGTGGGGAACCCGATGATCGTGAGGACCCGATAGCCGTGAGCAAGGACCTCTCCCAGACCGCGTACGACCACCTGTGGATGCACTTCACGCGCATGTCGTCGTACGAGAAGGCCCCCGTCCCCACCATCGTCCGGGGCGAGGGCACCTACATCTACGACGACAAGGGCAAGCGCTACCTGGACGGCCTCGCCGGCCTCTTCGTGGTGCAGGCCGGGCACGGCCGGGTCGAGCTCGCCGAGACCGCCTTCAAGCAGGCGCAGGAGCTGGCGTTCTTCCCGGTGTGGTCCTACGCCCACCCCAAGGCCGTCGAACTGGCCGAGCGCCTCGCCCACCACGCCCCGGGCGACCTGAACAAGGTCTTCTTCACCACCGGCGGCGGTGAGGCGGTGGAGACCGCATGGAAGCTCGCCAAGCAGTACTTCAAGCTGGTCGGCAAGCCCACCAAGCACAAGGTCATCTCCCGTGCGGTCGCCTACCACGGCACCCCGCAGGGCGCGCTGTCCATCACCGGCCTGCCGGCCCTGAAGGCCCCCTTCGAGCCGCTGGTCCCGGGCGCCCACAAGGTCCCGAACACCAACATCTACCGCGCCCCGATCCACGGCGACGACCCCGAGGCCTACGGCCGCTGGGCCGCCGACCAGATCGAGCAGCAGATCCTCTTCGAGGGCCCGGACACCGTCGCCGCGGTCTTCCTTGAGCCGGTGCAGAACGCGGGCGGCTGCTTCCCGCCCCCGCCCGGCTACTTCCAGCGGGTCCGCGAGATCTGCGACCGGCACGACGTACTGCTCGTCTCGGACGAGGTCATCTGCGCCTTCGGCCGCCTGGGCACGTACTTCGCCTGCGACAAGTTCGACTACGTGCCGGACATGATCACCTGCGCCAAGGGCATGACCTCGGGCTACTCCCCGATCGGCGCCTGCATCATCTCCGACCGCCTCGCCGAGCCGTTCTATAAGGAGGACAACGTCTTCCTGCACGGCTACACCTTCGGCGGCCACCCGGTCTCCGCCGCCGTGGGCCTGGCCAACCTCGACCTGTTCGAGCGCGAGAACCTCAACCAGCACGTCCTGGACAACGAGGGCAACTTCCGCGCCACCCTGGAGAAGCTCCACGACCTGCCGATCGTCGGCGACGTCCGCGGCAACGGCTTCTTCTACGGCATCGAGCTGGTGAAGGACAAGGCCACCAAGGAGTCCTTCAACGACGAGGAGACCGAGCGCGTCCTGTACGGCTTCCTCTCCAAGGCGCTGTACGACAACGGTCTGTACTGCCGCGCCGACGACCGCGGCGACCCGGTCGTCCAGCTCGCCCCGCCGCTGATCTCCGACCAGTCGACGTTCGACGAGATCGAGCAGATCCTGCGCGCCACCCTCTCCGAGGCGTGGACCAGGCTCTGACCCGCGTCGCTCCGATCGTCTGCCTGGATGATCAACACCGGCCCCGGTGCCGCCCGTCCGAGTGAGAAACGGCGGCCCGGGGCCGCGTGCTGTCCGGCCTCCCGCCGCCTTCTGCCTAGCGTGCCCAGTGACCGATCGGCCCTGCCTTCGTTCCCCCGCACGGGGGACGGCACGGGAACTACGGATCTGAACCGAGGTGTACGCGCATGGAGGCCCAACCGGACGACGACGTGCTCTGGGCACGCGCCCTGCACTTCCAGCACGACGACGGCTCGCCCGCGCTCTGCGGCGTCTCGCTCGGCGTGCGCGAGGGCGAGATCCTCGCCATCGGCGGACCGCGCGGCAGCGGCAAGACGACCCTGCTGCGGTGCCTGTCCGGCCTGGTGCCCGTCCGGCGCGGCGAGGTCTGGTTCAACAGCGTGCCCGTGCACACCATGGGCCCCCTCACCCGCGAGCGGCTGCGCCGCGACCGCTTCGGCTGGATCGACCCGGCCCCCTCCCTGGTACCGGAGCTCAACGCCTGGGAGAACACCGCCCTGCCGCTGATGCTGCGCGGCACCAGCAGGCGCCGCGCCAAGACCGCGGCCCTGGAGTGGCTGGAGCGCCTGGACATCGGCGACAGCGCCCGCAAACGGCCGCACCAGCTGGTGCAGGCCGAGCGCCAGCGGGTCTGCATCGCCCGCGCCCTCGCCCCCGCGCCGTCAGTGCTGTTCGCCGACGAACCCACGGCGCCCCTGCACCGCGCCGACCGGGCCCATGTGCTGCGTACGCTCACCACGGCGGCCCGCTCCCACCGCATCACCGTCGTCCTGGCCACCCACGACGCCGAGACGGCGGCCCTCGCCGACCGCACGGTGTCCCTGCTCGACGGGCGGCGCGTGCAGACGGTCCACCTGCCGCCGGTCGCCGAGACCAGCAAGCCGGAAGGCCGGGCCGCGTGCTCGCTCTCCGTCTGACCCGCGGCGCCCATCCCGCCGTCCAGCTGCGCCGCCTCCTGGTCACGGCGGCCTCCGCGGGCACGGGCTTCCTGCTGCTCTGCGCCCTGGGCTACGCTCTGGGCCACCCGGGCTCCCCCGGCTCCGCCGCGCTGCGGCTGGCCTGGTGCGCGGCCCCGCTGGCCGCCACGGTGTACTTCGCGGTCGCGGTGGCCCGTACCGACCCAGGAACCAAGCCCCGCTCCGGCCTCTCGGCCATCGGCCTCGGTCCGGTCCGCATGATGGCCGTCTCGGCGACGACGACGGCCCTGTCCTGCACCCTGGGCGCGATGCTGGCCCTGCTCGTCTTCCTGCACCTGCGGGGCGACCTGACGGGCATGCCCTTCGACGGCGCCGCCGCCGAGTCCCTCGCCGCGGGCCGGCCCCTGCCGCTGCCGGGCGCCCTGACCCTGCTGGCGTTCGTGCCCGTCGGCGCGTCGGTCGCGGTGGCACTGGCCCTGCGCCCACACGAGGCGGCGCCGGCCGCGCCCCGGGCGGCCCGGACGTACGGCCACTTCGGCGCCCACCGGCGCACCAGCACCCGCGAGACCTTCGGGGCGTACGGCCGGTTCGGCCGGCAGATCATTCGGCCCACGGACGGCCGTGGCACCGAGCCCGCCACGAAGAGCGGCCCGCCGGCGGCCCGGAACGGCGGGTCGGCCGCGGCGGCGGCCGCAGGCCCCGGCGGGACGGTGAGCGCGGTCGCGGACCCCGCTCGACCGTCCGCGGTCGACCCGTCCGCGGTGGGCTCGGGCGGCGTGGGCCCGGGCGCGGTGGACCTGGGCTCCGTGGCCCCGTCCTCGGTGGACCCGCGAGCCGTGGGCCCAGGCGCCGTGGGCCCAGACGCGGTGGACCTGCGAGCCGTGGGCCCGGTCGTGGACGTCACTCCGCCCGCCGCCCCCCACCACCCGGGCGCACCGGAAGCGGCGGGCGCGAGGGGCCCGGCCGGCGATCCCGTCCATCGGCTCAGCGCGCACGCGGCGGCGCCGGACGCGGCCGGGGCCATCAGCCCCGCCGGGGCCCTGGCACAGCACCCGGGCCCCGAGGCGCCCGACACTCCCGATGAGGCCTCCGACGCGGCCCTGCCGGACACCATCGCCGCTCCCTCCGGTCTCCCCTGGGGCATCACCGTGCTGGCCGCGGGCCTCGCCGTGGTGAGCTACACGGGCCGTACCAGTCCGACACCCCCCGACCTCTCCTTCTCCGGCGCCTCCCCGGGCGTGCTGGCGGGCTGGGCGCTGGCCGCCGTCGGCCTGGCCCTGGCCGGTCCGGGCCTGACCCATCTGTGCGGACGGTTGCTCCAGTCGGCCCGCCCCGGCGCCCTGCGGCTCCTGGCCGGCCGCATCCTCATGGCGGAAGCCGTCCGCATCGGGCGCCCCCTGGGCGTCGTCTGCGCGGTGCTGTCCGCCGCCTGGGCCATGGCACTGCTGCACGCCCCGGACGGGCTCTCGCTCGGCCCGCTCACCACCCTCGGCGTGCTGCTCGTGACCGGCTGCACCACGGCGACGCTCCTCACGGCGGCCGTCGAGGCCAGGCAGGCCCACGCCGGCACCACCGCCGCGCTGACGCGGCTCGGCGCCACCGCCACGACACTGCGCAGCGCCGCCGCCCTCCGCACGGGCGCGCTGCTCGCCGTGTTCGGTCCGCTCACCCTGACGGTCGCCGAACTGGCGGCGCTCCCCCTGGCGCGCTGAGTCCCGCGGCCGCAAGAAGACTCGTACGAAAAAATCCGGCGATGAGTTCCGGCGGGGCGCCCGGTCTATACCCGCGTAACGACACGCACTTGATGGGAGAGACCTCGCATGTACCAGCAGATGATCTTCGTGAACCTGTGCACCGGCGACCTCGGCGCCTCCAAGAAGTTCTTCACGGAGCTCGGCTTCACGATCAACGAGCAGTTCAGCGACGACACCACCGCCTCGGTCGTGATCAGCGAGACCATCGTGGTGATGGTGCACACCAAGGAGAAGTACGCGCAGTTCACCAAGAAGGACATCGTGGACTCGACGAAGACCAGCGAGGTGCTGCTCGCGCTGAGCGCCGAGAGCCGCGAGAAGGTCGACGAGCTGGTCGAGAAGGCGGTCGCGGCGGGCGGTTCGGTCTCCGGCGAGACCCAGGACCACGGCTTCATGTACGGCCGCGCCTTCGACGACCTGGACGGCCACACCTTCGAGGTCGTGTGGATGGACCCGGCGGCCGTCCAGGGCTGACGGCGGCTGTGCCAGCATGGGCGCGTGCAGACGATGCCCGCCCATGCGGCCCACCACGACGACCGTGAGATCGAGACCCTCGAGGAGTTCGACGCGACCGTCTCGGCGCGCGGCACCCTCGCCGGATACCGCGTCCAGGCCGTCGATCTGACGGACCGTACCCGCGAGCTGCTCACCACGGACACGGCGGACGCGGTCTTCCTCGGCTGCGCGATGCGCGAGGACGCGGCCGCGAAGGTCCGCAGCGACGGCGCCCTGGTCTTCCCTCCGGTCCCGGGCCTGCCGTTCGACCCGTACCGCGGCCTGGTCTACTCGCCGGACGAACTCTTCGCGTCGCTGGCCGACGGCTACGAGGCCACGCCCGACGCCCTCGCCTACGCCTGGTTCCAGCGCACGAAGGCGGACCGCGACATCCACGCGTCGATGCTGCGCTCGATCCACGACGACTCCGTCTCGGACGCGCTCGACGAACTCCTGTCCGGCGCCCGGGTCGTGGGCGTCATGGGTGGCCACGCGATGGCCCGCGGAACCGAGGAGTACGCGGGCGCGGCGCGCCTCGGCCGGGAGCTGGCCCGCGCCGGCTTCACGATCGCCACCGGCGGCGGCCCAGGCGCGATGGAGGCGGCGAACCTCGGCGCGTACGCCGCCCCCTTCGGCGACGAGATGCTCAGCGAGTCACTCGAACTCCTCGGCAAGGCACCGCACTTCACCCCGTCGATCACCCAGTGGGCCGCGGCCGCCTTCGAGGTGCGCACCCGCTGGCCGCAGGGCGGCCGTTCGGTCGGCATCCCGACCTGGTTCTACGGCCACGAGCCGCCGAACGCCTTCGCCTCCCACATCGCCAAGTACTTCGCCAACGCCACCCGCGAGGACGGCCTGCTGGCCCGGTCCGACGCGGGTGTGGTGTTCCTGCCGGGCGCCGCCGGGACCGTACAGGAGATCTTCGACAACGCGACGCCCAACTACTACCAATCGCGCGGCGAGCCGACGCCCATGGTGCTGGTGAACCGCGTGCACTGGACGGAGAAGCTGCCCGCGTGGCCGCTGCTCCGGTCGCTGGCCCAGGGCCGCTCGATGGAGGCGCGCATCGCGCTGGTGGACCGGATCGAGGAGGCGCCGGAGGCGTTGAAACGTCTCGGCGGTTAATAAGAAGGCAAAGCAAGTGCTTGCAACCTGCATATGCGTTGACACTACTTATGCAGCGCTTATAGACCTGTGAGCCTCCGGTAGTGCTGATGTCCTGTCAACACTGCCTCCACCCCCCGCTTGAGCAATCCTGTAAGGACAAACGTGGCAGCTCTGTCCGTATCCCGCCGCGCACGTGCCGTGCGCGTCCTCGGTGTCGTCTCCGCCTCGGCCGCGCTCGCGCTCGGTACCGCCGGCAACGCGCTCGCCTGCGACATCAGCGAGTTCTCCGCCGAGGCGAAGTGCGATGGCGACAAGGGCGTCATCACCGTCACCGACGTCGACCCCGCCGGCATCGCGGCGACGGTCACCGTGTACCTGGAGAACAACGGTGCCGACGTCAAGAAGGTCGGCGAGCAGGAGGTGAAGGGCTCGCGCGAGGGCACCACCATCACCTTCGCCGAGAACTGGAAGCCGAACGCCGAGTACCGCATCCACGTCAAGGCCGCCGGGTACGTCGACGAGGACATCAAGCCGAACCTCGTCACCCCGGCCACGGCCTGCAAGAAGGAAGAGGAGGAGCCTCCGGCTTCGACTCCCCCGGCGACGCCGACCCCGTCGGCGTCCCCCTCCAAGCCGGCCGAGAAGAGCGAGAACCCCGCTCCGGAGCCGTCGGAGAGCCAGAGCACCTCGCCGGCGGGCAACGTGCCCGCCCCTGCCGGTGACTCCAACCTCGCCGAGACCGGTGCCGACTCCAACACCGGGATCATCGCCGGCATCGCGGCGGCCCTGGTCGCCGTCGGTGGCGGTGCGGTGTTCTTCGGCATGCGCCGTCGCGGGGCGAGCAGCGACAGCTGACGCCCGCGGCACACACCGTGACGTGGCCCGCCCCCGGCCGGGGGCGGGCCACGTCCTGTCTCAGCCGAAGGTGGCCCGCTCCAGCCAGAACTCCAGCAACTCCCGCTCGCCCAGGACCTCCAGCTCCTTCGTGTCCAGCGGCAGCCGGCGGTAGAACGCGAGCAGCACGAAGGTGAGCGGCCCGCGCAGGGCGACCGTGGCCTTCTCGTGGCCCCGGCGCCAGCGGACACCGTCCTCGGTGAGCTCGACGACCCATTCGGCGTTCAGGTCCGGTCCGGTGTCGGTGGCGTGCAGATGGATGCTGCGGCCCGGGCCGACCAGTTCCCCCACCACGTCCTGCGGCTCCGTCCGCTGCACGTACTCCACGATCTGGAGCCATTCGTCGATCGCGTCGGCGGCGACCTCGGGCGCGACCTCGTAGGGCAGCCCGGCGGCCAGTGCGGCGTCGGCGCGGTGCACGGTGATCTCGTGCGTCATCCTGCGGGCCCAGAACCCCGAGCTCTGTATCCCGGCCCAGCCCCACACCTTCGCGTCCGGTCCGGCCTCCCGCAGCGTGGCGACGATCTGCTCGCCCGTCTCCGCCAGCCAGGCGTCCAGTGCGGCGGCGTCACCGGCGGCCTGCGGACCGGCCCCGCCCGGCACCCGCTCCTCGGGCACCTCCTCCACGGCCCGGGTCCGCACCATCAGCTCCGCCCAGCGCAGGGCGGCGCCCGTGTGCCGGACGAGTTCCTCCAGCGACCAGTCCGGGCAGGTCGGCACCGTGCCGGACAGATCTGCCCCCGAGGTCACCACCTGCCGCAACAGGACGATCTGGTGGGCGATTTCGTCGCAGTAGCGGTCGTGCGCGAGTGGCGTCATGCCTCGCACCCTAGTGCTGCGACCGGAAAGGTTCACCGGCTTGCGACGCCCGGCACGGCACCTCGCCGCGTTGTCGCATCACCCGAGTACATCCAGTACGCGGGCGATGCTCCGCCTTGCGATGCACCGCACCGGACGCCACAAGCTTTCCGGCAAACCTTTCCGGTCACAGCACTAGGCGGGGACGGTCAGTTGAGCACCACGATTTCGGCGGCGTCGAAATCCACGCCGACCTCGTCCCCGACCTCCGGTGCCGCCCGCAGCGCGCAGGCCGCCTCCAGGCGTGGGGCGTCCTCGGGCTGGAGGTGCACGGCGACATGAGTGCCCCGGAAGGTACGCGCGGCCACCGTGCAGCGCAGGCCCGAGTCGGCGGGCACCAGGTGCACTCCTGCGGGCCGCACCAGCAGGGTCCGCGTGCCCTGCGGAGCACCCTCCGGCACCGGCACCTTGCCCCAGGGCGTGTCCGCGGCCTGCGCCCCGACCGTCGCCTCGACCACGTTCTCGAACCCGAGGAAGCGGGCGACGAACGCGTCGGCGGGCCGCTGCCACACCTGAAGGGGCGAACCCGACTGGGCGATCCGCCCGTCCCGCATCACCACGACCCGGTCGGCCAGCGCGAAGGCCTCCCCCTGGTCGTGCGTCACGGCGAGCACGGTCGTGCCCAACCGGCCGAACAGTTCCCTCAGTTCGACGACCAGCCGCTCCCGCAGCGACCGGTCGAGCTGCCCCAGCGGCTCGTCCAGCATCAGCAGCCGCGGACTCGGCGCGAGGGCCCTGGCCAGGGCGACGCGCTGCTGCTCTCCGCCGGACAGTGCGGCGACGGCCCGGCGGCCCGCGCCCGGCAGCCCCACGAGGTCCAGCAACTCCTTGACGCGGTCGGCCTGTTGCCGCTTCGACTCGCCGTGCATCCGCAGCCCGAAGGCCACGTTCGCGCCCACGTCCCGCTGCGGGAACAACTGGTGGTCCTGGAACATCAGCCCGACGCCCCGCTTGTGCGCGGGCACGCCCGCCTGGTCGCGACCGTCGAGCACCACCCGCCCGGAGTCGAGGGGTTGCAGCCCTGCCACCGCCCGCAGCAGGGTCGACTTGCCGCTGCCGCTAGGGCCGAGCACGCACACGATCTCGTGCTCGGCGATCTCCAGATCGACGGCGTCCAGCACCGCCCGCTCACCGAAACGAACCGTCGCCCCCCGCAGAGCCAGCAGCATCAGAACTCCCCCGTCCGGTCCGTGCGAAGCCTCTCCAGTACCAGCAGGGCCACCGCGCACACCATCATCAGAATCGTCGAAAGGGCCATCGCCTGGCCGTAGTTGAGGTCACCGGGGCGTCCGAGCAGCCGGGCCACGGCCACCGGCAGCGTCGGCCGGTCGGGCCGTGCGATGAACACCGTCGCGCCGAACTCCCCGAGGGACACGGCGAAGGCGAATCCGGCCGCGATCAGCAGCGCCCGCCGCACGATCGGCAGGTCCACCTCCCGCCACACCCGCCAGGGCGAGGCCCCCAGCACGGAGGCCGCCTCCCGCAGCCGGACGTCCACCGCTCTCAGCACGGGCAGCATCGTCCGTACGACGAACGGCACGCCGACCAGGGCCTGCGCGAGCGGCACCAGGATCCAGGAGGACCTGAGGTCCAGCGGCGGCTCGTCGAGGGAGATCAGGAACCCGAAGCCGACGGTCACCGCCGACACCCCGAGCGGCAGCATCAGCAGCGCGTCGAAGCCGCGCACGAACCGCCCGGCGTCCCGGCGGGTGAGCGCGACCGCGGCGAGAGAGCCGATCACCACGGCGATGATCGTGGCGGCGACGGCGTACGACAGGGAGTTGCCGATCGCCTCGATCGGCGGGACCAGGAAGAATCCGCCGTCCTCGCTGGTCAGCGCCCGGTAGTAGCCGAAGCCCGGGGCGCCAAGGGACCGCTGCACCAGCACGGCGAGCGGCAGCACGAGCAGCACGGCGACGGTGACGAGCACCCCGCCCAGCAGCGCCCGCTGTCCCGCGCCGCGCGGCCGGCGCGCCGTCACGGACGCGTCCACCAGCCGCAGTGCGGTCTCCCGCCGCCGCACGGTCCAGGCGTGCAGGGCGAGGATGGCGCCCACCGCGACGAACTGGATGAGGGTCAGCACGGCCGCCGTCGACAGGTCGAAGATCTCCGACGTCTGCCGGTAGATCTCCACCTCCAGGGTGGAGAAGGTGGGTCCGCCGAGGATCTGCACGACACCGAAGGAGGTGAAGGTGAACAGGAAGACCATGAGCGCGGCAGCGGCGACGGCCGGGGCGAGGGCAGGGAGAGTCACCTGCCGCCAGGCCCTCAGCGGAGACGCCCCGAGCATCCGCGCGGCCTCCTCCTGCCGCGGGTCCAGCTGCGCCCAGAGCCCGCCGACCGTCCGGACGACGACCGCGTAGTTGAAGAAGACGTGCGCGAGCAGGATCGCCCACACGGTGGTGTCCAGCCGTACGCCCCACAGCTCGTCGAGCAGCCCGCCCCGCCCGACCAGCGCCAGGAACGCCGTACCGACGACGACCGTCGGCAGCACGAAGGGCACGGTCACGACCGCCCGCAGGACCTGCTTGCCCGGGAAGTGGAAACGCGCGAAGACGTACGCGCCGGGGAGCGCGACGATCAGCGTGAGCGCGGTGGAGACGAACGCCTGCCAGGTGGTGAACCACAGCACGTGCCGGACGTCGGACTGCGCCAGTACCTCCCCGATCCGCCCCAGGTGCCAGGTCCCGTCGGCCTTCAGGCCACGCGCGACGATCGCGGCGACGGGGTAGGCGAAGAAGACCGCGAAGAACGCGACGGGCACGGTCAGCAGGCCGGACCGAGCCGCCGCGCTCCGCCTCCGGGCGGCTACTTCAGTACGAGTGAGGTCCACGACTTGACCCACTGGTCACGGTGGTCGGCGATCTTCGCCGGGTCCATGGTCTCCGGGTCCTTCGCCTGCGGCCCGTACTTCACGAACTCCGGCGGCACCTGGACGCCCTCGCGCACCGGGTACACGAACATGTTCATCGGCATGTCCTCCTGGAACCTCTTGCCGACGAGGAAGTCGAGGAGAGCCTTGCCGCCCTTGGTGTTCTTGGCGTTGCTGAGCAGCCCGGCGTACTCGACCTGCCGGAAGCAGGTGCCCTCGGCGACCCCGGTCGGCGCCGTGCCGGGCCTGGGGTCGGCGAAGACGACCTCGGCGGGCGGCGAGGAGGCGTACGACACGACGAGCGGCCGGTCGCCCTTGGCCTTCTTGCCGCCGGCCGAGCCGGAGAACTCCTCGTTGTAGGCCTGCTCCCAGCCGTCGACGACCTTCACGCCGTTGGCCTTGAGCTTCGTCCAGTAGCCCTCCCAGCCGGAGTCGCCGTACTTCGCGGCGGTGCCGAGCAGGAAGCCGAGGCCGGGCGAGGAAGCGGAGGCGTTCTCGGTCACGAGCAGGTTCTTGTACTGCGGCTTCACCAGGTCGTCGAAGCTCTTCGGCGGCTCCAGCTCGTGGTCGGCGAAGTACTTCTTGTCGTAGTTGACGCAGATGTCGCCGGTGTCGACGGGCGTGACACGGTGCTTGTCCTGGTCGACCCGGTACTCCGCCTTGATCCGGTCCGACCCCTTCGCCTCGTACGACTGGAAGAGGCCGTTGTCGAGGGCGCGGGACAGCAGGGTGTTGTCGACGCCGAAGAGGACGTCGCCCTGCGGGTTGTCCTTGGTCAGGATGGCCTTGTTCACGGCCTGCCCGGCGTCGCCGTCCTTGAGGACCCTGACCTTGTAGCCGGACTGCTTCTCGAAGGCCGCCATGACGTCCTTGGACGCGGCCCACGAGTCGTGGCTGACGAGCGTCACGGTCTTGGAGTCGCCGGACCCCTGGCCGCCGTCGGACGACCCGCACGCGGCGAGCGTGCCGGACACGCCGAGCGCGACGGCCGCCGCCGCCAGCCGCTTGATGTTGTTGCCCACTGGATTCCTCCTGGAGTGACCAGGAGAAGACGCGGCCCCGCCCGGGACCTCCGGGGTCCCGGGCAGGGCGCAACAGCTCGAGTGATGACCGATCTCCCTACCCAGAATGACCTGGGCCAGGTTCGGAGGGTCTGCGGCCGTGTGCCGCACTCTCAGCGCTGTGGCGCTCCCCTGTCGGAATATGCAGATGTTCTTACGGCGGTCAGACTACCGTTCGGTGGCCGCGAGCTGACCACACGCCCCGTCGATCTCCTGACCACGGGTGTCCCGGATCGTCACCGGCACACCATGGGCGGCGATCGCCTCCACGAACGCCTTCTCGTCCTCGGGCCGGGAGGCGGTCCACTTGGAGCCGGGCGTCGGGTTCAGCGGAATCAGGTTCACGTGCACGGGCTTGCCCTTGAGCAGCCGCCCGAGCCGGTCACCCCGCCAGGCCTGGTCGTTGATGTCCCGGATCAGCGCGTACTCGATGGACAGCCGCCGCCCCGACCTGGCGCTGTACTCGAAACCGGAGTCCAGCACCTCCCGGACCTTCCAGCGCGTGTTCACCGGCACGAGCGTGTCGCGCAGCTCGTCGTCGGGGGCGTGCAGCGAGATGGCGAGGCGGCACTTGAAGCCCTCGTCGGAGAACCGGTGGATGGCCGGGACGAGCCCGACCGTCGAGACGGTGATACCGCGCTGCGAGAGCCCCAGCCCGTCGGGCTCGGGGTCGGTGAGCCGCCGGATGGATCCGACGACCCGGTTGTAGTTGGCGAGCGGCTCACCCATGCCCATGAAGACGATGTTGCTGAGCCGCGCGGGACCGCCGGGAACCTCTCCGTCCCGCAGGGCCCGCATCCCGTCCACGATCTGATGGACGATCTCGGCGGTGGACAGATTCCGGTCGAGACCCGCCTGCCCGGTCGCACAGAACGGGCAGTTCATCCCGCACCCGGCCTGGGAGCTGATGCACATGGTCACCCGGTCCGGGTAGCGCATCAGCACGGACTCGACGAGCGTCCCGTCGAACAGCCGCCACAGCGTCTTGCGGGTGGTGCCCTGGTCGGTCGACAGATGCCGCACGACGGTCATCAGCTCGGGCAGCAGCGCCTCCTGCAGCCGCCCCCGGGCACCGGCCGGAATATCGGTCCACTGCTCCGGATCATGCGCGTACCGCGCGAAGTAGTGCTGCGAGAGCTGCTTGGCACGAAACGGCTTCTCCCCGACAGCGGCAACGGCCTCCTTGCGCTCGGCAGGAGTGAGATCGGCAAGATGCCGCGGCGGCTTCTTGGCTCCGCGGGGGGCGACGAATGTGAGTTCTCCGGGTGCAGGCATAACTCTCCCAGTGTGGCAGATCAACTGCCACAGCCCAGGCCGGAGCGGGGTGGGGGTGGTCACCCGTGGGTGCCGACTGTCAGCGTTGGTCGGCTTCGGACGGCCCAGGGACGGCCCAGCCAGCGCCGCAGACCTTACAGTTTAAATTAACGCAATTCTAGAATGCTATGCAATTCTTGCAACTTATTGGCACAGTCACGCATTCCGATATAATTCACGGAGGCATGCTCCGACCCCCTTTCCAGTTCGGCAATAGCTTGATGGTCTGATCCCAGAATGTACCGGGCGATCGCAAGGATCCTTGTCACATGGGGTGAAATCTCCCTGTGGTAAGAGTTGACGCGATCGCTCGTATACTCCATAAGCCTCGCCGAGCGTTCTTGGAATGGGGCATTGGAGTG
Source organism: Streptomyces cahuitamycinicus (assembly GCF_002891435.1). Classification (GTDB taxonomy): domain Bacteria; phylum Actinomycetota; class Actinomycetes; order Streptomycetales; family Streptomycetaceae; genus Streptomyces; species Streptomyces cahuitamycinicus. The sequence continues at coordinate 16,452 of NZ_POUC01000004.1, forward strand.
CCAGTGCATGTACGGATCGTTTCGCTCCCATACTGCACAGAACGAAATGCCTCGCCGAGCGTTCTTGGAATGGGGCATTGGAGTGCCAGTGCATGTACGGATCGTTTCGCTCCCATACTGCACAGAACGAAAGAAGGAGTTCCCTTGCGGCGGTGATGTCTGCGAGCAGGAGTCCCACTTGGTCGGCTGCGGCTGTCGCGTCCCTTACTGCGCTTGCTTCCGCGTGCCGCTTCCACACTGCCAGCACCTCTGGTGGATACGCGTCAGGCTCACTATCGATGATCTTCGCGCATGTCTTACACAGCCAGATGCCATTCTGAATTGATTTCCGCTCGGCCGATGTCATGGCTGCGTTATATCTCGGGCCATTAGGGCTCGCGGCATAGATGTGAGCTGCATCGCCCAAGTTGAGAAAATCCTCTGCATCCTGCCATGCCGGACGGGTAGTTAGGCGTCGACATGTCAAGTTACTACAGCGGTAACCGGCCCGGGCCGCCAATGAGGACTTCGTCTTTGCAGTGAAATTATCGCGATTCGTCCCAGCCATCTCTTGATCGTAGCGACTCACGGAGGTCGGCGGAGTCTTAATGGTCGAGTAAAGGGCCTCTGATGGGCCGCTGGTGCTGTCAGGCGTCGGTCTCGGCGGCCTCTTCGAGCAGGTCCATGGCGTGGTTGTGGAAGCGGCGCTCGGCGTCCCGGCATGGGGCGGTGAAGAAGGCTCGTTGGGCTTCAGCAAGATCGCAGTTCAGCAGGCCCATGGTCACGAATACGGCTTCCACTCCGTGGCACCCGTTGTCCTTGAGGAACTGCTGGAGTGCGTCCGTGTCGCCGGTGGCCTCCCAGACGGGCCGGGCGGTTTCCTGCATGGCAGTGATGCGTGCTGTTCGTTCTGCGTCGAAGCCCACTGGACCCACCTTCCTGGTTTGGCCCGCAGGCTACCGCCGGGTGGGCGGGCCCGCCGCCATGCGCGGATGCGCCATCTTCGCGTCCTGTTCAGTCGGCGCCATGCAGCCGAGGGTACCCAGCTCAGACGACATGCAGCCTGTTGGCCAGGTCCGCCAGACTGCGGCTCGGCCGGCCTCGCTGGTTCCGGTCCCAGGTGAGCACCAGCTCGCGGGCGAGGTAGTGGCTCCGTACCTGCTCGGGCGCCCAGCTCTCCGCTTCGAGGATCTTCGCCAGTGCGTCGTCCATGCGGTTATGAGCGCTGAGGGCTCGGGCCACTTCGAGATTGTGCCGGGTCCGGCGCTCGGTCGGCAGGCAGGCACGTCGGCCACCAGCGGGAGACGGCGGTATTGCGGTCGGCAAGAGCCCCGGTCCGAGACGCCGAGCTTTCCGTCGAACAGCCATGGGGTTATGCCTGATGCTGAGACCCATGAACTTCGGGCAAGGCAGCCGTGTCTCACAAACTGACGTGCGTTGAGCAGTGCCGTCCGTGCACACTCCACGCATGGGTGCTGACATCGTCGTTTCGCTGCAGGAAAAGGCTCTGCAACATGTCGCGGCTTCATGTGGAGGAGAGCCGCTCGCTGGGGACCTCCGGGTGACGATGCACTTTCATCCCGATCGTCCCGCAGGAGATCGTCTCGTCCTGGCGCAAATGGCGGAAGACGGCGTTTACCGGTCACAGTTCATGACAGGCACGAGCAACGGTGGTGTAACCGCTCATCCTGGTGGAGACCGGTGGCGCTGGGAGAGCCGTATCTTCGGCGGTGCGTACGACGAGGCCCCGGCTGACCAACGTCCCGTATACGGTGCGCTGAACTACCGCCGTGATCCGGTCGGTGGTGCACCGCGGTTCGGCTCTTCGTACTTCAGACTCAACACCGAGACCCTGAGACGCACCACGTTCTGCTACCCGGACAGTTCCACCGAGCCTGCCGACTTCGGCAAAGCCGACCGTTGCTCGCTTATCGAACTGGCGGAGGCGGGCGAGTCGGACGTCCTGGACTGTCACATTGAGGCACAGATCCACGGACTGGTCAGGTTCGACTGTGACGTCGAGGCGCTGGTGCTGGACCCCAGCTATCGCGGCACAGAGGTTGAATTCGCAGCTCATCACCTCCCGTGCCCAATCGAATGGCATCCGGGTTTCAGGCTCAGCGTGGCTGAACTACGGCGTCACTCAAGCTACCGGGGACAGGAATACGTTGACCTGGGTGCTGAGATCGCCGTTGATGACGTGCTGAACCCCAAGGTGATCGGGGATGCAGCCGGAACTGGCCGTTACGGCCTTCAGGACCTCAAGAAGGTCTGGCACTGTCTGGCGCGCTTCGGAGTGCGCACCGCCTGCTGAGTAGCAACGCCCCTTCGGGGCCGGACCGGCTGGCTGCCAAGGAATTACGACTCGGACTGCGGCCCGGGCTCCTGATAGGGCGTGACTCGGTAGCTCCGAGGGCAGCGAGGTAGCCGGCCCAGCGCGGGCAGCATCCGGTCGGGAAGCCACACTCAGGCCACCGTTGGGTGCACGATTCCTTCGGCAGCCTTCAGCCGTGCTCGGTCAGCCCGACGGTGATGCCCTCAGAGCCACTGCGGTGGCATCTACCCGCCCGTCTCCTCCAGCCGGTCCTTGAGGAGCTGCTCGTTGCGCGGGAGTTCCTTGCGGACCTGGGGGCGTGCCACGAGGGGGACCAGGACCTTGCCCATGCCGTGGCCCTCGAAGTCGATGGCGATGGTGACGTGGGAGCGCCGGCCCTCGTCGTACGGTTCGACCTCTCCGTGCACCTGCGCCCGGACGGGGCCGTCGACGCCGCGCATGCCCCAGCTGTGCGGAGGGTCGTACTCGGTGACCTCCATGGTCATCGGCATGACACGACGGCCGATGTGCCGGGTCACCCGGACCTGGGTGCCGACGCCGACGGGCCCCTCGTCGAGGCGCTCCGCGGAGACGGCGCTCAGCTGCCACTCCGGCATGCGCTGAGGGTCCATGACGTACTGGTAGACCTCCTCCGGACGGCGGTCGACATCGATGCTCTCTCGGATGATGGCCATGATGGCCTCCTTTGGGAGGTACATCTGAATCGTCCCACTTCAGGCCCCCGGGCGTCTCCCCGGGACGACAGCGAGCCCCTGCCCATCGGGGCAGGGGCTCGTCGACGAGGGTCGCCTCAGCCCGACCCGACGAACACCACGAACAGCAGCCACACCACCGGAGCCGTGGGCAGCAGCGAGTCGAGCCGGTCCATGATGCCGCCGTGGCCCGGCAGCAGCGTGCCCATGTCCTTGATACCGAGATCCCGCTTGATCATGGACTCGCCGAGGTCGCCGAGCGTGGCGGTGACCGCGACCGCGAGGCCCAGCACCAGTCCCTGCCACCAGGCACCGTCGTCGATGAGGAACTGCATGCACAGGGCCCCCGCGACCATGGCGAAGGAGATCGCGCCGAGCAGGCCCTCGCGGGTCTTGCCGGGGCTGATGCGCGGGGCGAGCTTGTGCCGGCCGAACCGCCAGCCGACGGCGTAGGCCCCGGTGTCGCTGACGACCGTGAGCAGCAGGAAGGTGAGCACCCGCCGCGGTCCGTCGTCCGCGGTCAGCATCATCGCGACGAAGGTCGCCAGGAACGGCACGTAGAACGCCGCGAAGACGCCCGCGGTGACGTCCCTCAGATAGTTCTCGGGCGGTTCGGTCATGCGCCAGACCAGGACGGCCAGTGCCGTGAGCGCCATCGCCACCCACGCGCCCTCGGCGCCCCGGACGTACCCGGCGACGACCATCGCGGCCCCGCCGAGCGCGAGCGGCACGAGCGGTGCCCGGATGCCCTTGCGCTCCTCCAGCCGCTTGGTCAGCTCCCAGAGGCCGACCACGACGGCGACCGCGACGACACCGACGAAGACTGCCTTGACGACGAACAGCGACGCGACGATCACCGCACCGAGCCCGACACCGACCCCTATCGCGGCGCTCAGGTCGCGACCCGCGCTCTTCTTCGGCGGCTTGGGCGCCGGCTGCGAGGCGTCGGGCATGGGCTCCGCATTCGTGTCGTTTCGGACCGGGGTGCCGCTCAGCCGAGCAGCTCCCCGGTCGTCATCCTGGTTTCCGCCGAAGTCGGTCACGTCGGGCACGATGGGCATGGGGCGAGTCTGAGGCGCTTCATACGCATCGTATGCGGGACCCGCCGGGCCGGCCCCTTGGACGTGCCCGGGGCCGGGTCCCTGGATGTGCCCGTGACCATGCCCTTGGTCAGTGGGTCCCCAGTACCCGGCCTGTGGCGGCGCCCCCCAGGAAGAGTCGTTCATCAGACCTCGAGCAGCTCCGCTTCCTTGTGCTTCAGGAGCTCGTCCACCTGCGCGACGTACTTCGCGGTGGTGTCGTCGAGCTCCTTCTCCGCACGGCGGCCCTCGTCCTCGCCGACCTCGCCGTCCTTGATCAGCTTGTCGATGGCGTCCTTGGCCTTGCGGCGCACTGAGCGGATGGAGACCTTGGCGTCCTCACCCTTGCTCTTGGCGACCTTGATGTACTCGCGGCGGCGCTCCTCGGTGAGCTCGGGGAACACCACCCGGATGATGTTGCCGTCGTTGCTCGGGTTGACGCCCAGGTCGGAGTCGCGGATCGCCTGCTCGATGTTGCGCAGCGCGCTCTTGTCGAAGGGGGTCACCACGGCCATACGCGGCTCGGGCACGGAGAACGAGGCCAGCTGGTTGATCGGCGTCGGCGCGCCGTAGTAGTCGGCCACGATCTTGTTGAACATCGCCGGGTGCGCACGGCCGGTGCGGATCGCGGCGAAGTCCTCCTTGGCGACCACGACGGCCTTCTCCATCTTCTCCTCGGCCTCGAGGAGGGTCTCTTCGATCACCACTTGCTCCTGCGTGTCTTGAGTAGGCCCGGCTGCGGTTCCATGTGGGGCGGCGGCCGGCTGCGTCGCGTCTTCTTCTGAACGGTTCCCGACCGGCGGGACATTGTCCATCCCCCCGGCCCGGCTCCGTCCCGTCCGTCCCCCGGACGGGGTGGTTCTCGGGTCTCAGTCCCGGCTGCCGGGGTCCCCCACCAGCGTGCCGATCTTCTCACCCTTGACGGCGCGGGCGATGTTGCCCTCCGCCAGCAGCTCGAAGACGACGATCGGGAGCTTGTTGTCGCGGCACAGCGTCACGGCCGTGGCGTCGGCGACCTTCAGATCGCGCGTGATGACCTCGCCGTAGCCGAGGTGGTCGAACTTCACCGCGTCCGGGTTGGTCTTCGGGTCGGAGTCGTAGACCCCGTCCACGCCGTTCTTGCCCATCAGCAGCGCCTCGGCGTCGATCTCCAGGGCGCGCTGGGCGGCGGTGGTGTCGGTGGAGAAGTACGGCATGCCCATCCCGGCGCCGAAGATCACCACACGGCTCTTCTCCAGGTGCCGTACGGCGCGCAGCGGGATGTACGGCTCGGCGACCTGGCCCATGGTGATGGCGGTCTGCACGCGGCAGTCCACGCCCTCCTTCTCGAGGAAGTCCTGGAGGGCGAGGCAGTTCATGACGGTGCCGAGCATGCCCATGTAGTCGGAGCGGGCCCGGTCCATGCCGCGCTGCTGGAGTTCGGCGCCGCGGAAGAAGTTGCCGCCGCCGATGACGATCGCGATCTCCGCACCGTCGCGCACGACGGCCGCGATCTCGCGGGCGATCTTGTGCACCACGTCGGGGTCGACGCCAAGGCCGCCGCCGCCGGAGAAGGCCTCTCCGGACAGCTTCAGCAGAAACCGGCCGCGCACTTTGCCGTCGTCGCTCTTCTGGGCCTTGGTCATGGGGGATCCCGCCTCTTTCACGTGTTGCACATACCAAGAAGGCCATTGCCGGTGGGGCGTGTTTCGCATCCCATACGGCAATGGCCTCCTTGTCAGATCTGCTGTCGTCCGCCACCCATGCGACGGCGTACGCGGACGACTGCTGTCGACCTTATCGGGGTCGGGCGTCGAGCGCGGTACGGACTCAGATGCCGACCTTGATGCGCGTGAAGCGCTTCAGGGTGACACCGGCCTCGTCCAGGACCTTCTGGACGGACTTCTTGTTGTCGAGCGCGTACGGCTGGCCGAGCAGCGTGGCGTCCTTGAAGAAGCCGTTGAGGCGACCCTCGACGATCTTCGGCAGGGCGGCCTCGGGCTTGCCCTCGGCGCGGGTGGTCTCCTCGGCGACGCGGCGCTCGGACTCGACGACCTCGGCCGGCACGTCCTCCTTGGAGAGGTACTTCGGCGCGAAGGCGGCGATGTGCTGGGCGACGCCCTTGGCGATCTCCGCGTTCGGCTTGTCCAGCTCGACGAGGACACCGATCTGCGGGGGCAGGTCGGGCATCGTGCGGTGCATGTACGCCGTCACGAAGCCGTCGGCGTACTGCGCGAAGCGGTCCAGGACGATCTTCTCGCCCAGGTTGGCGTTGGCCTCGTCGACGAACGCCTGGACGGTCTTGCCGGCCTCGATCTCGGAGGCGAGCAGGGCCTCCAGGTCGGCCGGGGAGGTCTTGGCGACGTGCTCGGCGATGGTCTTGGCCACGGCCTGGAACTTGTCACCCTTGGCGACGAAGTCCGTCTCGCACTTCAGCTCGACGAGGACACCGGAGGAGTTGTCGTCGGCGATGATCGAGACGACGGCACCGTTCTCGGCGGAACGGCCCTCGCGCTTGGCGACGCCCTTCTGGCCCTTGATGCGGAGCGCCTCGACGGCCTTCTCGACGTTGCCCTCGGCCTCGTCCAGCGCCTTCTTGCAGTCCATCATGCCGGCGCCCGTGAGCTCACGGAGCTTCTTGACGTCGGCGGCGGTGTAGTTCGCCATGAGTCTGTGAATCTCTCTCGAAGTCTGGAAGATCGAAGATCTCTGCGGATCCTGCGGATGCGCCCTCCATGGAGCCGGAGGGCGCTGTCCTTCCGCTGACCTACGGGTGAACGACGGGAGCGGACTTCACCGCGCCGAGGGCGCTGGTGGATGCGGTACCGCTCCCGCCGTCACCACGGGACTGACGGGTCAGGCCTGCTCGGCCTCGGCCGGCTTCTCGCCCTCGGCCGGCTTCTCGGTCTCGGCAGCGGGGGCCTCGTCGGCCGGAGCGGCCTCGGCGGCGGGGGCAGTCTCGGCGACCTCAGCGGCCGGAGCAGCGTCAGCGGCGGGGGCGGCCTCGGCGGCGGGGGCCTCGTCGGCCTTCTTCTCGCCCTCGAGCAGGTCGCGCTCCCACGCGGCCAGCGGCTCGCCCGCGGCCTTGTCGCCCTTGCCCTCGGTGGCGACACCGGAGCGGGAGATGAGGCCCTCGGCGACCGCGTCAGCGATCACACGGGTGAGCAGGGTGACGGAGCGGATCGCGTCGTCGTTGCCCGGGATCTTGTAGTCGACCTCGTCGGGGTCGCAGTTGGTGTCGAGGATCGCGACGACCGGGATGTTCAGCTTCCGGGCCTCACCAACGGCGATGTGCTCCTTCTTGGTGTCCACGATCCAGACGGCGCTGGGCACCTTGGACATCTCGCGGATACCGCCGAGGGTCTTCTCCAGCTTGGCCTTCTCGCGGGAGAGGACCAGCAGCTCCTTCTTGGTGAGGCCGGAAGCGGCCACGTCCTCGAAGTCGATCTGCTCGAGCTCCTTCAGGCGCTGCAGGCGCTTGTAGACGGTCGAGAAGTTGGTGAGCATGCCGCCCAGCCAGCGCTGGTTGACGAAGGGCATGCCGACGCGGGTGGCCTGCTCGGCGATGGCCTCCTGCGCCTGCTTCTTCGTGCCGACGAACATGACCGTGCCGCCGTGGGCGACGGTCTCCTTGACGAACTCGAAGGCGCGGTCGATGTACGACAGCGACTGGAGCAGGTCGATGATGTAGATGCCGTTGCGCTCCGTGAAGATGAAGCGCTTCATCTTCGGGTTCCAACGACGGGTCTGGTGACCGAAGTGGACGCCGCTTTCCAGCAGCTCCCGCATCGTGACGACGGCCATGGCCGTATCTCCTTGATTTTCTCGGTTGTGCCGCGGACGCCGGACGGCCTCCGCGCCTGACGCCCACTGCGCGCCGTTCCACCAGGGACCGAGGGGCGCTGACACGGGCCCGTTGCCGGGGTTCGTGTCGGGGCGTGCGAAGTCGACCCGATGGCTCGGGTCGCCACCAGAAGTGTACGGGACCCGTGGGGTGCCGGGTGACGCCGTTGTCCACAACCGCGCACCCGCCCACAGCCGGGAGCGGCGGCACCGGCGCTCCGGGACGCTTTCCGCATGCGAGCGAACCGATGTGCACGCCTGTGTGCACGCCTGATCCTGCTGCTGATCGTCACGGCGGCGGCCCTGCTGGCCCCGCCACCACCGCTGTTCGCGGCGGACGCGCCCCCCGCGGACGCCACCGTGCCGGCGATCGGCCGCACCTGGCCCGTCGGCTTGCGTCCCCGGGTCCTGCGGGGCTGGGAGCCCCCGGCTACGCCCTACGGCCCCGGCCATCGGGGGGTGGATCTGACAGCGCCCGCGGGCACACCGGTTCGAGCGGTGACCGCGGGCCGGGTCTCCTTCGCGGGCCGGGTGGCCGGCAAGGGAGTCGTCTCGGTGGACCTCACGGGGACGGGTGATCCGCCCTTGCGCACGACGTACGAACCGGTGACGGCGACGGTCGAGGAGGGCGAGGAGGTGGAACCGGGCGAGGTGATCGGCACGGTGGACGCGAGCGGCTCGCACTGCACGGCGGCCCCGTGCGTCCACTGGGGACTGCGCCGCGGCACGGTGTACTTGAACCCGCTGTCGCTGCTGCCGCCATGGCTCCTGCACAGAGGCCCGTCGAGGCTGCTGCCGCTCGCCTGACTTTCCGCGGATGGCCGCTCGCCTGACTTTCCGCGGGTGGCCGTGCCCTGACTTTCCGCGGGTGGCCGTGCCCTGACTTTCCGCAGGCGAGCGTGCCCTTCGGGCCGGCACGGCCCGCTGTCGCTGCCGCCGCCATGGCTCCTGCACACGCGCCCACCGAAGCTGCTGCCGCTCGCCTGACTTTCCGCGGGTGGCCGTGCCCCTCGGGTCAGCACGGGTGGCCCTGTCGGCACCCCGCCCCGCCGGCTGCGGGAGGGGCACTCCTAGCCCCGGACCCACCGCCGGCTACGGGACGGCGCCTCCTAGCCCCGGACCCCCCGCAGAGCCATGGAAACCGCCGCATCGACAATGGCGGCCGGTTCCTCCGCGGCTCCCAGCTCGATCCTCCGCACGGCCGCGTCCACGACCCCCTGCAACAGCATGGCCGCCAGCCGGGGCTGCGCGTGCCCCAGCTCGCCCAGCGCCTCGACGATCATCGCGACCAGTCCGCCGTGCGCCGCCCTGATCTTCTCCCGCGCTCCCGCGTCCAGCTCACTCGCGGAGATCGCGACCACAGCCCGGTGTCTCCGGTCCCCGACCAGTTCCAGTTGCTGCCGTACATACGCCTCGACCTTGGCCTCGGCCGTGCCGGCCCGCTCCATCGCCGCCGACACGTCCGCCGCCCAGACCGGGAAGTCGACCTCGCACAGTTCCTCGACCACGGCCGCCCGCGACCGGAAGTACTCGTAGACGGACGATCGCGCGAGGCCCGTCCGCTCGGCGAGGGCCGGGAAGGTCAGCGCCTCCGTACCGCCCTCGGACAACAAGGAACGAGCCGCGTCCAGCAGGGCGGCTCGCTGCATCGACCGGTGCTCGGCCACGGAGGCCGCTCGAATCCTTGGCACGTCAACACTCTACGGACGCGGCCCGCCGTACGGGAGTGGTTGATGCCGAACCGAGGGCATCCGGCCTGGTCAGCGGCCGAAGCTCGCCAGCTTCGCTCTCAGCTGCAGCACTGACTTGGTGTGGATCTGGCTGACCCGGCTCTCGGTCACACCCAGCACGTTCCCGATCTCGGCCAGGGTGAGGCCCTCGTAGTAGTACAGCGTGACCACGGTCTTCTCCCGGTCGGGCAGCGTGTTGATCGCCCTGGCCAGGAACCTTCTCAGCTCCCGGTCCTCGGCGACCTCGACGGGGTTGTCGGCGGTGGTGTCCTCCAGCGTGTCCATGACGCTGAGCCCGTCGCCGCCCTCACCGCTCCCGTGCAGCAGCTCCTCCAGGGCCACCACGTTGGCCAGCGACAACTGACTGAACACCGCGTGGAGTTCCTCGACGGCGATGCCCATCTCGGAGGCCACCTCACCCTCGCTCGGAGTCCGCCGCAGCCTGGCCTCCAGCGTGGCGTACGCACGCTCGACGTTGCGCGCCTTCTGCCGCACCGAGCGGGGGATCCAGTCCAGCGCCCGGAGTTCGTCGATCATCGCGCCGCGGATCCGGGTGATCGCGTACGTCTCGAACTTGATCTCGCGGTCGACGTCGAACTTCTCGATCGCGTCGATCAGTCCGAACACTCCGGACGAGACGAAGTCCGCCTGCTCGACGTTGGACGGCAGGCCCACGCTGACCCGTCCCGCGACGTACTTGACGAGCGGCGAGTAGTGCAGGATCAGCTGCTCCCGCAGCCGCTCGTCCCCCGTCGCCTTGTACGACCGCCACAGCTCGTCGAGCGTCGAGGGAGCGGGCGGCCGCACGCTGCCACCGTCACGGGCGGCTGGGGGGATCGCCGCCCGGTCGGACCCGGAGGTGTGCTGGGGCATTCGTCGCCTTGTGCCGTTCTGCTGCGGAGTGGTGCTGCTGAGATGAGCTGTCTGTCTGATGTCGAGTTGCCTGTCCGTGTCGGGATCCTCGTGAGCGTAGCGTGACTGCGGAGTCGCGGTGCGCGAAGGGAGGAGGCCAAGGCGGGCGCAGATACGTTCCCGAGGACGTCCCGCCGGGGCGTCGCGGTGGCCCGGTGTGATCACCCGAAGGCTCAACTGGGCGCATTTCCAAGGGTTGTCGGGATTCCCCCGGACGGCCGAACGGGCACGGTCAACCCGGCCCTCGGCCGTCGCGGACCGACATCACCGCCTGGCGTGTCAACTTCCAGCCGTCGCCGTGTCGTTCGACGTAACCGAGTGCTCGGAGTTCGTACAGTCTCGCGATCGCGTCGTCCTGTGCGGTCTGTGCGGAGCGAGCGATCTCGTCCGGCCGGGCCGCCCCGCGCCCGGGCAGTGCGGCGAGTACCTGCCGGGTGGCCGGTTCCAGCAGGTCCCGGGGCAGGACGGGGCCGCGCCGGTCGGGGGCCAGCTCTCCGATCTCGCCGACCAGTTCGACGACGTCCGCGACGTCGGTGACCAGGACGGCCTCCCCGCGCAGCAGATCGTGCACGCCGGCGGAAAGCCCGCTGGTGGCGGGCCCCGGCACGCCCATCGTGTGCCGGCCGAGGCGCTGTGCCGCCCGCGCGGTGACCAGGGAGCCGCTGCGGTGGGCGGCCTCGACGACGACCGTGCCGCGGGTGAGTGCGGCGATCAGTCTGTTCCGCAGGATGAACCGGCTCGGGGTCGGGTGATCACCGGGTGGCAACTCACCGATCACCAGCCCCTGTTCGGCGATCCTGTTGATCAGCCGGGTGTGGCCGCGGGGGTAGGGCCGGTCGACGCCGCAGGCGAGGACGGCGACGGTGGCGCCGCCGGCTCCGAGCGCTCCGCGATGGGCGGCACCGTCGACTCCGTAGGCGCCGCCGGACACCACGACCCAGCCCTGCTCCGCGAGGCCGGCGGCGAGGGTCGCGGCCATGTGCGCCCCGTACTCGGTGCAGGCCCGGGCGCCGACCACGGCGACCGACCTCAGCGCCCACATCCGCAGACTGGGCCGCCCGCGCACCCACAGCGCCAGGGGCCGTGCATCCCCCAGATCGTCGAGCTGCCCCGGCCACTCGGCGTCGCCGGGAGACACGAACCGCACTCCGGCGTCCCGGGCGGCCTCCAGATCCCGTCGTGGCCGGGCGGCCTGCGCCCTGGCCACCAGCCCGGCCCACCGTGTCCCGCTCACACCCGGCAGCGGGGGCCCGCCCTTCGCGAGCCGCCGCACCACCTCCCCGACACCGAGCTCCCGGACCCACCGCCCGCCGACCTCGTCGCCGGGCTCGATGACACGGGTGAGCAGGACCCGGCCGAGCAGCTCACCGCCCGGTTCACCGGCGATGCTCATGTCAGCGCCCCGATGGCCATGGGGACGCCTCGCGGCACTCCGGTGCGCAGCTGGAGCGCGAGGGCGACGTCCGTGGCGTCGGGCCGGTCGTGGCCGACGAGGTCGGCGACGGTCCAGGCCACCCGTAGGACGCGATCGAGGCCGCGGACGGTGAGGACGCCCCGCTCCAGGTTCCGCTCGGCCTCGTCCATCGCGCCCGGCACGGCATACCAGCGGTTGCGCAGTTCACGGCCCGGCACCTCGCTGTTCGTGCACCAGGGGGTGCCGGCGAGGCGGCCCGAGGCCCGTTCCCGGGCCGCCCTCACCCGGTCGGCGACCGTCGCGGTCGACTCGCCCCTGGCGCCGGAGGCGGTCAGCTGGGTGCGGGTGACGCGGTCCACCTCGACACGCAGGTCGACCCGGTCGAGCAGCGGGCCGGAGAGCCTGGCCTGGTAGCGGCGGATGGCCGAGGGCGGGCACTCGCACAGGTCGTCTCGCTGTGAGAACCGGCCGCACGGGCAGGGGTTGGCCGCGAGCACCATGAGGAACTTCGCGGGGAAGCGCACGACTCCCGCACTGCGCGCGATCACGACGTGCCCCGCTTCCAGCGGCTGCCGCAGCGCGTCCAGGACATGGCTGCTGAATTCCGGCGTCTCGTCCAGGAACAGCACCCCGCGGTGGGACAGCGACACCGCGCCGGGCCGGGCGACGCCCGGGCCACCGCCGACGAGTGCCTGCATGGTGGCCGAGTGGTGCGGGGCGCAGTAGGGGGCGACGTCGATCAGCGGCTTGCCCGGGGGCAGCAGGCCCGCCACCGAGTGGACCGCGGTGACCTCAAGCGACTCCTGCCGGCCGAGCCGGGGCAGGATGGTCGGCAGCCGCTCGGCGAGCATCGTCTTGCCGGCGCCGGGCGGTCCTTCGAGGAAGAGATGGTGCCCGCCCGCCGCGGCCACCTCCACGGCTGTGCGCGCCGAGGTCTGCCCGACGACATCGGCCAGGTCATGGCCGTGGTCGTGCCGGGCAGCGCCGACGCTGGGCATGCCCGTGGCCGCGCCGGTCCCCGGCATGCGCAGCCCGGCGAGCAGGGGGTCCGGGCGGCCCTGCTCGTCCGGATCCTCGTCGGGCACCGGTTCGTCGGCCAGGATGGCGATCAGCTGCCGCAGGCTGCGGACGCCCAGCACCGACACGCCGGGCACGAGGGACGCCTCGGCGGCGGCGCCCTCCGGGACCACCACCTGCTCGTACCCGGCACCGGCCGCGGCCAGGACGGCAGGCAGCACTCCGCGCACCGGCCGCACCCGACCGTCCAGCCCGAGTTCGCCGATCATCACGATGTCGGCGAGGACGCGCGGGTCGATGCGCTCCGCCGCGCCGAGGACCGCCGCCGCGACGGCCAGGTCGAATCCGCTGCCGGACTTCGGCACGGAGGCCGGGCTCAGGCCGACGGTGAGCTTCTTCTGCGGCCAGGCCGCGCCCGAGTTGACGACCGCTGCGCGTACCCGGTCCCGGCTCTCCGTGAGGCTCTTGTCGGGCAGCCCCACCAGGGTGAAGGCCGCGACGCCCGGTTCCAGGTCCGCCTGGACCTCGACGACCACGCCCTCGACGCCCACCAGTGCGACCGAACACGTACGGGCGAAAGCCATTCAGGCCACCCCCCGCACATGCTCGACCACGGCGGCGCCCCGGGCGGGCAGCAGCACGCCGACCAGGTCGATGCGGACTCCGCCGGGCGGTGCGCCTCCGTGGGCCTGGATCCACCGCTCGGCCAGGTCCCGCAGCCGCTCCGCCTTCTGGGGGGTCACGGCCGCCATCGGATGCTCGAAGGGGCCCTCCCTGCGGGTCTTCACCTCGCAGACGACCAGGACGTCCCCGTCCCTGGCCACGATGTCGATCTCGCCGGTCCGGCCGGAGCGCCAGTTGCGCTCCAGGATCGCCAGACCGGTCTCGGCCAGCCGCCGCGCGGCCAGGCTTTCTCCGTACTTGCCCATGGCACTGCGTGCCAGATGTGCGGTCATGTCGGCACCACCTCCGGTGCCAACGATCAGCCGTCCGCCGCCACGAAGTGGATCTTGGTGGACAGCTCGGCGGCTGTGGACAACCTCGTCACCCTTCGGGGTGACCGGGTGGGCATCACCCGCTCGGCAGCTCCAAATCGCTCTTGTTCAGCTCCTCGATGTTCACGTCCTTGAACGTGAGGACCCGGACCTGCTTCACGAACCGTGCCGGCCGGTACATGTCCCACACCCAGGCATCCGCCATGGACACCTCGAAGAACACCTCACCCTGGACCGAGTGCACCTGCATCTCATAGTCATTGGTCAGGTAGAAGCGCCGCTCGGTCTCGATCACGTATTTGAACAGACCGACGACATCGCGGTACTCCCGGTAGAGCTTCAGCTCCATCTCGGTCTCGTACTTTTCGAGGTCCTCGGCGCTCATGGCATGTTCCCCTTCAGCCGTGCGATCCCCCCATTGTGCGCCAGTCCCGTGAGCCCCTAGACGATTTCCGGGTCAAGGATCACAGGCCTGGCCGGGGGACCTTCGTCGAGCAGCGTGTGCAGCAGCCCGGCGAGTCTGGTCGGATACACCGTCTCATGTGCCCGGCTCAGTTCCGGACACGTCCACCAGCGCGCTCCGGCGACACTGCGCCGTTCCAGCTCGGTCAGTCCGGTGGCGGCCACCTCCGTACGGTCCGTGCGGGCGAGGTAGTACCACTCGTCCTGGTCCCAGCGGCGTCCGGCGAAGGGGAAGGAGCACCTTCGCCGCCACAGAACCGGGCCGAGCTCGACCTCGGTGATGCCCGTCTCCTCGGTGAGTTCCCGCAGGGCGGCCTGCTCACGGGTCTCGTCGCCCTCCACACCCCCGCCGGGGGTGAACCACCAGTCGTCGGCCGGATCGTCCGGCTCGTGCCCGTGGAGGAGCAGGATGCGGTCCTGCGGGTCGAGCAGCACGACCCGGGCGACCTTGCGCAGCCCGCCCGCGTAGGTGTCCTCGCCCGTTTCCGCGGCCTCAGCGGGCACCTGTGGGCTCCGCACTCCCCCGCCGGGCCCGGGCCGCGCCCGCGCGCTTGGCGACGGGCCCGTAGGCGCCTCCGCCCAGGACGAGCACGGCGCCGGCGATCACAAGGAAGGTGATCGTCCGCAGCGGGCCGGGCGAGGAGAGGGTGCTGAGCGCCTCGAAGCCGGTGGGGCGCTCCAGCATGCCCTTCATGGGCCAGACGACGGCGTCGACGCGTGCGTCCACGGCGGTACGCGCCACTGTGCCATTGGCGGCGTCGGTCAGGTGGGCGGTGGAGTCCACGGAGTTGCCACGCTCGTCGCCGAGCAGGAAGAGGCGGCCCTCGGGGACGGTCACGGTCGGGAAGTTGCTCATTTCGGCCGGTGTGCCCTTGGGCAGGTACGTTTCGTCGATCTCCTTGCCATTGACCTTCAGCCTGCCGTCCTGGCAGCAGGAGACCGTGTCGCCTCCGACGGCGACCACGCGCTTGACCATGGGCGCGTTGGCCCAGGTCGCGTCCTTGAAGACGACGACGTCGCCGCGGCGCACCTCGCCGCCGTCGACGCGCTGCGCCAGGATCCTGTCGCCCGCGTCGATCGTCGGTGTCATCGAACTGGTGGGGACGGTGTACGGCCGGTAGACCACCGCTCCCCAGGCGAACCCGCCGAGGAACAGCACAAGGCCCAGTGCGACGGCCAGCCCGGACAACCGCTGTCCGGTCCGGCTGCCCACCGGGCCCGTCCCTGAGCCGCCGCTGCGCGGGGCCGTGTGCGTCATGCTCTCGCCACCCATGGGTCCGCACCCTACCGGGGGGTACCGGCCAGGGTCAGCCCATGGCCGGGATCACCGCTTCCGGCGACGCCAGAGCACCACCGGCACCACACCGAGGAGCGCGATCCCCTGCGGCGCGACCGGCAGGCCCGCCGCGTTCGGCTGGGCGTTCAGACCGGACTGGTCGAAGGTGTCCGGCACCGGCAGGGTGCCCCAGCGGTTGATCGGCCAGGCGACGACGACGGCGCGTCCGACGACGTCCTTCACCGGGACCATGCCGTGGTTCTTGTCGGACTGGTTGTAGCGGGAGTCCCGCGAGTTCTGCCGGTGGTCGCCCATGACCCAGATGTAGCCCTCGGGGAGCTTCACCTTGAACTGGCCGCCCTGGTCGTCGGCGCTGCACGGCGTGTTGCCCGCGTAGACGTAGGAGCGCTCGTCCAGTGCCTTGCCGTTCACCGTGAGCGGGCCGGTGCCCTTGCACTCGATGGTGTCACCGCCGACGCCGACGACGCGCTTGATGAGGTCCTTCTCCTCCGCGGACGGCATGAGGCCGATCCAGCTGAGGAAGGTCTGCAGGGCGTTCGGGTCCGTGGTCGGCTCACCGGCCAGCCAGTTGTCCGGGTCGTGGAAGACCACGACCTCGCCGCGCTCGGGCTCGGAGCCGAACCAGGGGGTGAGTTTGTCGACCAGGACGCGGTCACCCTGCTGGAGGGTGTTCTGCATCGAGTCGGAGGGGATGGAGAAGGCCTGCACCAGGAAGGTCTTGATCAGCAGCGCCAGCACCAGCGCGATACCGATCAGGATGGGCAGCTCCTTCCAGAAGGAGCGCGGCTTCTTCGGTGTCCGGGCCGGTCCGCCCGGCCCCTCGTCATCGGCTGTCGTGTGTTCGTCCGTCACCCTGCCGTCCTCGGCTGCCCCGGAGTCACTCCCGGAGGTCACGGCGCTGTCCGCGGCCGGGACGGCGGATTCCGCGGGGCGTCCGCGATGCTCCTCGCCGTCGTGTCCGGACCGTGCGCCAACCGCCACATCCCCCACGCCAACTCCTCACTCTGTGCCGCCGCCTGCCCCACACACGGCGCAGGCCCACCACTCCCATAACGAGCGGGAGTTCCGCAGGGGTCGGGAGCTGGATCGTTCCGTTCGAATCGTAAGGGGCAACCCTATGCGACAGTCCGGGAGCAGCGGTCGACCCGGTGGCCGAGTCGGACACGGAGGCGTACGTATTCGGTTCCTCCAGCATGTTCCAGTGCCCGAAGGGCCAGGCGATGACCATGGCGCGGCCCACCACCTCGTCCTCGGAGACGGTGCCCCCGTAGTCGGTGTCCTGGTGGGCGCGGGAGTCCGCGGAGTTGTTCCGGTGGTCGCCCATCACCCACAGCCGCCCCTGGGGGACGGTGATGTCGAACGGCGTGTCGGACGGGGCGATGCCGGGATACAGGTAGTCCTCGACCAGCGGGACGCCGTTGACGGTCACGCGCCCCTGCGTGTCGCAGCACTTGACGCGGTCGCCGCCGACGCCGACGACCCGCTTGATGAGGTCCTTCTCGTTCTCGGACGGCAGCAGGCCGATGAAGGTGAGCCCTTCCTTGACCTGTTTGATGACGACGGGGTCGGCCTTCTGCGTGGTGGGCTGCTCGTCCTGGAGCCAGCCGCCGGGGTCCTTGAAGACGACGACGTCCCCGCGCTGCGGCTTCGAGCCGAACCACGGGGTGAGTTTGTCGACCAGGACGCGGTCGCCGATCTGGATCGTCTGCTCCATGGAGCCGGACGGGATGACGAAGGCCTGCACGAGGAACGTCTTCAGCACGAGCGCTATCAGGACGGCCACGCCCACGAGGAGCGGTATCTCCTTGACGGCACCTCGCCTGCGGCGCCGCTTGACCTTGCGCTGGAGCTTGCGCCGCTCGGCGCGTGTCCGGCCACTGGAGGCGCCGGCGGCGCGCCGGGCGCCGGTGGGCAGCAGGTTCTCCGCTGGGCTCGCGGGGACGCCACGCGGTTTGCCGCGGTTACCCATGGGCGCCCGCCCTTCCGGCGGCGGGCACGCGCGCGTAGGCGTCGGGGCGGTGCAGCCGGGTGGCGTGGCCGAAGGGCCAGATGATCCAGTCGGCGCGTCCGATGACGTCGCCGACGGGGATCATGCCGCCGCCCGGCGAGCCGAGGTGGTCGCGGGAGTCGCTGGAGTGGCTGCGGTGGTCGCCGAGGACGAACAGGGTGCCGCCGGGCACGACTACGTCGAAGGGCACGGCGGACGGACTGTCGCCGGGATACAGGAAGCCCGACTCGTCAACCGGCCGGCCGTTCACCTGGATCCTCCCCTCCCTGTCGCAGCAGAGCACGCGGTCTCCCCCCACACCGGCAACGCGTTTGATGTAGTCCGCGTGCCCGAAGTACCCGGTCCCGTCGAACACGACGATGTCTCCCCGCTGCGGCACGGCACCGAAACGGTACGCCAACTTATTTACGAGAACCCGGTCCCCGATCCTCAATCCCTGCTCCATGGATCCGCTGGGGATCTGGAACGGGCGCAGCACGAACGTGCTGAGCAGCAGCAGGAAGAGCAGGCAGACGAGCAGCGTGAGAGTGATCCGGCCGCCCGGGATCCAGGCACTGACACGCGACACCAACGCGAAACGCGACCGGTCCTCCGACCCTGCGGCCTCCGAGGTGGTTCCCTCGGATGCGGAAGGGCGGGAGGAGCGGTCGCGCTCCGTCGGCTGTGCTTCGGTGTCCATCGGAGCCAGATGCTATCCGGCCCCGGCATGAACCCCGGAGAGCGCTCAGTTCTCGCGCTTCTCCTTGATCTTCGCGGCCTTGCCGCGCAGCTCGCGCAGGTAGTACAGCTTGGCGCGGCGGACGTCACCCTTGGTGACGAGCTCGATCTTCTCCACGATCGGGGTGTGCACCGGGAAGGTGCGCTCGACGCCGACGGAGAAGGAGACCTTGCGGACCGTGAAGGTCTCGCGCACGCCGGAGCCCTGGCGGCGGATCACGACGCCCTTGAACTGCTGCACACGGGAGCGGTTGCCCTCGATGACGCGGACGTGGACGTTGACCGTGTCGCCCGGGCGGAAGGCGGGGACGTCGCTGCGCAGCGACGCGGAGTCGACGGTGTCGAGCAGGTGAGACATTTCGTCTGCTTTCCTCGCTGATGCCACAGGTCATCAACGGAAACTAGGTGTATCGGGATCAGGTGTGTGCGGTCGGGCGGACGTCGTCTCCCCCTGTGGCAGGGGCGCACGCCGGACGGACGCACAACAGCTGGCTATTCTTCCACGCCGTCGGTCCTGCGCCAAAATCGGCCGTACGGCTCCCCCGCCGGGTCGGGTGCCCAGCCGAGGATGGAGAGCATCTCGCGGTCCTTCTTGTCGAAGGCCTTGGGGTCGCACCGCTCGATGAGGTCGGGCCGGTGGGCGGTGGTGCGCTTGAGGGCCTCGTCGCGGCGCCAGCGGGCGATCTTCCCGTGGTGGCCGCTGAGCAGCACGTCGGGGATGTCCCGGCCGCGCCACTCGGGCGGCTTGGTGTAGACGGGCCCCTCCAGCAGGCTCGCCATCGCGCCGGGCGCGAAGGAGTCGTCCCGGTGGGACTCGGCGTTGCCCAGGACCCCGGGCAGCAGCCGCGCCACGGCCTCCGTGACGACGAGGACGGCCGCCTCGCCGCCGGCCAGCACATAGTCGCCGATGGACACCTCGTAGACCGGCATCCGTATCGCGTACTCGTCGACGACGCGGCGGTCGATGCCCTCGTAACGGGCCGGCGTGAAGATCAGCCAGGGGCGCTCGGAGAGGTGGACGGCGAGTTCCTGGGTGAAGGGTCGGCCGCTGGGCGTGGGCACGATGAGGGCCGGCTCGTTGGAGCCCGTCTCGTAGCCGTCGGCCAGGACGGAGTCCAGCGCGTCCCCCCACGGCCCGGTCTTCATGACCATGCCGGGGCCGCCGCCGTACGGGGTGTCGTCGACGGTGTTGTGGCGGTCGTAGGTCCACGAGCGCAGGTCGTGGACGTGCACGTCGAGCTGTCCCCGCGCGCGTGCCTTGCCGACGAGGGAGACGTTCAGCGGTTCCAGGTACTCGGGGAAGATCGTGACGACGTCGAGGCGCATCTACGGCTCTTCCCGGCTGGACGCGATCTCGGCGCGGTCGTCGATCAGGCCGGGCGGCGGGGTGATGACGGCCCTCTGCTCCTCCAGGTCGATCTCGGTGACGATCTCCTCGACGAAGGGGATCAGCACCTCGCCGCCGTCGGGGCGCTCCACGATGAACAGGTCCTGCGAGGGCAGGTGGGAGATCTCCGTGATCCGGCCGACCTGGGTGCCGTCCGCGGTGACCACGTCGAGGTCGATGAGCTGGTGGTCGTAGTACTCGTCGTCGTCCTCGGGGCGTTCCTCGGGATCGACCTCGGCGATCAGGAGTGTGTTGCGCAGGGCCTCGGCGCCGCTGCGGTCGCTGACGCCCTCGAAGCGCAGCAGGAGGCGGCCGCTGTGGACGCGGCCCGTCTCGATGGTGAGCGGTCCCGTGGTGGCGGGATCGGTGGCGAGCACGGCACCGGGGGCGAGCCTCAGCTCCGGCTCGTCGGTCCGTACCTCGACGGTGACCTCACCCTTGATGCCATGGGCACGGCCGATCCGTGCGACTACCAGCTGCACGTGTCCAAGTCTCCTGTCATACAGCGACGGGCCGGGGACGGCCCTCAGGCCCTCCCCGGCCCGAGCCGGTTGCGATAAGCGTCAGCGGACGTGATCCACGTCGACGAGGTCGACGCGGACTCCGCGACCGCCGATGGCGCCCACGACGGTACGCAGGGCGCGTGCGGTGCGGCCGTTGCGGCCGATCACCTTGCCGAGGTCGTCCGGGTGGACCCGGACCTCGAGCACGCGACCGCGGCGCAGGTCGCGCGAGGCGACCTGCACATCGTCAGGGTTGTCGACGATGCCCTTCACGAGGTGCTCGAGAGCCTCCTCGAGCATGCTCAGGCCTCGGTCGAAGCGGACTCAGCGGCGGCGTCGTCCTTCTTCTCAGCCTTCTTCTTCTGGGTGATCGCCTCACCCTTGCCCTCGTCGTCGCCGCCGATGGCCTCGAACGACGGACGCGCGGCCTTCTCCGGCTGCGTCAGCAGCGGAGCCGGGGCGGGCTCGCCCTTGAACTTCTGCCAGTCGCCGGTCTTCTTGAGGATGGCCATCACGGGCTCGGTCGGCTGCGCGCCGACACCGAGCCAGTACGCCACACGCTCGGCGTCGACCTCCATCACCGACGGGTTGTACGTCGGGTGGTACTTGCCGATCTCCTCGATGGCCCGGCCGTCACGGCGGGTACGGGAGTCGGCGACGACGATGCGGTAGTGAGGCGAACGGATCTTGCCCAGACGCTTCAGCTTGATCTTGACTGCCACGGGAGTGGGTTCTCCTGGTTTTGACGTGGTTGGGCACGGCGGAAATGCCGCGTGGGGTTGCGGTACCCGAGTGCCCGATGGACGCGTCAGCCGGAGGCGAGAGGGTTCCTGTGCGGCTGTCGAGTACAGCTAGCCATTGTGCCACACCCCGGGGGCCGCTCCGGGCCGGGGGCCTGCTCCGGTGCGCGGGCATGCCGACGGCGCACCCGGCGTGGCGGTGAGACACGACGGGTGCGCGACACGGCTCGAGCCCCGCGCCGACGACCGGCAGCCACGAGATGCCGGTGGAGGGCCTCAGCTCGCTACCGCTCCGACGACGTCCGGGATCCGGAACGGCTTGCCGCAGCCGCCGCAGACGATCGGGGCCTGGGCGAGGACCGACGGGACGACCCGGACGTTGCGGCCGCAGTCGCACACCGCCTTGACACGGACGCCGCCGCCGGAGGAGCCGTGCCGGGCGGCCGGCCCCCGGAAGGTACGGGAGGTGTCGGAGGAGGTCGCGGCGGTGTGCGCCTTCAGGGCGCGCTGGAGACGCTCCATCGTCGGGCGGTAGCGCCGCTTCGCCTCGGGGGTGAGCGTGACCAGGGAGAAGCCGCTGCTGGGGTGCGGTTCCTCGGGGTGGTCCAGGCCCAGCTCCTCGGCGATCGCGAGGAATCTGCGGTTGTGGTAGCGGCCGGCACGGGAGGTGTCGCGGACGCCGCGCGAGGCGGCGATGCCATGGACTGCCTCATGGAGCAGTCGCTCGAAGGAGAGTTCGTGACCGCACGCGGACGACGACTCCCCGATCAGGGACTCTGGCGCGGCAAGGTCGGGCAGCTCGGGGTGGTACCGCTGGATGTCGGCCCACGCCTGTGCCAGCTCTGCGGCGAGAACAGGTGGTGTCTGTGTCGTGCTCACGTAATGACAACGAGCCGGGGTGCCTCAGTGTTCCGATTCCGGGCCATCCCAAATAATTTGCACGTACCCGTCAGTTGCCTCTGATGCGTCCCGACGAGGGCGGGTGCGCTGATCTGTGGAGAAGCCACGCAGCTCACCACAAGGTGGTGCGTAGTCCCGCGTACGCCCGTCCGTCTTGCGCCACCGCCCTCAGACGAGGCCCTTCAAGCCGCCCTCTGCATCGGCGCGTAGTGGACATCCGCATGCCGGGGCACCAGCGACGCAGGTACGCAAGAGGGGTTTCGGCCGCCTTGCGCCCCACGCGGTCAGCGCGTGCGACGAAGGAGCAAGCGGGTGCGACGACCGCGACGTTACCGGGGACGTCGTCGACGTCCGGCACCGCCCCGTCCTCGGCGACCGGACGGGGTGAGAACGGGTGCCTCGGCCATGGCGGGATGGTACGTGCCCAGGTTGCCGGAATGTGAAATCTCGCCATAGGCACATGACAACTCATAAGCACTGCCGCATTCCACTGGACGACAGGTCGAGGGGGGAGTTTCCTGGCATACGGGGGTAGTGCGAGCGCACTGTCACGGGGGCCATGGAATCGGGCAAGAGGCAACTCTCGGCGGATTGGGGCGCTTACTTATGACACCTACGCTCGTGCGGCAGCACCTGCCTCACGCGGGGGCCGCACCCCGCGTGGACCTGCGTGCACGCGCGCGTGACTGGTCCGAGATCCAGGAGCGGATGCTCGTACCGCTCTACGAGGCCGTCTACGAGCGACTGGAAGTGGGTCCGGCCACGCGGCTGCTCGGCCTCGGCTGCGGTTCCGGACTCTCCCTGCTGATGGCCGTCGCCCGGGGAGCGGCGGTCACCGGTGTCGACGCTTCCCCCGAAAGAATGGCCCTGGCGCGGGAGCGGCTGCTTCCCGGGACGCCGGGTACGCGGTCGGGCCAGGACGCCCGGCTGGTCGACGGCTCACCCCGGGACACCGCGGTGCCCGGCGCTCCCGGGTACACCCTGGTGACCGCCTTCGAGCCGATCGGGTGCCTGGCGGGCGACTCGGAGGGCCTGGGCGGGCTGCTCGCGGAGGCGACGCCGCTCACGCAGCGCGGTGCCGCCGTGGTGCTGGCCGGCTGGGGTCCGCCGGAGCGCTGCGCCACGGCGTCCGTGATGCGGGTGGCCACGAAGCTGGCGGAACCGCTGCGCGCCTCGGGCAGCTGGCGTCCGGCCTGCCGCGACGATCTGGAGGACGTCGCCCAGCGGGCCGGGCTCAGGCCGGACGGTTCGGGGCGGGTGGCGTGCCCCTTCGGCTACGCCGATGTGGACAGCGCGGTGCGCGGCCTGAAGTCGACGGGCCTGTTCGACGCGGCGATGACGGCGACGGACCAGGTGCAGGTGGACAAGGAACTGACCGAGGCCCTGCATCCGCACCGGCGGCAGGACGGCACGGTGTGGATGCCGAATGTGTTCCGGTATCTGATCGCCCGGACTCCCTGACGAACGGGTTTCCGATGCAGGTGTGAATGGTGTGAAGAAGGCACCATGGGGTGCTTTTGATTTCACCAAGTAGATCATGAACGCCTAATGTGATCCACCGCTCGAGTGATCTACACATCTGCATACAGGAGCTGCTGTGCCGCACCACCAGACCGCGCTGCGCCTCGTCGCGCCCGTCGCCGTCCTCGCTCTGACGCTCACCGCCTGCGGGGGCGGCGACGACACCGCCGACGCGAAGAGCGCGGGCACCGCCCAGGCCAAGGCCTCCCCGTCGCCGGAGCCCACCTCCGGCGGCGAGATGGGGACCGGCGAGAGCGCGACGGGCAAGGTCGCGGAGGACCCGGGCGAGGTCACCTACGAGGTGCTGGCGCAGAAGGTCGACGTGGGCACCGAGGCGGAGGCGGCGAAGGCCGTCTCGGAGCCCGACAAGGTCAAGGGCAAGGTGCTGGCCGTCGCGCACCTGAAGTACACGCACAAGAGCGGGCCCGCCCTCACCGACGGTTCCGATGTGCACGACGGCACCACGGTCTTCGCCGACGGGCAGCGCGGCACCGTCCTGATCGGCGCGTCCGAGGACGCGGCGGGCTGCGAGGACCCGTACGACGTCGACAGCTGGAAGCAGGGCGAGAGTCATGTCTTCTGCGAGACCTACGTGATCCCGGCGAACGCCAAGAGCGTCGAGGTCCACTGGTCCGAGGAGGACGGCGAGCCGTTCATCTGGAAGTTCCCGAACGGCTGACCGGCCAGCCGCCGGCACAACCACTGAGGGCGCCCTCCTGGTCAGGGGGGCGCCCTCAGTGCGGTTCGGACGGGCCGTCAGCCCATGAACTTCTTGAACTCGTCGGGGAGTTCGAAGTCCTTGCCGCCCTGCTGCGGGAGTCCGAAGGCGCCGCCGCCCTCGGCCGCGGCGGCCCGGCGTGCGGCCTCCTCCTGCTCCTGCTGCTTGCGCTTCATCGGGTTGCCGGAGCGCTGCTTGCCCTTGGCCTGCTTCTGCTTCTTCTTCGCCCGCCCGGGGCCGCCACCCATGCCCGGCATCCCCGGCATCCCGGGCATGCCGCCGCCCTGGGCCATGCGGGACATCATCTTGCGGGCCTCGAAGAACCGCTCGACCAGGTTCTTGACCGCGCTGACCTCGACGCCGGAGCCCTTGGCGATACGGGCGCGGCGCGAGCCGTTGATGATCGTCGGCTCCTGGCGCTCGGCCGGGGTCATCGACTTGATGATGGCGGCCGTGCGGTCGACGTCCCGCTCGTCGAGGTTGTTGATCTGGTCCTTCATCTGGCCCATGCCCGGCAGCATGCCGAGCAGCTTGGAGATCGAGCCCATCTTGCGGACCTGCTCCATCTGGGCCAGGAAGTCGTCCAGGGTGAAGTCCTGGCCCTTCTTGGACGCCAGCTTGGAGGCCATCTTCTCGGCCTCTTCCTGGCTGAACGTCTTCTCCGCCTGCTCGATCAGGGTGAGCAGGTCACCCATGTCGAGGATGCGGGAGGCCATCCGGTCAGGGTGGAAGGCGTCGAAGTCGTCGAGCTTCTCGCCGTTCGACGCGAACATGATCGGCTTGCCGGTGATCTGCCGGATCGACAGGGCCGCACCACCGCGGGCGTCACCGTCGAGCTTGGAGAGCACCACGCCGTCGAAGCCCACGCCGTCGCGGAAGGACTCGGCGGTGTTGACGGCGTCCTGGCCGATCATCGCGTCGACGACGAACAGGATCTCGTCCGGGGAGACGGCGTCGCGGATGTCCGCGGCCTGCTGCATCATCTCCTGGTCGATGCCGAGGCGCCCGGCGGTGTCCACGATCACGATGTCGTGGACCTTCGACTTGGCGTGCTCGATGGAGTCCTTGGCGACCTTGACCGGGTCACCGACGCCGTTGCCCGGCTCGGGGGCGTAGACCGCGACACCGGCGCGCTCGGCGACGACGCTGAGCTGGTTCACGGCGTTGGGGCGCTGGAGGTCACAGGCGACGAGCAGCGGCGAGTGGCCCTGCTCCTTGAGCCAGCGGCCGAGCTTGCCCGCGAGGGTGGTCTTACCGGCACCCTGCAGACCCGCCAGCATGATCACAGTCGGGGGCTGCTTGGCGAAGCGCAGACGACGGGTCTCGCCGCCGAGGATGGTGACCAGTTCCTCGTTGACGATCTTGAGGACCTGCTGGGCCGGGTTCAGCGCCTTGCTGACCTCGGCACCGAGGGCACGCTCCTTGACGTTCTTGATGAACGTCCGGACGACCGGAAGGGCCACGTCCGCCTCAAGGAGCGCGATCCGGATCTCGCGCGCCGTGGCGTCGATGTCCGCCTCGGAGAGCCGTCCCTTGCCGCGCAGGTTCTTGAAGGTCGCTGAGAGGCGATCGGAAAGAGTATCGAACACGGCGCTCGCGGTCCTCGGGGTCGGTGGCTAAGGTAATCGCCCTCCAGGGTATCCCGGCGTGACAAGTCGCCGGGTCGGCCTCACCCCCGCAGTGTCTCCTCAAGCTTCCGCGCCACCGCCGCCGCCTCGTCCCCGGGCAGGGGGGCGCCCTCCGGGCCGGTCACATAGAAGGCGTCGACGGCGTTGGCGCCGAGCGTCGAGACATGCGCGCTGCGCACCCGTACGCTCGCGTCCTCCAGGGCGCGGCCTATGCGGAACAGCAGGCCCGGAGCGTCCTGGGAGCGGACCTCGATGACCGTGGCCAGCCGGGAGGCGGCCGGGTGGACGGACACCCTGGCCGCGGGGGCGATCACGCCCCGCCGGCGCGGATAGGCCGCGTCCCGTTCGGCGAGGCGGCCGGCGATGTCCAGGGAGCCGTCCAGGGCCCGGACGAGGTCCGAGCGCAGGCGGGCGGCCTGCGGCAGGGAGCCGTACTCGGCGGCGACCCGCCAGTCCAGCAGCAGGACGGAGCCGTCGACGCCGTCCGGGAGGTGCAGGGAGCGCAGCTCGGCGGTGCGTACGGTCAGCCGGTGCATGGCGAGGACACCGGCCACCGCGGGCAGCACTCCGGGCTGGTCGGGGACGGCGATGAGCAGCTCCACGCCGAGCGGCTCGGGATAACCGGACGGCTCCTGCCCGGCGGGCGGCTCGGTCTGGGCCCGCAGGGCGAGCACGGGGCTGCCCGTGGCGGCCGCCTCCAGGGCGAGCCGCTCCTGCTCGGCGGTCGGTGCGGCCTCCTCTGGGTCGTCCGGGGTGTCTCCGGCGAGCACCGCCGCAACCCGCTTGACCAGGTCGGCGACGAGCGAGCCGCGCCAGGACGACCAGGCGGCCGGGCCGGTCGCGAGGGCGTCGGCCTCGGTGAGCGCGTGCAGCAGCTCCAGGGTGCCCTGGGAGCCGACGGCCTCTGCGACGGAGCGCACGGTGGCCGGATCCTCGAGGTCGCGCCTGGTGGCGGTGTCGATGAGCAGCAGGTGGTGGCGTACGAGGATGGCGACGACGGTCACGTCGTGGCGGTCGAAGCCGATGCGGGCGGCCACGTCCTTGGCGATGATCTCGCCCGCCACGGAGTGGTCGCCGGGCCAGCCCTTGCCGATGTCGTGCAGCAGCGCTGCGACCAGCAGCAGGTCGGGGCGGCTGACCCGGCGGGTGAACTCGGAGGCGCGCACCGCGGTCTCGATCAGGTGCCGGTCGACGGTCCACAGGTGCACGGCGTTGCGCTGCGGGCGGCAGCGCACCCGTTCCCAGTCGGGCAGCAGCCGGGTGATCAGCCCCTCGGCCTCCAGCGCCTCCCACACCTCGATGGTGGGGCGGCCGGAGCCGAGCAGGGTGACGAGCTGTTCGCGGGCCTCGGCGGGCCAGGGCGTGGGCAGCGGGCGCACGGTGGCCGCCAGGCGCCGTACGGCGTGCAGGGAGAGGGGCAGTCCGGCCTGTGCGGCGGCGGCCGCGGCGCGCAGCGGCAGCACGGGGTCGCGCTCGGGGCGCGCGGCGCGGGCGAGGACCACCTCGCCGTCCTGCTCCACCACGCCCTCGGCCAGCGGGGACCGCTCGGTGGTCGGCTTTCCGCCGCCCAGCATGGCGCGCAGCCTTGGCCGCACGGCGCGCGAGCGCAGCACGCGCCCCACCTCGCGCCAGGTGACGTCGCTGGCGTACGAGATCAGCCGCGCCGCCTCGTACACCTGCCGCAGCAGCGTGTCCGCGTCGAGCAGGCCTAGTTCGGCTGCCACCTGGTCCTGCTCCTGGAGCGCGAGCCGGTCGGTCGCGCGCCCGGTGGCCAGGTGCAGTGCGTCCCGGACGTCGAGGAGCCGGCGCCGGGCATCGGCCAGGCCCTCGCGCGGGGCGTCGGCGAGCCAGGAGGCGGCGACGGCCCGCAGGGCGGTGGCGTCGCGCAGGCCGCCGCGGGCCTCCTTCAGATCGGGCTCCAGCAGGTACTGCAGCTCGCCCTGGCGCTCGGCGCGCTCGGCGCAGAGTTCCTGGAGTTCGGGGAGGCGTCTGGGCGCCTGGTTGCGCCAGTCGGCCAGGACGGCGGTGCGCAGCGAGGCGGTGAGGCCGAGGTCACCGGCGATGTGCCGGGCGTCCAGGAGGCCGAGCTGCACCTTGAGGTCCTCGCCCGCGGTCTTGCGGGCCTCGGCCGGTGTGCGGACGGAGTGGTCGAGGTCCAGGCCCAGGTCCCAGACGGGGTACCAGAGCCGGTCGGCGAGGGTGGCGACGGCCTTGGTGTCACTGCCGTCGTGCAGCAGAAGCAGGTCGAGGTCGCTGCGCGGGGACAGCTCACCCCGTCCGTAGCCGCCGACGGCGACCAGTGAGGCACCGCGCAGCCCATCGGCGCCGGCCGCGAACAGGCCGGTCAGCCAGTCGTCGGTCAGTTCGGCCAGGGCCGCACGGCGCGGCGGCCCGGACCGCGCCTCCTCGGTGA
Source organism: Streptomyces cahuitamycinicus (assembly GCF_002891435.1). GTDB lineage: Bacteria > Actinomycetota > Actinomycetes > Streptomycetales > Streptomycetaceae > Streptomyces > Streptomyces cahuitamycinicus. The sequence goes on from NZ_POUC01000004.1 coordinate 44,721, forward strand.
GGAGACGCAGCCGGGCCGCCGCGTAGCCGCTGGGTCCCGAGTCCTCTGCTTCCTTCTGCACGTCCGTACCCGTCACCCGGCGACTCCTGTTCTGTTTGCCTGCCTCGAGGGCTTGTCAGAGCGCGTCGGGACCGCGCTCGCCGGTCCTGACCCGTACGGCCGTGTCGACCGGGATGGACCAGACCTTGCCGTCCCCGATCTTGCCGGTGCGGGCCGCCTTGACCACCACCTCGATCAGCTGCTCGGCGTCGTCGTCCTCGACCAGGACCTCGATGCGGATCTTGGGGACGAGGTCCACGGTGTACTCGGCACCGCGGTAGACCTCGGTGTGGCCCCGCTGACGACCGTAGCCGCTGGCCTCGGTGACCGTGAGGCCGTGTACTCCGAAGGCCTGCAGGGCCTCCTTGATCTCGTCGAGCCGGTGCGGCTTCACGACGGCGGTGATGAGCTTCATGCGTCCACCTTCTTGCTCGCGGCTGCGGCGACCGGGGCCGTGACGGCCGTCTTGGCGGCACCGCCACCGGCGCCGCTGAAGTCGTATGCGGTCTCGGCGTGCTCGGCCTGGTCGATGCCGGCGACCTCGTCGTCCTCGGGGACCCGCATGCCCATGGTCTTGTCGAGGATGAAGGCGAGGATCGCGGAGACGATCAGGGAGTAGGCAAGGACACCGAAGACACCGGCGCACTGCTTCCAGAACTGGTCCAGGCCGCCCCCGTAGAACAGACCCGCGACGTCGGACTGGCCCTTGCCGGTCGCGAAGAAGCCGATGAGCAGGGAGCCGAGGATGCCGCCGACCAGGTGGACGCCGACCACGTCGAGGGAGTCGTCGTAGCCGAACTTGTACTTCAGCCCGACCGCCATGGCGCACAGCACGCCGGCGATGAGACCGACGGCGATGGCGCCGAGCGGGGAGATCGCGCCGCCGGCCGGGGTGATGGCGACGAGGCCCGCGACCGCGCCGGAAGCGGCGCCCAGCGTGGTGAAGGCGCCGTGGCGGATCTTCTCGTAGGCGAGCCAGCCGAGGACGGCGGCGGCGGTGGCGACCTGCGTGTTGACGAACATCAGCGCGCCGACGCCGTCGTCGTTGCCGAGCCAGGAGCCGGCGTTGAAGCCGAACCAGCCGAACCACAGCAGACCGGCGCCGAGCATGACCAGCGGCAGGCTGTGCGGGCGCATCGGGTCCTTCTTGAAGCCGACGCGCTTGCCGATGACGAGGATCACGCCGAGCGCCGCGGCACCCGCGTTGATGTGCACCGCCGTACCACCGGCGAAGTCGATGACGCCCAGCTCGAAGGCCCAGCCGCCGGCGCCCCACACCCAGTGCGCGACCGGGAAGTAGACGACCGTGGCCCACAGGGCGATGAACAGCGCCCACGCGCTGAACTTCACGCGGTCCGCGAGGGCGCCGCTGATCAGGGCGGGGGTGATGATCGCGAACATCAGCTGGAAGACCAGGAACACGAACACCGGGATCGTGTAGCCGGGCCACAGCTCCGTCAGGCCGATGTTGCCGAGGCCGACCCAGTCGGAGTTCCAGCCGATGAGGCTGCCGGAGTCGGTGCCGAACGCCATGGAGAAGCCGTACAGCACCCACAGGATGGTGACGATCCCGAGGCTGATGAAACTCATCATCAGCATGTTCAGGGTGCTCTTGACGCGGACCATGCCTCCGTAGAAGAAGGCCAGACCCGGGGTCATGAGCATCACCAGGGCGGAACAGATGAGCATGAACCCTGTGTTCGCGGCAGAGAGCTTGGGCGCCTCTGCGGCAAGGGTGATGGCTGGTGCCATCGGCGTCTCCTCGTCATTGGTACGGCCCCGTGCGGGCGAAGCCTCGAGCGGATTGAGGGGCAGGCCGGTTATGCGCCACGAGATTGGCGCAGCGCGGTTTCGGTGAAAGCCCCTCGTTGTTTCGCGGCCGTGACGAAGGCGCCTGCTGTGTTACGCGTCGATGAACTGCCGGATTGCGGGTGCGCCGATCGTTATCGTGGCGCAACCTTCGGCTTCAGGGAGCCGTGGGCACAGGGACCGGCCGCGGTCGGCCTTCCGATGACCTGGCATGGGGGAGCCGAGTCGGGCAGTTCGGGAGGGCCGGCCGCGGCCGGGGTTCTGGGGTTGTACGGGCTTCTCAGACCGCCTCGGCGGTCTCGGGCAGTTCGACGGCGAGCCGCTCGGTGAGGTCGACGACCTCACCCAGGTCGCCGAAGTCGCGGGCGGCGGTGTCGACCGTCTTCCGGATGCGGGTGTTGACGCGCTCGGAGCGGACCTTCTTCGCGACCTGCATGGCCTCGGTGGCGAAGACCGTGCTCCGCTCGGGCTCGCGCTGCAGGAGGTGCACCGTGGCCACGCCGATCAGGTTCAGCGCGTACGACCGCTGGTGCTCGTCGTCCTCGGCGAAGAGCTCCACGGCCCGGTTCATCAGGGGCTCGGCCAGCGAGGCGTAGGTGGGGCTGCGCCCGGCGACGTAGGCCAGGTCGCGGTAGGAGTGGGAGTTCTCGCCGTACAGCTCGGCTTCGGAGAAGAAGCGGATCCAGTCGGGGTCCGGCTCGTCCCACTCGTCGGCTTCGGCGAAGGTGTCCTCGGCCATCCGGACCGCGCGCTTGCACTTGCCGGGCTGCCCCATGTTGGCGTAGGCGCGGGCCTCCATCGCATACAGCATCGACTGCGTGCGCGGGCTCGCGCAGTCCCGGCTGCCGTACTGCGCGAGGTGGATCAGCTCCAGCGCGTCGTCGGGCCGGCCGAGGTGGATCATCTGGCGGCTCATGCTGGACAGCACGTACGAGCCGAGGGGCCGGTCACCGGCCTCCTTGGCGGCGTGCAACGCGAGGACGAAGTACTTCTGCGCGGTCGGCTGGAGACCGATGTCGTACGACATCCAGCCGGCCAGCTCGGCGAGTTCGGCGGCGACCTTGAACAGCCGGCGGGTGGTGGACTCCGGCTGAGGCTCCTGGAGGAGGTCGGTCACCTCGTGCAGCTGGCCGACGACCGCTTTGCGGCGCAGGCCGCCGCCGCACTGGGCGTCCCACTGCCGGAACATCACCGTCGTGGACTCCAGGAGGTCCAGTTCGGGCCTGGAGAGCCGGCCTCGGGCGCGACCGGAGCCGCCCGCGGGCTCGGGCTCGGAGCGCGGGGCGGCAGGCGAGGGGACGAGCCAGCGCTGCATGGGCTCGATGAGGGCCGGGCCCGCGGACAGGACCAGCGAGCTCCCGAGGAAGCCGCGCCGCGCCAGCATGAGGTCGCTGCGCGAGAACTCGCTGAGCAGGGCCACTGTTTGCGGGCCCGTCCAGGGGAGGTCGACGCCGGTCGCGGAGGGTGACTGGCGGGCGGTGCGCAGCCCCAGGTCCTCGACGGAGACGACGACGCCGAAGCGCTCCGAGAACAGCTCGGAGAGGATCCTGGGGATCGGCTCGCGGGGGTTCTCGCCGTCGAGCCAGCGGCGCACGCGGGAGGTGTCCGTGGAGATGTGGTTGGCGCCCAACTGCCGTGCCCTGCGGTTGACCTGGCGGGCGAGCTCGCCCTTGGACCAGCCGCTGCGCACGAACCAGGAGGTGAGCAGCTCGTTCGGGCGCTTGTCAGCGTGCGTCGCGCTCGCAGCGTTCGTTCCGCTTCCGCCGTTGCCGCTCACTGGAACGCCCCCATCCCTGAGACCACTTGTCGCCGAGTGCGCCAAGCCCTATCAGCATGCCGGTTCGTACGGCCGCCCGTCCGGCCCTTGTCACCCTTCGAACGGAATGACGACTTGCCTCCGGCATACCCACGAGCGCATGTGCCCCCAGGACTCGTGCACACAAAGTAATCCTACGATCACCCGTCCAGCCACGGCTCACACGGAAACGCCACCATTCGCCACCCCTTCGAATGAACTCACGTACGGCTACGCGCGATTGACTTGACACAGCACAACCGGAAGCGGGTGCAGTGATGCACTCGGAGGCGCGCGGCGCCGGGCACGCAACCGTGGGCACGTCCGGGCGCCGAGTTAACCGGACGCCGCCGGGAAGGCGGAAGCAGAGAGTCACGCACCGCGATCGCAGCGTAACCACCGGTGCGGCGGACCCGTTGGAGGGGGCATGGGCTTCACGATCGGCATCAGCCGGGGCATGCGCGACATCCGGTCCGGCTCACGCCGCCGCGGCCGCACGTCGGACGGTACGGCCGTGGCCGAGTACACCGGCCTGTGGGGCTGGGACGTGGTGCCGGGCGCCCGGACCTCGGCGGGCGCCTGCTCCTGCGGCCGCGGCGACTGCCCGGCGCCGGGCGCGCACCCCCTGGACTTCGCGCCGGTGCTCGCCGCCGGGGCGACGCTGGACGACGTGACGGAATGCTGGGGCGAGTTCCCCGGCGCCTCGGTGATGCTCCCGGTCGGCCGGGCGTTCGACGTCATCGAGGTGGCCGAGCCCGCCGGCTGCCGCGCACTGGCCCGCCTGGAGCGCATGGGCCTGCCCGTGGGCCCGGTCGCGGCCACCCCTGACGGCCGCGCCCACTTCTTCGTCGCCCCCGGCGCCGCCGCCGACCTGCCCGGCCTGCTCTACCGCATGGGCTGGGACGACCCGGACTCCCTCGACCTGCGCGGCCTCGGCCCCGGCGCGCACATCACGGCACCGCCCTCCGACCGCGGCGGTCTCGGCCCGGTCCGCTGGCTGCGCTCCCCCGCCCTGGACTCGGCCTCCGGGCCGCCGGAGGCCCGCCTGGTGCTGGGCACGCTGGCCTACGTGGCGCACCGGTCACGGGCGTAGGCGCGGCAAGGACGGCGACAAGGACAAGGGCACAGAGCGAAGCGCCCGGCCCCGACTGCGTCTCGGGGGCGGGCGCTTCTCGCACAGGTACGGTTCTTCGCAGGTCGTGCCGCGGCTGGTACCGAGCTCACTCCCCGATAAGGGCGTCAACGAACGCCTCCGGCTCGAACGGCGCCAGGTCGTCCGCGCCCTCGCCGAGCCCGACGAGCTTGACCGGCACGCCCAGCTCGCGCTGGACCGCGACCACGATGCCGCCCTTGGCCGTGCCGTCCAGCTTGGTGAGCACGATGCCGGTGATGTCGACGACCTCGGAGAAGACCCGGGCCTGGACCAGGCCGTTCTGGCCGGTGGTGGCGTCCAGGACGAGCAGCACCTCGTCGACCGGGGCCTGCTTCTCCACGACCCGCTTGACCTTGCCGAGCTCGTCCATGAGGCCGGTCTTGGTGTGCAGGCGGCCGGCGGTGTCGATGAGCACGACGTTCGCGCCCATCTCCTTGCCCTCCTTGACCGCGTCGAAGGCGACGGAGGCGGGGTCGCCGCCCTCCGGTCCGCGCACGGTGTGGGCGCCGACCCGCTCGCCCCAGGTCTGGAGCTGGTCGGCGGCGGCGGCCCGGAAGGTGTCCGCGGCGCCGAGGACCACGCTCTGGCCGTCGGCCACCAGGACCCGGGCGAGCTTGCCTGTGGTGGTGGTCTTGCCGGTGCCGTTGACGCCGACGACCATGACAATGCCGGGCTTGCGGTCCTCCGGCTCGGTCTTGACCACGCGGTCCATGTCGCGGCCGACCAGCGTGACCAGCTCCTCGCGGAGCAGGGTGCGCAGTTCCTCGGGGGAGCGGGTGCCGAGCACCTTCACACGCTCGCGCAGCCGCTCGACCAGTTCCTGGGTGGGCCGCACACCGACGTCGGCCGTGAGCAGCGTGTCCTCGATCTCCTCCCAGGTGTCCTCGTCGAGGTGCTCGCGGGACAGCAGGGTGAGCAGCCCCTTGCCGAGGGCGTTCTGCGAGCGGGAGAGCCGGGTGCGCAGCCGGACCAGACGGCCGGCCGTGGGTTCCGGGATCTCGATCTCGGGAGCTTCGGCGGGCGGCTCCTCGACTACGACCGGAGCCGAGCCGTCCGGGAGATCCACCTCCTCTATCGTGCGCCGCGGTTCCTCCCGCGGCGTCTCGGCCTCGTCGCCGACGTGCGGCTCGGCCGGTGGGGCGGTGATGTCGGGCGCTGCTGGCGGGGGCGGGGGCAGCTGCTTCTTGCGCCGGCTGCCGGCGATGAGCCCGCCGAGCGCGCCGAGCACGACCACGGCGATGACTACAGCAAGGATGACGATGTCCATAACGGGTCCAGTATCGGTCATGGGCCCCCGGGACACCCCGCTCGCACCGCCCCGCGGGGTCGCGGGGCGCCGGATCTCCACACCCCTGGCCGTCTGACGCATCGTCAGCTAACGTCCCCCGGACACCCGCCCGGTGGAGGGAGACGCCGCCATGCCCGTCACGGTCGCACGCTTCAACCTCGTCGCTCCCGGGGCCGGCCCCGCCGAGCTCGGCGCCCGGTACCGGGCGGCTTTGGAGATGGCCGCGTACGCCGACGACCGGGGCGTCAGCACGGTCCAGACGGAGGAGCACCACGGGGCGGAGAACAACTGGCTGCCGTCGCCGTTCGCCTTCGCCGGTGCGGTCTTCGGCGTCACCCGGCGGATCGCGGTCACGGTCTCGGCGATCATCGGACCGCTGCACGACCCGCTGCGACTGGCCGAGGAGATCGCCGTGCTGGACCTGCTGAGCGGCGGCCGGCTGGTGACGGTCGCCGGGATCGGGTACCGGCCCGAGGAGTACCACCTGTTCGGCGTGGACTTCGCCCGGCGCGGGCGGCTGCAGGACGAACTGCTCCAGACCCTGCTGCGGGCGTGGACCGGCGAACCCTTCTCCTACCGGGGCCGCACGGTCCGTGTCACACCGCGCCCGTACACCGAACCGCACCCGCTGCTCCTGGTCGGCGGCTCCTCGAAGGCCGCCGCCCGCCGGGCCGCCCGGCTTGGCCTGCCCTTCTTCCCCAGTGCGCACCTGCCGGAGCTGGAGGCGTACTACTGTCGGGCGGGATGCCGGTGGAGGAGGGGTTGGAGCTGCTCACCAAGGAGTGCACACAACGCCTGAGTTAGCTCGATCGTGTGATCGTCCGCTTGTGGGCTTGCGGTGTCCTGGGCTGATCGGGCTAACGTGATCGTGCGACCTGGGACACCGGGTACGGCGTCAGCGTGCGGGGCCCCTGCTCCACCAGAGGATGGTTCAGGGCCTCCCCGTCGCCTCTGGCCGTACCCAACCGGCCAGGTCGCAAGGGAACTGGCCTCCCGGGCCCGGACCACGCACAGGATGCGTGTCGCCACCCGGGGTCGAGTACGCCGGGGACCAGCTCGCCCAAGACCGTTCGGGGCGCGCGGCTGAACGGACTCACTCCCGCTCAGTCCACAGGAACGGTGGCGGAGTCTGCAGCTGTTCTGTGAGCGGGTGCTGCCGGAGCTGGCGGGCTGACGCGCCCTCGACGCCCCCGAGGAGTGCGACGGCCGGGCCGCTTCGAGGTCCGGCGTCCTGGTCCGGTGAACGACGGACCGCCGCCCCGGCTCGGGCAGTGGCCGAACCGGGGCGGCGGCGGGTTACGGGGAGAGCGGCAGCGGGGACTTGGGCCCCTCTCCCCGAGTGTGCGGGACGGGGCTCAGCCCATCTCCTCCAGCGTCTTGCCCTTTGTCTCCTTGACGAACTTCAGGACGAACGGGATCGAGAGCGCGGCGAACGCGGTGTAGATCACGTACGTGACGGAGAGGTTCCAGTCGGCCAGCGACGGGAAGCTCGCGGTGATGGCCCAGTTGGCGATCCACTGCGCGGCGGCGGCCACGCCCAGCGCGGCGGCGCGGATCCGGTTGGGGAACATCTCGCCGAGCATGACCCAGACGACCACACCCCAGGACAGGGCGAAGAAGAGGACGAAGATGTGCGCGGCGATCAGGGCGACCCAGCCCTGTGTGGCCGGCAGCTTGCCGTCGACCAGGTGGTACGAGAACGCCCAGGCCTCCAGTGCGAGGCCGACGACCATGCCGACCGAGCCGATGATCGCCAGCGGCCTGCGTCCGATGCGGTCGACGAAGATCATCGCGATGACGGTGCCGAGGATGTTGATGATCGACGTGGTGAAGGAGTAGAAGAACGAGTCCGTCGGGTCCACGCCGACCGACTGCCACAGCGTCGAGGAGTAGTAGAACGCGACGTTGATGCCGACGAACTGCTGGAAGACCGACAGGCCGATACCGATCCAGACGATCGGCTTGAAGAAGAAGCTGCCGCCGAGCAGGTCCTTGAAGGACGACTTGTGCTCGCTCTTCATGGCGCCCTCGATCTCGGCGACGCGAGCGTCCAGGTCGATGTCCTTGCCCTCGACCTCGGTGAGGATCTCCCGGGCGCGCTCGTGCTTGCCGACGGAGATGAGGAAGCGCGGGGACTCGGGGATGGCGAAGGAGAGCAGCCCGTAGAGGATGGCCGGGACGACCATGACGCCGAGCATGACCTGCCAGGCCTCCAGGCCCATCAGCTTGCCGCGCTGGTCACCGTCGGCGGCGTTCAGCAGACCCCAGTTGACCAGCTGCGACACGGCGATGCCGATGACGATGGCGGCCTGCTGGAAGGATCCGAGCCGGCCGCGGTAGGCGGGCGGGGCGACCTCGGCGATGTAGGCCGGGCCGATCACGGAGGCCATGCCGATGGCGAAGCCGCCGACGACGCGCCAGAAGGCGAGGTCCCAGAGCGCGAAGGGGAGCGCGGAGCCGACGGCGCTGACGGTGAAGAGGACCGCGGCGATCTGCATGCACCGGATGCGGCCGATGCGGTCGGCTATGCGGCCGGCGGTGGCGGCGCCGATGGCGCAGCCGATGAGGGCGATGGCGATGACCTGGGCCAGGGCCGCGGAACCGACGTCGTAGCGGCCACGGATGGCCTCGACGGCGCCGTTGATCACGGAGCTGTCGTAGCCGAAGAGGAAACCGCCCATCGCGGCCGCCGCCGCGATGAAGATGACGTGCCCGAGATGATCGGGGTGAGCCGTACCGGCTCCTGACTTGTGTGCCTGCGCTGTGCTGGTCACGTGTACTCCTCGGGCCACCGGCAACGCTGCCGGAGGGGATCAGCCCTTCGAGGTCCACCTGAAGGTACCTGAAGGTAAACGGAACGTTGCCGAGACTATTCCTTCAAGTTCCGAAGTCAATAGGTCCGCAGCTGTGGATCCAGGCATGAGTGTGGGGGCTATGTGTTCAAGTGTTGAAGCCACTGAGGGCATGCAGGTGGGCAGGTGTAGAGCACACACATTCAACGGAGGCGCTGGCTGATGACCTTCGACACACCGTCGCCCTGCATGGAGACCCCGTAGAGGGCGTCGGCGACCTCCATCGTGCGCTTCTGGTGGGTGATCACGATCAGCTGTGAGGCTTCCTGGAGCTCCTGCATGATCCGGATGAGCCGCTGGAGGTTGGTGTCGTCGAGCGCGGCCTCGACCTCGTCCATGACGTAGAAGGGGCTGGGTCGCGCCTTGAAGATCGACACGAGCATCGCCACCGCGGTCAGCGACCGCTCCCCGCCCGAGAGCAGCGACAGCCGCTTGACCTTCTTGCCCGGCGGACGGGCCTCGACGTCCACGCCCGTGGTGAGCATGTTGTCGGGGTCGGTCAGGATCAGCCGTCCCTCACCGCCGGGGAACAGGCGGGAGAACACACCCTCGAACTCCCGGGCCGTGTCCCGGTAGGCCTCGGTGAAGACCTGCTCGACGCGCTCGTCGACCTCCTTCACCACCTGCAGGAGGTCCGCCCGTGTCTTCTTCAGGTCTTCCAGCTGCTCACTGAGGAACTGGTGGCGTTCCTCCAGCGCCGCGAACTCCTCCAGGGCGAGCGGGTTCACCTTGCCGAGCTGCTGGTAGGCCCGCTCGGCCGACTTCAGGCGCTTCTCCTGCTCGGACCGGAGATACGGCCTCGGGCGGTTGCGCGGGTGCTCCGGGTCCTCCGGCAGCTCCTCGCCCTCGGCGGGGGGCGAGGGCGGTACGAGCTGGTGCGGTCCGTACTCCGCCACCAGCCCGGCCGGTTCGACACCCAGCTCCTCCAGTGCCTTGGTCTCCAACTGCTCGATGCGCAGCCGCTTCTCGGCGCCGAGTACCTCGCCCCGGTGGACCGAATCCGTCAACTTGTCGAGTTCCGCCTTGAGATCGCGCCCTTCGGTGCGGGCCCGGGTCAGTTCCTGCTCGCGCCGGGCCTTGGCGGCCTCGGCGGCGGTGCGCTCCTCGTCGGCACGTGCCAGGGAGACCTCCACGTGTGCGAGCAGCTGCCTCGCACCCGCGCCGACGGCCTCGGCGACGGCCGCCTCGTGCCGGAGCCGGGCCCGACGCTGCTCGGCACGCGCGCGTGCCTCGCGTTCCGCGCGGGCGGCCCGGTCCAGCGAGTCGGCCCGTCCGGCCAGGCCCTTGACGCGTTCCTCGTGCGTACGGGCCTGAAGACGGGCCTCCATCTCCGTCTGGCGTGCGTTGGCGCCGTCGGCGGCCAGCCGGTCCCGGACGGAGGTGTCGGGCTCCTCCTCGAACGGCATCTCCTCGGCGACGGCGAGCCGCTCGGCGAGTTCCTCGACCTCTTGGAGCGCCTTGTCGAGGGCGTCCTGGGCACGGGCCGCGGCTGCGGTGGCACGTTCCGCCTCGCCGGTGGCGCCGCGCGCCTGGCCCGCGAGCCGCCCGAGCTGCTGCGCGACGCCCGACTTCTCCCGGTCGGCGGCCCGGCGCCGCTCCCCCAGCTCCTCCACCAGGGCCGCGCACTCCTTGCGGCGCCCGGCCGCCGTGTGCTGCGTCTCGGTGAGCTCCGCGCAGCGGACGGCCAGCTCTTCCAGCTCGGCGGCGGCCTCGTCGACGGAGGCCTGCACTTCGAGGAGGCTGGGGGCGCCGGCGGAGCCACCGTGGGCGAAGTGGGTGCCGAGGAGGTCGCCTTCGGCGGTGACCGCGGTGAGGTGGGGGTGGCCGTATACGAGGTCTTCCGCGTCCTCGAGGGTGCCGACGACGACGATGCCGTGGAGCAGCCGGCGGACGGCCGGCATGAGGTCGGACGGGCCGCGGACCAGGTCGGCGGCGAAGGGGTGCCGTGTGTCTGCGGGTCCGTCGTGGCTGGTCGCGCGGTGCCCCGCGCCCCCGGGGTGAGGATCTCCGGCCAGGAGCAGGGTCGCCCGGCCTCCGTCCTGCTTGCGAAGGAGTCTGATCGCGTCTGCCGCCGAAGAGGGGCTGGTCGTCGCGATCGCGTCCGCCGCGGCACCGAAGGCAGCCGCGAGGGCGACTTCGTGGCCCGGGGTCACCGTCAGCAGTTCCGCCGCCGGGCCGAGGATGCCGGAGAGACGGTCCTTCGCCGCGAGCAGTATCCCGGTGCCGTCCTTGCGGCGCAGACCGAGGGCGAGCGTCTCGTGGCGTGCCTGGGTGGCGGCGCGTCTGCGTTCCGCCGCCGTGGCCTCCTCGCGGGCTGCCGTGAGGGCCGCCTCGGCCTCTGCCAGCTGCTGCTTCGCCGCCTCGTGCCGCGCGGAGAGTTCCGCGTCACCGGCGTCGAGGCCGTCGACCTCGGCCTTGAGTGCCTCGTACTCCTCCTGGGCGGCGACGGCACGTTCCCGCGCTTCGTCGCGGGCGGCCGCCAGTCGTTCGATCTCGGCCTGGGCGGAGGCCGCGCGGGACCGGGCGGCGTTGACCTGGCCACTGAGCCGCGCCAAACCCTCACGCCGGTCGGCGATGGCCCGGGCGGCGTCCTTCAGGCGCCGCTCCTCCTGCGTGAGCGCGCGTTCCAGCTCGGCGCGGTGGGCGACCGTGTCCTCCAGGGCCCGTTCGGCCGCCTCCAGGGCCGCCTCCAGCTCGGCCTCCTGCTCGCGGATGCGGGCGGCCTCGCGCTCCATGTCCTCGGGGTCGCGGCCGCGCCGCTCCTCGGGGGGCGGGGAGGTGGCGCTCTTCACGCGGGCGTCGGCCAGCGAGATCGTGCCCCGTACGCGTTCGGCGAGCTGGGAGAGGTCGTACCAGGTCTGCTGGGCGCGCTGGAGCCGCGGCGTGAGCTGCCGTACCTCGTCCTCCAGGAGCGCCTCGCGCTGGAGCGCCCTGCGCAGTTCCTGTTCGGCGGACTCCTTGCGCTCCTTCAGCGCGGCCTCGTCGGCGACCTCGGCCTTGAGGGCCTCCCGGAGCCGTACGAGGTCGTCGGCCAGGAGGCGCAGGCGGGCGTCGCGCAGGTCGGCCTGGATGACGGCGGCCCTGCGGGCGACGGCGGCCTGGCGGCCGAGCGGCTTGAGCTGCCGCCTGAGCTCGTCGGTGAGGTCCTGCACGCGCGCGAGGTTGGCCTGCATCGCGTCCAGCTTGCGCAGCGCCTTCTCCTTGCGCTTGCGGTGCTTGAGGACGCCGGCGGCCTCCTCGATGAAGGCACGCCGGCCCATGGGATCGGCGTGCAGTACGGAGTCGAGCTGGCCCTGCCCGACGATCACGTGCATCTCGCGGCCGATGCCGGAGTCGGAGAGGAGCTCCTGGATGTCGAGGAGGCGGCAGGTGTCGCCGTTGATCTGGTACTCGCTGCCGCCGTTGCGGAACATGATCCGCGTGATGGTGACCTCGGCGTACTCGATGGGCAGGGCCCCGTCGGAGTTGTCGATGGTCAGGGACACCTCGGCACGACCCAGCGGGGGGCGGCCGGTGGTCCCGGCGAAGATGACGTCCTCCATCTTGCCGCCGCGCAGCGACTTGGCGCCCTGCTCGCCCATGACCCAGCTGAGCGCGTCGACGACGTTGGACTTGCCCGAGCCGTTCGGTCCGACGACGCACGTGATCCCCGGCTCGAACCGGAGGGTGGTCGCGGAGGCGAACGACTTGAACCCGCGGAGTGTCAGGGCCTTGAGGTGCACGCCGCCGGACTCTACCGCTCGGGTCCGTCTCACTCCATGAAGCCGCGGTTTCACCGCTGAACGCGCAGGGCACATCAGACGTTAAAGACGGTGAAAGGATGCGGGGGCAAGAAGGCAAGAAAGAAGGGACGCCGACAGGGCGTCCCTTGCACTTCAGACAACTAGGCGGTTGTGACGGGCGGCCCAACCACTGCTGTGCTGTTGTGGAGCGGTGCAGTGATCAGGTGAGCGCAGGCTCCGCCTGGTGTGCGTCAACGCTCTCCATGATCCTGTCGTGAGAAGCGGCAGCCGTCAGCGCTTCGTTCTCCGCCTGGATTCGTCCGAGTTCGGATTCCAGGTCCTGGACGCGCTGCTGGAGCCGTCGCATCTCGGCGAGGAGTCGAGGGTCGGAGCCGCCGACGTAACCGAGAAGCGCCTTTGCCATGATGGATGGTCCTCCACAATGCGTGACCGACCGCTGCTGTGTGGGTCGTGAGGGATTCGCACCCGCGGCTTGGCAGGGCCTGGAGTTGTGCTGCCGTTCAGCCATGCCAAACAGCTAAGGTGCGCGGGGCTTTCAGCGTCTCACCAAAAAGTTTGACGGTCAACACGATCACGCCCCGTATTGGGGGTGGCCCGGGCGCGCGCGGCATGGAACGGCCGTACTGCGGCTTCTGCGGGGCCCTCGGGGCGTGGCGATCATCTTTGCGGGTGGAGCGCGCCGAGGCAAGCGGTTCTCGGCAATCACCAGCGCGTTTCCGTCCGGGGCGGCCCCCCGCGAGCTGTCCGCGGGCGGCCTCGGAGCCCGCCCGGCGGGTGCGCTCAGCGGATGGCGAAGCCGTCGTAGCCGCCGCGTGGTGTGTCCCAGATCTCGGTGACGCCGTCCACGCGGCCGGGCGTGTCGTCGCCCTGAAGCCACTCCAGGAGCCCCTCGCACCCCTCGCGCCCGCCCTCGGCGACCACTTGGACCCGCCCGTCGCCCAAATTGAGAGCAAAGCCACTCAGGCCGCCGATCTCCAGGGCCTTGGCCCGCGTGAACCAGCGGAAACCCACACCTTGGACGCGTCCACGCACCCAGGCGACCAGTCGCACATCCTCGCTCATGACTGCAACCTAACCGCCCAATCTCCCTCCGGGCACTTCCTCCACTTGCGCCATGCGGTACCGTCCCCCCTCAACGAATCTCATATGAAACTCACACGATCGAGTGAGTTTGGTGTTGATCTCGAGGATGAGTCGACCGCCAGGACGAGGAAGGCCAGGACATGGGACGCCACCGACGCTCCGACGCCGGCCGCGCCGCCACGGGCCGCGCCACGGGAATCACCCACGCCGACGGCTTCGCGGAGGGGCACGATCCGCTGTACCCCACCGCGGACGACGCCCCGACGATGGGCATTGCGCCCTATCTGAACCCCGAGGCGCACGACGGCAGCTACGCGAAGAGCGAGGCCTACCTGTTCGGGGCCGAGGGGTCCGCCGCGGGTGACCACCACGGCGACACGGCCGTCTTCGCGAGCGACGGCTTCACGCCCGACGGCGGCGCCCGCCGCTCGGGTTCGCACCGGCGCCGCAAGAAGACCGCCCGGCCGATGCGCACCGGCCTGCTCGGCGTCTCCGCCGCCGTCGCCCTCGGCACGGTCGCGGTCGCCACCGGCTCCGTGCCCGGCCTCGACGACTACAAGCTCGGCGGCAACGGCGGGGCCGACAAGGTCCAGGCCGGGGACACGCCGACGAACACCCCGATCGAGCAGGGCGGCACCTCCGGCAGCGCCGACAGCCGGGACGACACGTCCACCAGTCGGGGCGCCGAGCGCTCCGGCTCCCCGTCGCCCTCCGCCTCGAAGTCCTCCGCCGCACCGACGAAGACGCCGGAGAAGCCGGAGAAGACGCAGGAGACGCAGGAGAAGACCCCGGAGAAGAAGAAGCCGGCGGCCACCCCGAGCGAGAAGCCGGACAGCACGCCCTCCCGTACGGCCACCAAGGCGCCGAAGGCCCCCGGCGCCTCCGCCGCTCTGGCCGGCGAATCCGCCGCCGCGGCCCAGGTGCTCAGCCTCGTGAACGAGGAGCGGGCCAAGGTGGGCTGCAGCCCGGTCGCCGCCAACAGCGCCCTGACCGGTCTGGCGCAGAGCTACAGCGAGGACATGGCCGCACGGGGCTTCTTCGACCACACCGACCCGGACGGCCGCACGCCGTGGGACCGGGCCGAGAAGGCCGGGATATCCAACCTCGGCGGCGAGAACATCGCCCGCGGCCAGGCCGACGCCGCGGCCGTGATGGATGCCTGGATGAACAGCCCCGGCCACCGCGCGAACATACTGAACTGCGACTTCAAGACGCTGGGCGTCGGTGTCGAGCGCGACTCCGGCGGCCCCTGGTGGACGCAGAACTTCGGCTACTAGGACGCCGTGCGCATGCCGACGAAGGCGCTAACTCACGGTTAGTCCCTTCTGTCGGTTAGCGCTGTGTTGGCGTAGGCTGGACCCATGACCACCACCCAGGAGCTCGCGGAAGGGCTCGACGACCTTCCGTACAACGTGTTCGCCAAGGCCTGCCCGTCGCGCGGCACGCTGGAGCACGTCACGGGCCGCTGGGGCGGCCTGGCGCTCGGCGCCCTGTACGAGGGCTCGCTCCGCTTCAACGAGCTGCGCCGCCGCGTCGACGGGGTGAGCGAGAAGATGTTGTCCCAGACGCTGCACGCCCTGGAGCGCGACGGCCTGGTCCACCGCGAGGCCCAGCCGACGAATCCGCCCCGGGTGGACTACGAGCTGACGCCCCTGGGGCGCGAGGTGGCGCAGCGGCTGCTCGCCCTGATCCACTTCGTGGAGGGCAGCATGGATCAGGTCCTGGCCGCCCGTGAGCGGTACGACTCCGCTAGGGCGTGATCCGCGGCGGCCGCTGGCACTTCGGGCAGTAGTAGCTGGACCGGTTCATCCAGGGCCGCCGCCGCATGGGCGTGCCGCAGCGCCGGCAGGGCAGGCCCTCGCGGCCGTACGCGTCGAGTGACCGGTCGAAGTAGCCAGACTCGCCGTTGACGTTGACGTACAGGCTGTCGAAGCTGGTGCCCCCCACCGCGAGGGCCGCGTTCATCACGTCCCGCACATGTCCCAGGAGCATCAGGGTGCGCGGGCGCGTGAAGGTCGCGGTGGGGCGCTCGTAGTGGATGCGGGCGCGCCACAGGGCCTCGTCCGCGTAGATGTTGCCGACGCCGCTGATCAGCGACTGGTCGAGCAAGGCCCGCTTGATCGTGGACCGCTTGCGGCGCAGCGCCCGGTGGAAGGCCTCGTCGTCGAAGAGCGGGTCCAGCGGGTCGCGGGCGATGTGCGCGATGACGTCGGGCAGGCCGTCGGGGGTGTTCTCGTGCAGGGAGAGGCCGCCGAAGGTCCGCTGGTCGACGAAGCGGAGCTCGGTGTCCAGGGCGTCGGTGAAGCGGACGCGGATGCGCAGGTGCTTCTCGTCCGGGGCCGTGTGCGGCTGGACCAGGAGCTGGCCGCTCATGCCGAGATGGGCCAGGATCGACTGGTCCGTGTCCTCCAGGGGCAGCCACAGGTACTTGCCGCGGCGGCTGGGGACGCCGATGCGGTGGCCCTTCAGGCGGTGTGCGAAGTCGTCGGCGCCCGCGAGGTGGCGGCGAACGGCGCGCGGGTGCCGGACCTCGGTCTCGGCGACGGTCCGGTGGGCGATCCACCGCTCGAGACCGCGCCGTACGACCTCGACCTCGGGCAGCTCGGGCATGGGGTCCCCCGTCACAAACCTGTGGATGACGCGAGCGCCCGCCCCGGGCAGGGGCGGGCGCTCGGGTGCGCTGTGCTTGCCGCCCTTGGAGAGGGCGGCGGCGGTCAGACGTCGGCAGTGCCGTCGGTGACCGTCTGGGCAGCGGCGTGAGCAGCTGCCGTCTGCGTCGCCTCGGCGGCCTTCGCCGCCTTGGCTCGCTCGTCCGCCGCGGCCCGGATGGACCGCCATGCGGACTCGGCGGCCTGCTGCTCCGCCTCCTTCTTGCTGCGGCCGGTGCCGGTGCCGTACGAGACGCCTCCGACGCGGGCGGCAGCAGTGAAGGTCTTCTCATGATCGGGGCCGGTCTCCGTGACCAGGTACTCGGGGACACCGAGCCCCTCGGTCGCGGTGAGCTCCTGGAGACTGGTCTTCCAGTCCAGGCCGGCTCCGAGGTTCGAAGACTTTTCGATCAGGGGGTCGAACAGGCGGTGCACCAGCTCCGCCGCCGAGTCCAGTCCCTGGTCGAGATAGACGGCGCCGATCACCGCTTCCAGGGTGTCGGCGAGGATGGATGCCTTGTCCCGGCCGCCCGTGCCCTCTTCACCGCGGCCGAGCCGGATGAAGGAGCCCAGGTCGAGCCCGCGGCCCACCTCGGCCAGCGCACGCGAGTTCACCACCGCGGCCCGCAGCTTGGCCAGCTGGCCTTCTGGGAGATCGGGGTGGGTGCGGTACAGCGTGTCCGTGACCACGAGGCCGAGTACGGAGTCCCCGAGGAACTCCAGACGCTCGTTGGTCGGCAGACCGCCGTTCTCGTATGCGTACGACCGGTGGGTCAGTGCGCGCACCAGAAGGGCGGACTCGAGCTTGTAGCCGAGCCGCCCTTCCAGAAGCGTGGGGGACGAGGCCTGGTTGTCCGCCGGAGCACTCCCGCTCACACGGGAAGACTTGTTCTTAGGCGTGGACACAGTGCCTCTCACCAGCCGCTCAGACCTCGAGGACCTGGCGCTTGTTGTAGGTGCCGCACGACGGGCACGCGATGTGCTGCTGCTTGGGCTCGTGGCAGCGCTCGCACGCAACCAGGGTGGGGACCGCAGCCTTCCACTGCGACCGGCGGTGGCGCGTGTTGCTGCGCGACATCTTCCGCTTCGGAACAGCCACGGCTACTTCTCCTGCTTCTCGTCGGCGCGTGCTGACTGAGGCGCGCCGCCGCTCATCTCGTCCTTCTCGCCGTCCTTCATGGTGCCGGCGAGTCCCTGCAATGCCGCCCAACGAATGTCGACGGCGTCATGGTGGTGGTCCGGGTCGTCCGCCAGCCGTGCGCCGCACTCGGCACACAGACCGGGGCAGTCTTCCCGGCACACCGGCTGCATCGGCAGTGCGAGCACCACCGCATCACGCAGCACGGACTCGAGGTCGAACAAGCCGTCCTCGAGGAAGAGCCTGTCCTCGTCGTCCTCGGCGTCGTCGCCCGGTTCCGCGATCACGCGGCCCCGGTCGTCGGCGTCAGGGTACGAGAACATCTCCTGGAACTCCGCTTCGAGCGCCTGCTCGAGCGGCTCCAGACACCTTACGCACTCCCCCTCGGCCGTGGCACGGGCGGTGCCCGTGACGAGCACCCCTTCCATGACCGACTCCAGGCGGAGTTCGAGCTCCACCGGGGCGCCTTCCGGCACTCCGATGACTCCCTTGATACCGAGGTCCGTGGGAGCGTCGACCGTGCGGGTCAAGCGCTGCTGCGCACCAGGCCGCCGACCCAGCTCGTGTGTGTCGAACACGAGGGGGTTGCGGTGGTCGAGGCGGGCGTTCAGGGCCATTCCTGCTTTCGGTGAGAGCTCGGGGGACGCCGCCCTTCGGTGTTCCCGGGCAGCGTGGATCGCGGACGTACACGCGACCGAAGAGCCAGGATACTGGACCTTTCGCTCACGACCCAATCCGGTCCTCAGCCCTGGCCGCGACCCTGCTCGTAGGCCCGCAACTGCTCGGCGCTGATCATGCCGGTGTCGAAAAGGCTGGTCTCGTCGAGGGCGTAGTCCTGGTGGCCCTGTTGCACCTGGGAGGCCTGCTGCGGTTGCTGCTGGACCTGGTTCGGGTCGTAGGCGGCCTGCTGGGGGTCGTAGCCCTGGTAGGCATAGGGATCGGCCTGCTGGTAGCCGTAGGGGTCCTGCTGAGCGGCGTAGGCCTGCTGCGAGTAGCCGCCGTAGGGGTCGGGCTGTTGCTGGTAGCCGTACACGGGCTCCGGCTGCGGCGGCGCGTAGTCCTGCTGCTGGGCGGGCCGCTCGGCCGGGGGCTTCTGGTCGGTTAGGGCGGCCAGGTCGGCGAGGTAGTCGGCGTCGCTGGAGTGCTGGACGGTGCTCGCGTCGTCGGCGAGGGCTCCGAGGTCGTCGCTGGCGATCCGGCCGTGCAGCTTCTGCCGGCCGCGGCCGACGGCCTCCAGGGTCTTGGCGAGGACCGCCTCGAAGGCGCCCAGCTTGACGTCGACGTACTCGTCGGCGCTGCGGCGCTGGGTCTCGGGGTCGTGGCTGCGCTCCGGGGCGTCCTCGTCCTCGTAGCCCCGCTCGTCGGTGCCGGGGCCGGTGCCCAGGAGTTTCTCGCGGCCGCGGCCGACGGAGCCCAGGGTCTTGGTCAGGACGACCTCGAAGTTGGCGAGCTTGGAGTCGACGTACTCGTCGGCCTCGGCGCGGATCTCCTCGGCCTCCTGGCGGGCCTCGGCGAGGATCCGGTCGGCCTCCGCCTGGGAGCGGCGGGCGACCTCGGTGCCGGAGATCAGCGAACCGCGCTCGGCGTGCGCGCCCTCGATGATCCGCTGGGCCTCCTGACGGGCCTGCTCGACCATTTGCTCGCGGCCGCCGATCAGCTCCTGGGCCTGGGCCAGGGAGTCGGGCAGCGCCGCGCGCACCTCTTCCAGCATCGCGAGCAGGTCGGCGCGGTTGACCACGCACGAGGCCGACATGGGCATGGACCGGGCGCCGGAGACCGCGGAGACGATCTCGTCGAGCTTCTTCTGCACGTCCACCGTGTGCTCGCCACTCTCTACAGATGCGTTGGAGACGGACGGGACGACTGTACGGCCACGGGGTCACCCCGGAACACCGGGTGACGAGCAGTCAGGCCCAGGGGGGACGTCCGGGGCCGGTTCAGTCCTTCCGCAGGCGCTCGGTGAGGACGCCGAGGACCTCCGCCGGCACCAGGTGGGAGACGTCGCCGCCCCAGGTCGCGACCTCCTTGACCAGGGAGGACGACAGGAAGCTGTAGGTGGGGTTGGTGGGGATGAAGAGGGTCTCCACACCCGAGAGGCCGTTGTTCATCTGGGCCATCTGCAGCTCGTAGTCGAAGTCGCTGACCGCGCGCAGGCCCTTGACGATGGCGGGGATCTCGCGCTGCTTGCAGAAGTCGACGAGCAGGCCGTGGAAGGCCTCGACACGGACGTTGCCGTACTCGGCGGTGACGCGGCGGATCAGGTCGATCCGCTCCTCGATCTCGAACAGGCCCTTCTTGGCCTGGTTGATCATCACCGCGACATAGACCTCGTCGTACAGCCTGGAGGCGCGGGAGATGATGTCGAGGTGTCCGTTGGTGATCGGGTCGAACGACCCGGGACAGACGGCGCGGCGCACTTGTGTTCCCTCGCTCTCCGGTCCGGTCATCGTGCGTCTTCGCACGTAGAGGCGGCGCGACCGTACCAAAACGTTCCCTCGCCGTAGCGACGGGCCCGGAGGGGTTCGAAACCCTCGGGCCACCGGAATTCACCGCCTCTGGTGCTGCGCTCCACGGTGACGAGGGCTTCCTCGGCGAGCCAGCCTTCTGTACGGAGTGTGAGGAGGATCTCCCGAAGATCGTCGTCCGTGACGGCGTACGGGGGGTCGAGGAAGACGAGGT
>NZ_POUC01000500.1 GCF_002891435.1 Streptomyces cahuitamycinicus
CCACCCCGCCCCCCACCCGTCACCACCCGTGTGAGTGACGGTGTTGTCCACAGGCGCCCGGCGATCCACAGCGCTCAGCGGGCCCGGCCCGGCGACGGCAGTCTGGCAGACACAGCCGTACGGGACGGGCCCGTACGCGTGTCGGCCCGGTGTGTTGCCGCACTCCGGGCGAGGGAGGATTCGCGATGAACGAGACGATGGTCTGCGCGGTCGGCAGGGTGGCGACGCAGCCGGTGTACCGGGAGATGGCGTCCGGCCCGTCGGCGAGGTTCCGGCTGGCGGTGACCGCGCGCTACTGGGACCGGGAGAAGAACACGTGGACGGACGGGCACACCAACTTCTTCACGGTGTGGGCCAACCGCCAGCTGGCCACCAACACGGCGGCGTCGCTGACGGTGGGCGAGCCGGTGATCGTGCAGGGCAGGTTGAAGGTGCGGACCGACGTACGCGAAGGGCAGAGCCGGACGTCGGCGGACATCGACGCGGTGTCGATCGGACACGATCTGGCCTGGGGCACCTCGGCCTTCAGGCGCGCCGGCAAGGCGGAGACAGCGACTGCGCCGACTCAACCGGAACCCAACTGGGAGACGTCATCGGGCGGTTCGCCGGATGGTCCGGCGGCATCAGCGGCACCTGGAATCCAACACCGCCCGGCGGCAGCCGTATTGACGTAGTGTCAATCACCCAGCCGGATCCGCCCGCCCGAACTGCGGCCTATCGGCCGGTGCGCGCCGAACGATCAGGGGTGGATTTGTCGATAACCCCTGCCCGCCGGGGATCTTGGCGATAACGATTCCGAGTCGGATCACTCGTCCGACCGTCTGACCGGCGGGCGGGGTCCCCCACGTCCCTAGGATGCCGGACATGGTTCTCGGGTCTCTTGTGTCCTGTGAGGCCTCTGATTCTGCTGGTGGGACCGTCCCCCCACGTCAACGGTCCTGCTCGAAGGGGAATTCGGTGTTTGCTTCGTTCTCTGAGCTGTTCGTACGCAGGCGAGTGGCGGCCCGCCTCGCCACCGCCACCGTGGTGTCCGGGCTCGTCGCCGCGGGCGGGCTGGCCGGTGCAGGCCGGGCGGCCGCCGACGAGACGACGCAGAGACAGGGCGGAGCGGCAGCGACGATAGGCGGCCTCAAGACGTACGGCGCGGCGGTGATACACGCCGGCACCGGTGACCAGGAGATCTCGGCGGGCCTGTTCGAGATGGCCGTCGACGGCGGCGGCATGCTGCAGACGTACTGCGTCGACCTCCACAACCCCACGCAGCGCGACGCCAAGTACCACGAGACGTCCTGGAGCGGCACGTCCCTGGGTGCCAACAAGGACGCCGGCAAGATCCGCTGGATCCTGCAGAACTCCTACCCGCAGGTGAACGACCTCGCGACGCTGGCGCGGAAGGCGGGCGTGCGCGGTGCGCTCACCGAGCAGGACGCGGCGGCCGGCACGCAGGTGGCCATCTGGCGCTACTCGGACGACGTGGCCGTCGACGCCCTCGACCCGCAGGCCGAGCAGCTCGCGGACCACCTGGAGCAGAGCGCCCGCGATCTGCCCGAGCCCCGGGCCTCGCTCACCCTGGAGCCGCCCGCTGTCGCAGGCCGACCGGGGGAGCGGATCGGCCCGGTGACGGTGCGTACCAACGCCGGCAGCGCGACGGTCACCCCGCCCGCGGACGCCGCCACGAGCGGGGTGCGGGTCGTCGACAAACAGGGCAAGGCCGTCACCACCACGTCCGACGGCGGGCAGGTGTTCTTCGACGTGCCCGAGGACACGGCAGCCGGTACGGCGGACTTGACCGTGCAGGCCTCGACGACCGTGCCGGTCGGCCGGGCCTTCGCCTCGGAGAACCGCAGCCAGACCCAGATCCTGGCCGGCTCCAGCGAGTCGACGGTGTCCGCGACGGCCGGGGCGACCTGGGCGAAGCAGGGCCCGGTCCCGGCACTGTCGGCGGCGGAGAACTGCGCCGAGGGCGGCGTCGACATCATCGCGTCCAACCAGGGCGATGAGCCGTTCACCTTCGAGCTGGCCGGTCTGGAGCACACCATCGCCGCGGGCGAGACGCGCACGGTGACGGTCCCGCTCCAGGAGGACCAGGCCTACGACTTCACGATCCACGGCCCCGGCGGCTTCGAGAAGCGCTTCACCGGCATGCTGGACTGCCAGACCCGCGGCAGCGACACCGGCACCACCACCCAGACTCGCAGCGAACCGAGCCCGGCGACGGTGGGCGGCACCGCCACGGACACCAACCTCGCCGAAACGGGCAGCTCGGAGATCACCCCCGTGATCGTGGGCGTCGCCATCGGCCTGGTCCTGATAGGCGGGACGACGCTGGTCGTGTTGCGGCGCAGGGAGGCCACGGCGGGGGAGTGACCCGGCCGAGCGTCGCCGCCCGGGCCGCTCTCGCCCCCGTCAGCGGCCGGCGAGGAGTTCGAGGGTGTCGATCACGCGGTTCGAGAAGCCCCACTCGTTGTCGTACCAGGCGACGACCTTGATGTGGCGGCCGTCGACCCGGGTGAGGGCCGAGTCGAAGATCGACGAGGCCGGGTTGCCCGTGATGTCGGCGGACACGAGCGGGTCGTCCGAGTACTCCAGGACGCCGGCGAGCGGGCCCTGCGCCGCGGTGCGGTAGGCAGCCAGCACGTCGTCGCGCGTCACGTCGCGGGCGACGGTCGTGTTGAGTTCGACGATCGAGCCCACCGGAACCGGCACGCGGATCGAGTCGCCCGACAGCTTCCCGTCGAGGTTCGGCAGCACGAGACCGATCGCCTTCGCGGCGCCCGTCGTGGTCGGCACGATGTTGACGGCGGCGGCGCGGGCGCGGCGGGCGTCACGGTGCGGACCGTCCTGCAGGTTCTGCTCCTGCGTGTAGGCGTGCACCGTCGTCATGAAGCCGTGCTCGATGCCCGCCAGCTCGTCGAGCACCGCGGCCAGCGGCGCGAGCGCGTTGGTCGTGCACGAGGCGTTCGAGACGACCGTGTGCACGTCCGGGTCGTACGCGTCGGTGTTGACCCCGAACGCGAGCGTGACATCGGCGCCGTCGGACGGCGCGCTGACGAGTACCTTCTTCGCGCCGGCGTCGAGGTGGGCACGGGCGGCCTTGGCCGAGGTGAAGCGGCCGGTGGCTTCGAGGACGATGTCGACGCCGAGTTCGGCCCAGGGCAGCTGCGCCGGTTCGCGCTCGGCGAGCACCTTAATGCGACGGCCTTCGACGACGAGGGTGTCTCCGTCGGCGGTCACCGGGCGGCCGAGACGGCCGGCCGTCGTGTCGTAGGCGAGCAGCCGGGCGAGGGTGGCGGGCTCGGTGAGGTCGTTGACGGCGACGATGTCGAGGTCGCTGTCGCGTTCGAGCAGTGCGCGCAGCACATTGCGCCCGATGCGGCCGAATCCGTTGATCGCGATGCGCGTCATGAGTGGTGGGGTCCCTTCGGTTTCTTCGGTTCGCCACCAGCGTCGTGGCAGGCATCCGGCCGGGACAGCGGCGTGATCGCCACGGTTCAAAAGGATCGCGCCACGAGGCGGCGGGTTACTCGCCCCTGGCGAAAGTGCGCCGGTACTCGCTCGGCGTGGTGCCGAGGATGCGCTGGAAATGCAGCCGCAGGTTCGCACCGGTGCCCAGCCCGACGTCGCCGGCGATCTGCTCCACGCCCCGTTCCGAACGCTCCAGCAGCTCACGGGCCATGTCGATACGGGCGCGCATGACCCACTGCATGGGCGTGTACCCCGTGTCCTCGACGAAGCGCCGCGACAACGTACGGGGCGAGACCGCCGCGTGCCGCGCGAGCACGTCGAGCGTGAGGGGCTTGCCGAGCCGGTGCAGCGCCCACTCGCGGGTGGCGGCGAACCGCTCGCCGAGCGGCTCGGGCACGCTGCGAGGCACGTACTGCGCTTGGCCGCCGCTGCGATAGGGGGCCGCGACCAGGCGCCGGGCCGCGTGGTTCGACGCGGCCACTCCGAGGTCGCCGCGCAGGATGTGCAGGCACAGGTCGATGCCCGAGGCGGCGCCCGCCGATGTCAGTACGCTGCCCTCGTCGACGAACAGAACGTCCTCGTCGATCCGGACGAGCGGATGCTTCGCCGCGAGCGCCCGGGAGTAGTGCCAGTGCGTCGTGGCGCGTCTGCCGTCGAGCAGGCTCGTGGCGGCGAGGGCGAAGGCACCCGTCGAGATGGCGGCGAGCCGCGCGCCCCGGGCGTGGGCCGCGATCAGCGCGTCGACGACGGCCTGCGGCGGGTCGTCGCGGTCCGGGAACCGGTAGCCGGGGATGAAGACGATGTCGGCCCACGCGAGCGCGTCGAGACCGTGGGCGACGTCGTACGACAGGCCATCGCCGCCGGTCACGAGACCGGGTGCCGCCCCGCACACGCGCACCTCGTACGGCATGCTCGCGCGGGTCGTGAACACCTGCGCGGGAATGCCGACGTCGAGCGGCTTCGCACCCACGAGCACGAGGACGGCGACGCGATGCAGGCGGGAGGACGGCACGGGGACAGCGTACGAGGGAATAGGGACTCCCACCTGGGACCACCCTGATGTCTCGGGGTTGCTCAGAGCGTGGACATGACCGTCATGGAACCCCGCTCTCCGGGCACGGTCGACGGGACGGCGTCGAGTGATGGCAGCAGCTCATTCTCGAGCCGAGAGCTTCGATGCCGTGGTTCGACGGTTGAGTCGCCCACCGGCCGTGGCCATGCCGGTCGACATCCCGGCCGTTCGGGGGATACGCGCGCGGCCTCGGCGGCGTATCCCACCCCGCGGGGGAATCCCTGCTGGGACGAAAGGGAGACATGATGCCGCTTTATCTATCGAGGTTCAGCTACACGCCGGAGACCTGGGCGAGACTCATCGGCCACCCCGAGGACCGCGCGAAGGCCGCTCAGTCGTACATCGAGTCCGTCGGCGGCAAGCTCCACGGCTTCTGGTACGCGTTCGGCACCCGCGACGGCTACAACCTGTGGGAGGCCCCCGACAACGTCTCCATGGCCGCGGTCGCCCTGGCTATCAGCGGAGGCGGCGCACTCAGCTCGTTCGAGACGACCGTTCTCCTGACCATCGACGAAACCATGGATGCCCTGCGCAAGGCCGGGCAAGTCCAGTACCGGGCTCCCGGTGAGCAGCGCTCCAGATGACCGGCAGTTGCCGTGTTCGGACACCAGGCATCGACAGCAGCAGCGAGGCACAGCAGCCACAGCACCGTCCGCGTCCAGCAGTGGTCGTTGACCGATCTCTGTAGAGCCACGGTCAGAAGGTGCCGGCATCAACGACGCCGGACGACCGACAGTGACGGGCGACCCTCAGCCGCCCACCACGAACCCCCAGGTCACAGC
>NZ_POUC01000501.1 GCF_002891435.1 Streptomyces cahuitamycinicus
GTGCGAGAGCGGGGGCCTTGACGGCGGCATCGACGCGGGAGGCAGCGGCGCGCAGAGCCACGGCCTGGCTGAGAGCACGGGCCGACTCGGCGACCGGACCGAGGACGGAAAGGGCCAGGGCCATCGCAGCCGGGGCCCAGGCACCGTGCAGCCGTCCGGAGGTCATCGACTGCGCCGCCGCGGCGACCACGCCGAGGACCGCGACCACGATGAGGAGGTCGCGGACCGCGGCGGCGACGGCCTCCCAGGTGGCTTCGGCGCGCTGCGCGTCACCCACCTGCCGCCCCCGCTCCGCGAGCTTGCGGCGGTGCTCGGTCAGGGCGCCGAAGGCGAGCAGTTCGCGCAGCCCGTCGACGGTCTCCACCGTGTCGGCCGACAGCCCGGCCACGGCCGTCCGGGTGCGACCGCCGCGTGCCGTGCGCGCGCGGGCGTCCGCGAAGGGCGCCGCGGCGAGCAGGGCCGCGACCGGCAGCACGGCCGTCAGCATCCACGGCTCCACCGTGGTAAGGACCATGGAACCGCCGGTGAAGACCGTTCCTGCCGCCAGCAGTTGGGCGGTGGTGTGGGCGTAGAAGAACTCCAGGGCCTCCACGTCGGCCATGGCCGTGGCGGAGAGGTCGCCGCTGCGCCGCCCCGCGACCCGGGCGGGAGCGCTCCGGGCCAGGCCGTCGAAGACGCGCACCCGCAGTACGGCCAGCACCCGGTAGGCCAGGTCGTGCGAGAGGTCCATCTCCCGCCAGGTCATCAGGGCGCGTACGAGGACCAGGGCGACGAGCGCGGTGACGGTGCCGGCCGAGGGGGCGTGCCCTTCGATGACGGCGGTGCCCACGGTGTGTGCGGCCAGGGTGAGCAGTGCGACGAGGGAGCCCTGCTCGAGGAGCGCGGCGGCACAGGTACGAGCCGTCATGGCGCGGTGTGCGGCGAGGGCGGGGAGGAGGGCGCGCAGTGCGCCTCGCGCCGGTACGTCCGCGTCGGTGGTGGCAGTGGCGGCGGCGGTGGTACTCATGCGGCGCGTTCTCCTCGGTGGGCGCGGCCGGCCTCGACGAGCCGCGCGTAGACGCCGCCGGCCTCGACCAGGTCGGAGTGGTCCCCCACGGCGTCCACCCGTCCTTGGTCGAGGACGACGATGCGGTCGGCGTGCCGGACGGCGGCCAGCCGGTGGGCCACCACCAGGACGGTCCGGCCGCTCGCGGCGTTCATCAGTTCCCGGACGATGTCCGCCTCCCGGCGTTCGTCGACGGCGCTCGTGGCCTCGTCGAGGACGAGGACCGGGGAGTCGGCCAGCAGGGCACGCGCGAGGGCGAGCCTCTGACGCTGGCCGCCGGAAAGGGTGGCGCCGCGCTCGCCGAGGACGGTGGCGTAGCCGTCGGGGAGGGTGGCGATCTCGTCATGGACACCGGCGACGCGCGCCGCCCGGGTCAGGTCGTCGTCCGTCGCGTCCGGCCGGGCCAGACGCAGGTTGTCGGCGATGGTTGCGTGGAAGAGGTACGTCTCCTGCGAGACAACGGCGATGCCCTGCCGCAGCGAGTCGAGCGCGTACTCGGCCGTAGGGCGCCCGTCGAGGGTGATCCGGCCCTCCTGCGGGTCGTGGTGGCGCAGGAGCAGGGCCAGCAGTGTGGATTTGCCCGCGCCGGACGGGCCGACGATCGCGGTCGTCCGTCCCGCCTGCGCGGTGAACGAGACGCCGTCCAGGGCCGGGGACGGCGCGTCGTCGTAGGTGAACCGGACATTGTGAAAGCGCAGTTCGGGCGGAGCCTGCCGGTGCGCGGAGACCGTTCCGGTGTCCTCGACCGCCGGCTCGGTCGTGCGCAGGGCCGCGAGCCCGTCGGCGGCCGAGACTCCGAGGTATCCGGCGTGCCACTCGCGGGCGAGGTCGCGGACGGGGCGGAAGCACTCCGAGGCCAGCAGCAGCACCAGATACGTGCCGGTCGCCGTGGTGGATCCGCTGACGGCCGACCAGCACGCCAGGAGGGCCGCGGCGGCGGTGCCGCCCTGGATGGCGAGGTCGGTGATGCCGGTGTCGACCAGGGACACCCGCAGTTTCGCGACGGTCGCCCGGTGCAGCGCCGCCGACCGCTCCTCCAGGCGCGAACGGGTACGGCCGACCGCGCCGGCTGCACGCAGGGCGGGCATGCCCTGGAGCGCCTCCAGGTAGTCGGCGCCCAGTCCTTCGTAGGTGTCCCAGTGCTCCTTGCCGCGGGCGGCGAGGAGCCGGTCCCAGGCGCGTGGCCCGGCCAGGGCGAGGAGCAGGGCGGGGACGAGGCCGAGCAGGGCCCGCGGTTCGACCACGGCCAGGGCGGCCAGGACGAGGGGCGGCACGGTGAGGGTGATCAGGAGCTGGGGCAGGTATCGGGAGACGTAGGCGTCGACGCCCTCCACCCCGTCGACGAGGGTGGTGCGGACGGCTCCGGCGCGTGCGGTGGTCAGGTGAGCGGGCCCCAGCCGGCCCAGGTGGGCCAGGAGTTCGTCCCGCAGGGCGACCCTGACCCGGGCTCCGGCACGGGTGGCTGTGCGTCGCTGCCACAGGGTGAGACCGGCACGCGCGGCGACGACGGCGAGCACGGCGGCCAGCAGCCACGGGAGCCGGCCGGTCTCGCCGCGGGCCAGGCCGGCGAGAGCGAGGGCCAGCAGTGCGGCCTGAGCCAGGTGGGTGAGGGTGACGGCGCCCTGCAGGAGGGTGGCCGCGAGCAGGGGGCGCCGTGCGGGACGGGCGGCGCGGCGCAGCTCGGGATGGACGATCACGTGGTGTTCTCCTCGTCGGCGTGACGGGTGCCGAGGGCCAGGGCGTGGACGACCCAGTCCCGGCCCGGGGCGGCGCCGAGCGCGGCGCCGAGGTCCGCCTGCTGCCACGAGCCGACGGGGCGAGCCGCCAGCCCGTGGCGCAGGGCGGTGACATGGGCCAGGTGGACGGCGAAGCCGGCCCGCAGATGGGCGCGGCGGATGTGCGCGGCGTCGGCGTCCGCGGGGCAGCCGTGGGCGAGCAGGACGGCGCCCGCGTTCGCGATCCACGCCTGGCACGCGGCCCAGGCGGCGAGTGTCTGGCGGGCCTCTCCTGCCGCGTACCGCCGCAGGGTCGCGCCGTCGGGTGTCAGTTCCATGAGGCCGGGCCGGGGCGGGCCGACCGCGGCGCACCAGCGCAACAGATCGCCGTTGCCGGCCCGTTCGGCGGTGGCCAGGACTGCCCGCAGTGAGCCGTGGGAAGGGGCGCCCGGCAACGGCGGTGGGGTACTGCGGCGGGCCAGTAGTTCGGCCGGGGTGGGCGTACCCCCGGACGGTTCCGGGACGTGGGGGCTGACTGCCGGGTGCATCGGGCTCCGCCCGTCGGGCGGCGGGATGCGGACGACGGCCAAGGGATTCTCGGTGAGTCCGTCCAGCCGTGCCTCGGGCTCGCCCGCGCCCAGTGCGCGGGCCGCCAGGAACAGCGCCGCGGCGGCGTGCCCGGTGTCCAGCAACAGAAGGGGCCAGGCTCGGTGGCCGTAGTGGGAGGCCGTGCGCCGTGCGGTGACGGAGAGTTCGGCCGTCATGCCTGGCGGCGTGTCGTCGGAAGGCAGACCAACGCGGTGGACGCGGTGGCGCAGCGGGTCGTAGCCGTAGCGGCCGGGCGGCAGGGAACAGCCGGCGCCCACGACCAGTTCGGCGTCCACCGGGTGCAGCGCACCCGCGGAGGGCGCGGGCCTGAGGCGTCCGGAGGCGTCCGAGGCCGCCAGGGACAGACGCAGCAGGGCCTGCAGATCGAGGTCCGCCGGGCCTGCCTCCGGAATCGGAAGCGGCGGCCCCGGCCAGGGCCGGACGGCGGTCCCGGCGGGCGTGTCGGGGCCGGGACGCTCCGGGGAGCGGGCGCGGGCTAGGGCGGCGACGAGGTCCACCGGGCAACCCTCGCGGAGGTCTTCCACGGGTGCGGCCCTCACATGTGCGGCGGAGGCGCCAGCATGAAGTCCTCCGGCGCGCTCGGCGCGGTCGTGCGCCATCCGCGCGCGACGGCGGCCCCGGCGAGGCGCGGGCAGCCGAAGTAGCCGAAGGCGGCGGGGGCGTTGGGCAGGAGCCCCGAGACGAGGACCCGGGCGACGCGCAGCGATGTCTCAGCCACGTCCTCGGTGGTGAGGTCGAAGGTCATGACACGGTGACCGCCTGCGCGCAGCGTGCTCTCCAGCCGCTCCCGGCTGCCGGGCTCGACCGCGTCGACGGACACGGTCCCGAGCGCGGGCGCGGTGAAGCGTTGGGCCTCGGCCGCCATCCGTTCGTCCAGCCACACCTGCACGTGCGCACCCAGGTCCCGCACGTGCTCGAACTGCTCGCCGCACACATCGAGATAGCGGGCGTCGGCCCGGTGCTCCAGGTACAGGCCGCGCGCCAGCAGCCCGGCCTCGACGGCCTGGAACACCCAGCCGTCGGCGTCGGTCAGGCCCTGGGTGAAGACCCAGGTGTGGACGGCTTCCAGGACGGCCTTGCGGGCAGCCTCGGCCGGGTCGTACTTGCAGGCGAACCCGGCGGCGTACAGGCCGAGGCGCGGGTCGTGCACGAGCGCGGCCATGCAGGGGGCGAACTCCGAGCGCATCTCCACGATGTGGACGTCGAGCGCGGAGCCGGCGAGGTCGACGGCGAGGCCGGGCACGCTCGCCGGGTCGATTCCCCGGGCCGGGCCGTCGAGATGCCACCACAGTTCCAGGGCGTCCCGTTCGACGATCTCCAGCAGGCCGCGCTCGACGGCGTCGTCGAGGCCCTGACCGGTGGCGATCCCGGCGTAGTTGAGATGGTGGGTGCGGGGCAGCTCGCGCAAGGCGCCCTGGCGCCAGTTGAGGTGGGTGAGGGCGACAGGCGCCCAGACCTCCGTCGTCCGCCCGCCGGGCAGCGACTCGTTGCCCCGCGTCCACAGGGCAGGGGTGTCGGAAACGAGGGGGCGGTAGGGGAACTTCTCCCGGGCGTACTGCCAGTCGGCGTACGTGGGCAGGTCTCTGGGGCCGTAGATCCGCAGGCCCTTCTCGGCCAGTTCGGCTGCGGTGGCGCGCACGGGGGCGTCCGGATGGCCGGGGGGCGGCACGCGGTTGCCGCAGTACCGCTCTATCCCCTCGGCTATCGCGGCGACGCGGGCCTGGCCGGGGTCACCGAAGGTGGTTCCGAGGGAGACCCGGTCGGCGGGCCACAGGCCGTGTCTGCGGGCGTCGGATATCTCGGCCGTGAGCGCGGTGTAGCGGGGTGGGGCGCCCACGGGGTGCTCGACGGGCTTGACCTTGCGGATGATGCCGCAAACGGGGTCGACGAGTGCTTCCAGCGGCAGCGTCGTCATCGCAGGATCTCCTCGGCGGGGTCGGTGGG
>NZ_POUC01000502.1 GCF_002891435.1 Streptomyces cahuitamycinicus
GGCCGGTGGGCTCGCCCTCGGGGGTACGGACGTCGACGGTGAAGGTGCGGGTGACGCGCCTACCCGCCGGTGCGGCCGTCTCCGGCAGCAGGGACCGGCGGGTCTCGCCGCTGACGCTGGTGGCGGAGGCGGTCTTCCCGCCGAGGGTGACCCGGACGTGGTAGGTGCCCGGTGTGACGTCGAAGTGGCAGGTGCCGGCCGTGCAGTGGGCGAGGCCCCGGCCGCCGTTCCCCCCGCCCGCGTGGGCGGGTACGGACGACAACGCGGTCCCCAAGGTCACCGCCGCCATGACGGCGATGCTGAAACGTCTCACTCCGGGCTCCTCCCAGCACACGACAAGTCCTGGAGGGGGACCGTACCGCTCTGGACAAGCGCTTTCTAGACCCCGAGCAGCATTCACCAGATCGCTGGCTACACCTGAGTGAAAGCCCTTTCGTGAAATCGATTCAACTCTCACCCGGGCGGCCGCCGCGCACACCCGCACGTCGGTGTGACGACGGCGTACGCGAACGACCGGCCCCGGGTCACCGTCAACGGCACCTGGACCCCGGCGGTCCCCGCCGCGCCCACCTGGGCGCCCCAGGGACCGTCCGGATCGTCATGTCCCGCGCGTCCACTGCTGGTTGGTGCCTCCGTTGCACGTGTACGTGATGAGCGCGGCGCCGTTGGCGGTGGACGCGCCGTTCACGTCGAGGCACTCGCCGCTCGCGCGGGACCTGACGTTGACGTACGAGCCGGTGGTGGTCAGCGACCACTGCTGGCTCGTCGCGGAGGAGGCGCAGTTCTCCTGCGTGACCGTGTTCGCGTTCTCCCGCACGCAGAGGCTGCTGTTCCGGACCATCAGCTGGTAGTAACCGCTTCCGACGGGCTTGAACCAGTACTTCTGGTTGGCGCCGCCGTTGCAGTCGTACTGCTTGAGCTGGGCGCCCGCCGCCAGCGACTGGCTCGTCACGTCCGCGCACTTGGAGGAGTGGCGGGCGATCAGCGTGTTGTACGCGGCGCCGGTGCCGGTGACGGTCCCGGCCGCCGTGTCGATGGTGACCTCCGGCGACCAGGACATGGACATGGTGGTCGAGCCCGAGAAGGTCAGCGGCAGCCACACGTACCGGGAGTCGTTGACGGTGCCGCCGAAGGAGTTGCCCCAGCGGTCGCCCATGTACAGGTACGAGGTGCCCGAGCTGCCCTGCACGGGCAGGACGAACGCGGTCTGGGAGCCGTAGGCCGTCGAGTCGCCGACGTTCTTCATGGCGGACCAGGGCCCGGCGAGGTTCGTGGCCGTGGCGTACTGCTGCTGGTTGGGGTTCCAGCCCGTGGCGCCGGAGGTCAGCATGAAGTACACGCCGTTCCGCTTGAACAGGGCGGGGGCTTCCCGGTGGCCGCCGGGCCAGGGGTTGGCGACCAGGCTCGCGATGCCGGTGTGGTCGGCGGTGAGGCGGTAGATCTGGAGGTCGTAGTTCTCCCGGGCGGCGGAGATCATGTAGCCGGCGCCGTCGGTGTCGGTGAAGACCGTGATGTCGCGGGACATGTGCTGGCCGAGCGGCCGGAAGCTGCCCTTCCAGGTGTAGTTTCCGTCGACGGTGTCGGAGACGGCGACGGCCGCGCGGGCCTCGCTGTAGTCGGTGCCGTTCTCCTTGTGCATCCACATGACGAACTTGCCGGTGGACGCGTTGTACATGACCTTGGGCCGCTCGATGTTGGCGGTCGCGAGCTCCGGGGCGCTGGCCTCGGTGAGAACGTGGTTGCGGAACTCCCAGTTCTTCAGGTCGGTCGAGCGGTAGGCGTCGACGTACCGGAAGGTGTTGTCGGCGTTGCGGTGCTCGCCGAACCAGTAGTAGTAGGTGCCGACCTTGAGGACTCCGCCGCCGTGCGCGTGGAGGGGGCTGCCCGAGGTGTCCGTGAACTGGGTGCCGTTGGTGATGGTCCGGGGCGCGGCCTGGGCGGGTCCGGCTGTGGCGAGGGCCGTGAACAGGCCCAGGCACAGGGCGAGGAGGGTGGCGTACGCACGTCTCATGTTCATTCGCTCACCTTCACCGCGTCGGCGATGGGGACGCCGAAGTCGGGGGTGCCGTCGCGCTTCCAGCCCAGCTTCTGGACGCGGGTGTGGCGGTTGGGGTCGTTCAGGGGGTCCCCGTTGATCTCCCTGTACTGGCGGGCGTGGTAGACGAGGACGTCGGTGCGGCCGTCCTCGGCGACCGTGAAGCAGTTGTGGCCGGGGCCGTACTGCTTGGTCGTGTCGTTGCTGGTGAAGACCGGGGTCGGCGACTTGGTCCAGCTCAAGGGGTCCAGGAGGCGGCTGTCGGCGTCGGCGGTCAGCAGGCCAACGCAGTAGTTGGAGTCGGTGGCGCTGGCCGAGTACGTCATGAAGAGCCGGCCGTTGCGCTTGAGGACGTACGGGCCCTCGTTGACCTTGAAGCCGATGCACTCCCAGTCGTACTCCGGGGTGGAGAGCCGCACCTGAGGGCCCTTCAGGGTCCACGGGTTCGCCATCTCGGAGAGGAAGATGCCGGTGTTGTTGTCCAGTCCGGGCTCGTGCTGGGCCCAGGAGAGGTAGCGCTTGCCCCGGTGGGTGAAGGTCGTGGCGTCCAGGGAGAACGTTTCCCAGGCCGTCTTGATCTGGCCCCGCTCCACCCAGGTGCCCTTGAAGGGGTTGGGGTGGGCGTTCTCCAGCACCCATATCCGGATCGCCCAGACGTCCTCGGCGGGCGCGGAGGCGAAGTAGATGTACCACTTGCCGCCGATGCGGTGCAGTTCGGGCGCCCAGATGTGGGCGCCCATGGGGCCGGTGGCGTGGGCGCGCCAGATGACGGACTCGTCCGCCGTGCCGAGTCCGCCCAGGGTGCGGGAGCGGCGCAGGATGATGCGGTCGTACTCGGGGGCGGTGGCGGTGAAGTAGTAGAAGCCGTCCTTGTGCCGGTGGATGTGCGGGTCGGCCCGGTTGCGGACGAGCGGGTTCACGAAGGGGGCCGGCTTCGGGCGCCCGGCGGGTGTTCCGGCAGCGGTTTCGCCCTGGGGCGCCGCTTCGGCGACGCCGGAGAGGGCGGGGACTGCGGCCAGGGCGCCGGCGGCTGCGGCGCCCTTCAGCAGCAGTCTGCGGCTGGGGGGTTCGGGCAGAGCGTGGTCGCGGTCGCGGCTCATGCGGTGGGGCCTGCCTCTCACTGAGGGACACACGGTGTCGTCCGATGCGGCGTCTGAGATTTCGAACACCATCTGTCATTACGAACGGTGGAAAGGTAAGGGGGTGACACGAGGAGGTCAACGGGTCTGACGGGACCAACCCGTCCGGCCTGTTCCGGAAACAGCGGGCGCCGAAGTTTCTGTTATCGGCGAGGGCATGACCCGTCTCCGGTCATGTGCCCAGCCTCACCCACACCACAGCAGCGGCCGCGGGCGTCCTCGCGGCGGTCGCCTCACTGCTCACCGCTCCCCCGGCGGTGGCCGCCGGCCCCCGGGACGTCACGGCCGACGTGCTGGCCGGCCGAAGCGTGACGCTCGACGGCGACACGGTCGTCACCGTGCCGCCCGGGACGACGACGTACGACGGCGTCTTCCGCGGCGAGGGCACGCTCACGGTGCGCGGCGGCGGAACGCTGGTCCTCACCAGGGACAGCGACTTCACGCTCCCGAAGTCCCGGCAGCGGCAGCAGGTGCTCACGCCGGGCGGCAATCACCCGTACGTCACCGTCACCCGGCCCGACCCGCCGGCGATCACGGTGGAGCGGGGCGCGACGCTCCAGTACGGCGACGGCGGGACGACGGGCCTGATCGGCC
Source organism: Streptomyces cahuitamycinicus (assembly GCF_002891435.1). GTDB lineage: Bacteria > Actinomycetota > Actinomycetes > Streptomycetales > Streptomycetaceae > Streptomyces > Streptomyces cahuitamycinicus. The sequence continues at coordinate 3,769 of NZ_POUC01000502.1, forward strand.
ACTTCCCGTACAACACCCCGGCGTTCCGCCTCAACCAGGACAACATCCGCGTCGACGGCACCCTGCGGCTGTCGCTGAAGAGCGCCTACAACCTGGGCACGATCAGCGGCTCGGGCCTGATCACGCAGCCCAGGTTCCTGTGGGGCACGTGGGACCTGTCGGGCACCCACTCCTTCTCCGGGGTGATCGACAACGGCACGCAGACCAACGCCGGGCGGCCCGAGTACGCGACCTCGCTCCCGCGCGTCCGCAAGGTCCTCAACCAGGGCACCTGGACGGCCGACACCCCGCTGGGCCGGACCGTCACGATGGGCATGGACTTCTACCAGCGCGAGTACGGCAGCGACATCAACGTCCAGTCGCGGCCCGGCGGGAAGGTCGTCCTGACCGGGCAGTACAGCTGGTCGGACCGGGGCGGCGACACGGACCCGTCGCTCAGCGACCCGGCCCTCAACTGGACGCCGGCCCGCAGACACGTCAACAAGCGCGGTACCAACATCAAGGGTGCGAACGTCCGGTGGGGCGACGGCACGACCGACCGGATCTTCATGCCGGGCACGGCGGAGACGGTCTACATCAACCTGCTGGCGGCCCGCTCGCGCTCCCGGCTCACCTTCGACTACAACGGCCCGGTGACGCTGGGCGCCCCCATCGGCGGCGGCAGGTTCCACGACACCCTGTCGGCCCCCGGCGCCGGCGACATCGTCATCGCGGGCACCCCCGGCAACGACGTGACCTTCGCGGCCGTCCAGTACTACGACGGCTCCACCACGGTGGAGAAGGGCGCGGTCCTGCGCCTGGGCAGCGGCGAACGGGGCGGCGACGGCGGCCTGTACACCGGCGGTGCCCACTACCGGCTCGTCAACGACGGCTCCCTGGTCCTGCGCAACACGGCCAGGCCCCTCACCCTGTCCCGCATTGGCGGCAGCGGCTCCCTCACCCAGTCGGGCACCGCCACGACGACCCTGACGGGCGGCGGGATCACCTACACCGGGACGACCACGGTCACCCGGGGCACGCTTGCACTGCGCGACGGGGCCACCCTCACCGGCAGCAGGTCGATCCGGCTCACCACGGCCGGCGCGAGGCTGGACGCGGGCCGGCCGGGTCTGCGCGTGGCGACGACGCTGACCGGCGAAGGCACGGTGAGCGGTACGGTCACCAACGACGGCACGGTCACGACGGGCCTCACCGTCGACGGCCCCTACACCCAGAGCCCGAAGGGCTCACTGGTCCTCGGGGACGAGCCGCTGACGGTGACGGGCCGGGTCCGGCTGGCCGGGCACCTCGACGTGCCGGCCACTCCCGACGCGGCTCGCGACATCACCGTGCTCGACCACAGGGGCGAGGCCAGAACCTCGGGAACCTTCACCGGCCTGAGGGAAGGGGCCCGTGTGAAGCGGGCGGGCACGAACTACCGCATCAGCTACCGGGGCGGCGACGGCAACGACGTCGTCCTGACGGCCGTCACCTCCACCGGCCACACGGCCACTGCCCCGTCCACCCCGGCC
>NZ_POUC01000503.1 GCF_002891435.1 Streptomyces cahuitamycinicus
GGCCCGGGCCGTGCTCACCTTCTGAGGGCGGCGGTGTCGTGCTCCGCCCGTACGCGTCGGGGGCGCTGTGCGCGGCGGCGCTGATGGCACTGGTGACCGAGACCGCACTCAGCGAGGCCGCCGGATTCCCGCCCGGTCCGGCGGAGGCGAAACCCCCGTTCCGACGCCGCCCGGTCCGGGCCGAGGCGCAACCCCGTACCGACCGCCGGAATCTGAGTCCGGGCCGCCCAGGCCACCGGGGACCCGTCTCTGTGGAGGCCGGCGGCGGCTGGCGCCCTGGCCGAGTCCTACGAGGGCGTCAGCCGGGCGAAGCGCCCCCGGTGGAAGAGCAGGGGGTCGGAGGGATCGTCCGCCGTGCCCAGGGCGTGTACCCGGCCGACCACGATGAGGTGGTCGCCGCCGGTGTGGACGGCGTGGACCGCGCAGTCGATCCACGCCACGGCGCCCGTCAGACGGGGCGAGCCCGACACCGGCGCCGCGTCGTATCCCACGCCCGCGAACTTGTCCGCGCCGCTCACCGCGAAGGCGCGGCACAACTCGCCCTGGCCCGCGCCCAGGACGTTCACGCAGAACGTCCCGGCGCGGGCGATCCGCGGCCACGTCGTCGACGTACGGCCGACCATGAAGGCCACCAGGGGCGGGGCGAGGGAAAGGGACGTGAAGGACTGGCAGGCGAAGCCGGCGGGGGAGTCGCCGTCGGCGGCGGGCGGTGCCGTGATGATCGCCACGCCCGTCGCGAAGTTCCCGAGGACGCGCCGGAACTCGCCCGGGTCGAGCGGTGCGCGCTCGTCCTCGGCGACGCAGCGCAGTTCGGGGCGCGGCATCGGTTCGACGGGCTCCGGGGCGGGTGTGCGGTTCGACCTGAGGTAGCGGACGGCGGCTTCCGCCATCCCTGCTTGTCCCATCACATTCGCCATTAGAACTGACGATCTGTCAGATAGGAAGGGTCAGCGTCCTTCGAACCGAGCGCTGCGCCGTTCCACGAAGCTCCGTACGCCGTCCTGCGCGTCCGCCGTCGTCATGTTGATCTCCTGCGCGGCTGCCTCGGCGGCGAAGGCGGTGGCGCGGTCGGTGTCGAGGGAGGCGTTGACGAGCTGCTTGGTCAGGGCGAGGGCGCGGGTCGGGCCGGAGGCGAGGCGCTCGGCCCAGGCGCGGGCCGTCTTTTCCAGCTCCTCGTCCCGGACGACCCGGTTGACGAGCCCGAGGCGTTCGGCGTCCGGTGCGGTGAGCGCGTCGCCGAAGAACATCAGCTCCTTCGCGCGCTGCGGGCCGAGGAGGCGGGGCAGGAGGTAGGCGCCGCCGCCGTCGGGGACCAGGCCGCGGCGTACGAACACCTCGATGAAGCGGGCGGATTCGGCCGCGATGACCAGATCACAGGCGAACGCCAGATGCGCGCCGAGGCCGGCCGCCGTGCCGTTCACCGCCGCGATCACCGGCTTCTCGCAGTCGAGCACGGCCGCGATCAGCCGCTGGGCGCCGGTGCGGAGGGTGCGTGCGACATCACCCGCGAGGCGTTCGCCGGGGGCGCCGGTGCCCCGGAGGTCGGCTCCGGCGCAGAAGCCGCGGCCCGTGCCCGTGATCACGACGGCGCGTATCGCGGGGTTCGCCGACGCCTCGGACAGCAGCCGGACGATCTCGTCCCGCTGGTCCGGCGTGAGGGCGTTGAGCGCCTCGGGCCGATTGAGGGTGAGGGAGAGGACTTGGCCGGTCGTCGTGTGCAGGACGGCAGGCATCAGCGGCACACCGCCAGCGCGTCCAGCGCCACCGCGCCCTGACCCCGCGGCAGGACCATCAGTGGGTTGATGTCCAGCTCGGCCAGCTGGTCGCCGAGTTCCAGGGCCATGCGCTGCACGCGCAGGACGACCTCGACCAGCGCGTCCAGATCCGCCGCCGGCCGCCCCCGGACGCCGTCGAGCAGGGCCCGTCCGCGCAGCCCGGCGAGCATGTCCCGCGCCTGCTCCTCCCCGAAGGGCGGCACCCCGACGGCGGTGTCGCGCAGCACCTCGACGAGCACGCCGCCGAGCCCGACGGTCACGGTCGGGCCGAACAGGTCGTCGTGGGCGACACCGACGACCATCTCGACCCCCTGCTCCACCATCTGGCAGACCAGGACGCCGTCCAGGGCGACGTCCTCGTAGCGGGCGATGTCGGTCAGCTCCCGGTAGGCGTCGCGGACCTGGCTGGCCGAGGTGAGACCGATCTTCACCAGGCCCAGTTCGGTCTTGTGGGCGATCCGGGCCCCGGAGGCCTTCATCACCACCGGGTAGCCCACGAGCCCGGCCGCGCGGACGGCCGCCGCCGCGCTGGTCACCAACTGCTCGCGCGGTACGCGGATGCCGTACGCCCGCAGCAGCTGTTTCGCCGCGTGCTCGCTCAGCTGCCGACCGGGCTGCATCAGGGCCTGCGCCTTGCGGCAGGACGGCGAAGGGGTGCGCGGGGCCTCGTCGAAGGGGGAGCGGTAGGCGGCGGTGAAGCGGTGGTGGGCGAGGTAGGCGCGGACGGCGGTGAGACAGTTGCCGACCGTGCGGAACGTGGCCACGCGGGAGGAGCCGAGCAGGACCTCGCGGTAGGCGGGCTCGGTGCCGACCGGCGAACCCCACACCACGCAGACGAGCTTGTCGGTCTGCTCGGCCGCGTCCACCAGGTCCCGCACCAGCCGGTCGCTGAGCGGCGGGAACGGGCCGGTGACCGGGCAGATCAGCACGCCGACCCCAGGGTCGCCGAGGATCGCGTCGATGATCTTCCGGCCGCGCTCGTCCCCCACCGGATGCCCGCCGTTGTCGACCGGGTTGGCGACGCTCAGGTACTCGGGTATCCACTGGTGCAGTTCGGCCTGCCTGGCCTCGGACAGCACCGGCAGGCTCAGGCCCGCGGCGGTCGCCAGGTCGGCGACGTGCGCCCCCGTGCCGCCCGAGATCGAGTAGACGACGACCCCGTCCGCGCGCGGCGGCCGGGCCCGGGCCAGCAGGGCGGCCGTGTCCTGGAGTTCGTCCAGCCCGTCGACCCGGATCACGCCGTACTGGCGCATCGCCGCGTCCACCACGGCGTCCGCGCCGGTGAGTCTGCCGGTGTGGGAGGCGGCCGTGCGGGCGCCGGTCTCGGTACGGCCCACCTTGACGGCCACGACCGGGACCCCGCGCCGGGCGGCCCGGTCGGCGGCGAGCAGGAAGGAGCGGCCGTCCTTGAGCCCCTCCAGGTAACAGGCGATGGCGCCGACCTCGGGCTGCTCGGCGAACCAGGCGAGGAAGTCCGCGCTGTCCAGGTCGGCCTCGTTGCCGGTCGGGGCCCAGTGGGAGAGGCGGATGCCGAGCTCCTGCAGGGCGAAGAGCGGGCGGCCCTGGTGGCCGGACTGGGTGATCAGAGCGATCGCCGGCCCCTCCAGGTCGTCGCGGAACCGCTCGAAGGCGTTGAGGTTGGTGTTGGGCCCCAGCAGCCGCATCCCCGACTGCTCGACGGCGGCGGCCAGTCGCCGCTGGGCGGCCTCGCCCTCCGGCCCGGTCTCGGCGAACCCGGACGCGAAGACGACCGCGAACCGCGTCTTGGCCTCGGCCAGTTCCTCGATCACCGGGACGGGGTCACCGACCAGCACCACGGCCAGATCGACCTGTTCGGGCAGGTCGGCCACGGACGGGAGGCAGGGGATGCCGAAGACGGCCGGCCGGCTCGGGTGCACCGGGTGCAGCCGGGCGCCGACACGCTCCGCCCAGTCGGCGAGCTGCCGCGTGATACCGGTGTTGGGGCGGCCCTCGGCGTCCGATGCGCCGACCACGGCGACGGACCGGGGACGGAAGAAGCGGTCCAGGTCGGGCACGCCGGCGTGCAGCGGACGGCCGCTGACGTCCAGGTCGCCTTCCTGGGCCGGCCTGCCGTGCACGACGGGCCCGGACCGCTCGCCACAGGCGATGGCCCGGGTCCGGCGGGAGTCGGTGGTGAGGGTGCCGTGGGTCGATCCAAGCATCGTTTCCGCCCGCTCCTGTGAGACAGCCGCTAACTGACGCTCTGTCAGATTACTGAACAGTCGCGACGTCAGGAACGGGGCGTGCGAACGAAGTTGTGCGGCGAACCTCTTCAGGGGACCGCGCCGCGGGGGCGCTGCTCAGCCCGGCAGGCGGGACACCGTCCTCGAGCCGTTTCTCGCGACGGCCTTCGCGATCTTCACCGCGTCGAGTGCCATCTCGCGGAGGTTTCCGCTGATCGGATTGGTGAAGCCGGTGAAGTACAGGCCGGGGGCGGTGCTCGGGGTGCGGGCGCCGTGGACGACGGGCCTGCCGCGGTCGTCGAGCACGCCGAGGTGACCGACCAGGCCCTCCAGAGCACGGACGTACCCGGTGGCGGCGATCACCACGTCCGGGGAGATCCGGGTGCCGTCGGCCAGGGCGATCTTGCCGCCGTCCTCGAAAGCGTCCACGGCGGCCACGATCTCCACCCTGCCCTTGCGCACGGCGTCGATCAGGCCGACGTCCTGCACCGGGACGGCTCCCTGCTTCACCCGTGTGTACAGCCCGGTGTCCGGGCGCGGCAGTCCGTGGGCCGACAGGTCGGGCAGGGCCACCCTGGCCTGGACCCGGGAGATCCGGTCGACCAGGCCGACCGGCAGCCGGCGGACCAGGACGCCGCTGTACTGGGCGGCCCAGCCGGCGGTGGAACGGCGCACGATGTGGGGGACGGTGCGCACGGCTAGCCGGACCCGGGAGGCGCCGCTCTCCACCAGGTCGACGGCGATCTCGGCGCCGGTGTTGCCGACCCCGACGACGAGGACGTCCCGGCCGGCGTAGGGCTTGCCGCTGCGGTACTCCCGGGCGTGCAGGAACTCGCCGGTGAAGGTGGAGCGGCCGGGCCAGCCGGGCACGCGGGGCGTGTGGTTGTAGCCGGTGGCGACGACCACCGCCGCGCCGGTCAGCTCCCGGCCGCCGGTGGCGTGCAGCAGCCAGCCCGTGCCGTCGGGGGTGCGCTCGACGCGGGACACCTCGACGCCGGTGACGACTTCCAGGCGGTGGTGCTCGGCGTACTTCTCCAGGTACCGCACCACGTCGTCCCGGGCCACCCACCGCCCGAACCGGCGCGGCATCGGCAGCCCGGGCAGGGCCGAGAGGCGACGGGTGGTGTGCAGGTGCAGCCGGTCGTAGTGGCCGCGCCAGGACGCCCCGACGCTGTCGGACTTCTCCAGGACGACGGCCCGTATGCCCCGGGCGCGCAGCGCGTACGCGACGGAGAGCCCTCCGGGGCCGCCGCCGATGACGTAGACGGGGCGGTCGGGCGGGGGCTGCGCGGAGG
>NZ_POUC01000504.1 GCF_002891435.1 Streptomyces cahuitamycinicus
GCCCACGAGTGGGCAGCGTCTGCGGAGACAGCGGCGTCGGCGGCCCCTCGCGGGTCGCGGTGGGAGCGGCCGACACGGAGTGGGTAGCGTCCGGGCGGGGTGTGCCAGGCGCACCGCTCGGTGTCCCGGATCGGAAACGCGCGGGCGGTAGGTGCATGTGGGCCGTGCCGCGTGAACGCAGGCGCGGCTGCCCCAAGTTGTGAGGAAGGCGAGACCCGAAGAGGTTCGCCGATGTTCAAGGAGACGGGGGGCGGTGCGTCACCGGCAACGCACCGCCCGGCCGCGAGGCGCCGTCATTCGCGCATCGCGATGACGTCGCGTCAGTTCGAGCTCGGCTCTAACGTCGAGCCACGGACCACGAGGCTGGTGGGAACGATGCGCGAGGGGGCGGCCTCCGGCGATCTCCGCACATGGTCGAGCAGCAGACGGGCCGCCGCCTCACCCATCTCCCGCATCGGCTGGCGGATGGTGGTCAGCGCCGGATAGGTGTACGACGCCACCTCGACGTCGTCGAACCCCACCACGGCGACGTCCCGCGGAATCTTGAGGCCGGCCTCGTGCAGGGCCGCGATCACGCCGGCGGCCAAGGGGTCGTTGTGCCCGAAGACCGCGTCGAACTCCACGCCGTCCGCGAGCGCTTGCGCCACCGCGCTCCGGCCGTCGTCGAACAGGAAGTCGCCGCAGATGATTCTGCGCGGGTCGAGTTCGATCCCGGCCTGCGCATACGCGTCGACGAAGCCGCCCAACCGTTCCTGCGTGCACCCGTACTCATCAGGACCGGTCACCACCAGAGGGCGACGGCGACCGAGGTCCAGCAGGTGGCGCGCCGCCTGCTCACCGCCCTCCCGGTTGGTGGTGGCCACGTAGGGGAATCCCGGCCGCTGGAAGCGGTCGTCGATCAGCACCACCGGCAGTCCGGCCTCGTGCAGTTCCGTGATGGACCCCAGGGCCCCCTCGGGCTCTATCACCAGCAGCCCGTCGAACGACTTGGCAGCGACCTGCAGGCCCAGCCTGCGCAGTGACTCCTCACCGCGGTTCCAGGTCAGGATCCGCAGCCCGAAGCCCTCGGCCTCCAGCGTTTCGACGACCGCCTGCACTATGCCGGCCCAGGCCCAGGCCAAGTCAGGGACCAGCATGCCGATCATCTGTGTCGTACCACGTGCGAGCCCCACTGCCCCGGCGCTCGGCACATAACCGAGTTCCGATATCGCCTTGCGGACCTTCAGGACGGTGTTCTCGTTGATCTCGCCCTTGCCGTTAAGCACCCGAGAGACCGTCGTCTTGCTGACCCCGGCCCGCGTCGCCACGTCGGCGATGGTGACTCCCATGTCACCTCCCCTCCCTTCCCGCAGAGGCGGAAGACGTCCTCCCGCACCGAAGGGCCGATCGTACAGAGGCCCGTGGAACCGGTACCGGAATCGGTTCCGGAACCGGTTTCGGTAGCGGTTCCGGCAGTGAAGCACCGACAGGCCCGACCGGTCAACAGGCCGGAAACAACTCGTTTACCGGCCCGTCTCGGCGTCGACGATGAGGCCGAAGCTTGCCGGACGGCCTCCGCCCACCCCTCCGACCTGGGCGGTCACTGAACCCGAGCCCCCCACTGCCAACGGGTCGGCGCGGTTCGCGACCACCGACGACAGCCGGTGAACTGCCGGTCATACCGGAGCAATCGCGCCCGGACCGTTGACGCGGAGGGCGGATTGGGCTCCATAATCGGGCACTCGATGTCATCGATGACACAAGTCAACGATGACACCCCGAGCCGTCGCCACGGATGGTCGGCCTCGGCCCGGGGTGCACTTTCGGTCCGTCGCGCAGAAGCCGCAGTCACCACTGCGCGGACGGCCCCGGGACAAGGAGGCACCATGAGCTCTGCACGCGTTTCCCGGCATGCCCGCATACGGATGATGGCGGCGGTGGCGACCGTCTGCGCCCTGTCCGCAGCTCCCCTCGCACCCCAGGCCGTCGCCGCGGACACCCCGCCGTACACCGAGACCTACAGACCCCAGTTCCACTTCACACCCAAGAAGAACTGGATGAACGACCCCAACGGCCTCGTCTACTACAAGGGCGAATACCACCTCTTCTACCAGTACAACCCGAACGGCAACTCCTGGGGCGACATGTCCTGGGGCCACGCGGTGAGCAAGGACCTCGTGCACTGGAAGCACCTGCCGCTCGCCCTGTCGCACGACGACGAGGAGATGGTGTTCTCCGGCAGCGCGGTCGTCGACTGGAACAACACCACCGGCTTCGGCACGAAGAAGAACCCGCCCATGGTGGCGATCTACACCAGCGCCTACAAGAACGGCGGCAAGCAGGCCCAGTCGCTCGCCTACAGCACCGACCGAGGCCGCACCTGGACCAAGTACCAGGGCAATCCCGTCATCGACATCGGCTCCGACAACTTCCGCGACCCCAAGGTCCAGTGGCACGCGCCGACCAAGAGCTGGCTGATGACGGTGTCGCTGTCCGCCGAGCACAAGGTGCAGTTCTACTCGTCCAAGAACCTCAAGGACTGGGAGCTGCAGAGCGAGTTCGGTCCGGCCGGTGCGACGGGCGGTGTGTGGGAGTGCCCCGACCTGTTCCCCCTCGCGGTCGACGGGGACAAGAACAACATCAAGTGGGTCCTGGTCGTCAACATCAACCCCGGTGGTATCGCGGGCGGTTCGGCGGCCCAGTACTTCGTCGGCGACTTCGACGGCAAGAAGTTCACCGCCGACGACAAGGGCACCTACACACCGCCCACCGGCGAGGTCGTGCAGGACTTCGAAGGTGCCGGCTTCGGTGAGTGGACGACGACCGGAACCGCGTTCGGCCAGGGCCCGGCCGCCGGGGCGGTGGACGGGCAGGGAACCGTCGGGGGCTTCGACGGGAAGGGCCTGGCCAACAGCTTCCACGGCGGTGACGGCACCACCGGCATCCTCACCTCCCCTTCCTTCACCGTCGGCAGCCCTTACCTCAACTTCAAGATCGGCGGCGGTCGGCATCCGCACGAGGCCGGAACCGTCCTGGACAGCACTCCGCCCGAGGGCACGGTCCTCTCCGACTTCGAGGGCGGAACGTACGGCGACTGGACGGCGACCGGGGACGCCTTCGGCACCGCACCGGCCACCGGCAGCCTTCCCGGCCAGCAGAGTGTCTCCGGCTTCCTGGGGAATGGCCTGGCCAACACCTTCCTGAACGGCGACTCCACCACCGGCACCCTCACGTCGCCCGAGTTCACCATCGACAAGAAGCACATCAACTTCCTCATCGGCGGCGGCAACCATCCGGCCGGCTCCGACAACCCGACCGCCGTCGAGCTCCTCGTGGACGGCCAGGTCGTCCGCAGCGCCACCGGAAGAGACGCCGAGGCACTCAACTGGGCCTCCTGGAACGTCGGCGACCTCGCCGGCAAGAAGGCGCAGATCAAGATCGTCGACGACAACACCGGCGGCTGGGGCCACCTCAACGTCGACCACATCGTGCTGTCCGACACGCAGGCCGCGCGCGTCTCCCAGGAGACGTCCGTCAACCTGCTCGTCGACGGCAAGGTCGTCCGCAGCGCCACCGGCGCCGACAGCGAAACCCTGGACTGGGCGTCGTTCGACATGCGCCCGTACGACGGCAAGCAGGCGCAGATCCAGGTCGTGGACATGAACACCGGCGGCTGGGGCCACGTCATGGCCGACCAGTTCACGGCCGCCGACAAGCCCGCCAAGTCCGTCGTACAGCGCGCCGACTGGGCCGACTACGGCAAGGACTACTACGCGGCGGTGTCCTGGGAGAACGCCCCGGGCGGCAAGCGCTACATGATCGGCTGGATGAACAACTGGGACTACGGCCAATCCATCCCCACCTCCCCATGGCGCAGCGCGCAGAGCGTTCCGAGGGAGATGGCCCTGCGCACCGTCGACGGCCAGATCCGGCTGACCAGCAAGCCGGTGGGCACCCTGGAGTCGCTCCGGCAGAAGCGCCCGGCGACGGCGTCCGACGTCACCGTCAAGAGCACCTCCAAGCCCCTGACGGGCCCGGGGGCCACGGGCAAGGCGCTCGACATCGAGGCGACGTTCTCCCTCAAGGACGCCGACCGCTTCGGCCTGAAGGTGCGCACCGGCGCGGGCGGCGAGGAGACCGTCATCGGCTACGACACCACGACCCAGGAGCTGTACGTCGACCGCACCCGCTCCGGCGCCGGCGACTTCAACAGCACCTTCCCCGGCGTCCAGACCGCACCCCTCAAGGCCGAGAACGGCAAGGTGAAGCTGCGGATCCTCGTCGACTGGTCGTCCGTCGAGGTCTTCGGCGGCAACGGCGAGGCAGTGATCACCGACCAGATCTTCCCCGACCCCTCCAGCACCGGCGTCGAGGTGTTCGCCGAGGGCGGCGCCGCCACCCTCGACCACCTGCGGGCGTGGCAGCTGGGGTCCATCTGGCGGTGACGCCCCGGGGCCCGTGCGCCGGTCGGCCAGGAGCTGCTTCCGGCGCGCGGGGGACGCCTCCCTCACTCGCGTCCCGGACCCGGGCGGCCGCGTGACGGACATGCCGAACCTGCGAGCCCGGCTCCTGGCGCGACACTGCCCGTGAGGACTGACCCCGTTTGCACAGCGGTCTCGAACTGAGGGCGATGCGCGAGGCCATGATGAGATGTCCGAGGAACCGCCGACATGTGGCGTCCGGTGGTTGATCAGAAACGCGAAGAGTGCTCCTGACCTGCAACGATGGGACTTGTCTAGGGTCCAAAGCGGTCGCATGAAAGAAGCACTCTCCAGGTGGGAGCCCCGCCGCCTGCGGCTATTCTCCGCCGCCCAGTTGGTCACCACCGGACGGCGCCGCATCCTCCGCCTCGCGAAGCACTGGCCCTGGACGGCGAGATCACCGACGCCCTGCAACGGCTCGCGGCCCTGCCGAAACCCGGCTGACCAGCAATTTCCCCCTCCTGCCAGCAGCACCACCCGACCGGATCCGTGGAACCCGACGCGACAGCCGGGCCCCCGCCCTGCCTGTCATCAGCCCGGGCAACCGAAACGGCCCGCCAGAGAATCCGACGGACCGTCACGAAAGTTCAAGGCTAAGGGCTGTCCCGTAAATGATCTGTGATGTGTCTGGTGGCCTGCTGGTTTCTGCGTCACCCGCCGAGGACGAGGTTGTGCAGGCGGGCGATCCCGAGCATGGCGTGGTGGACGCCGTCGCCCTTCAGCCGGCAGTCGCGGAGGATCTTCCAGCCCTTCA
>NZ_POUC01000505.1 GCF_002891435.1 Streptomyces cahuitamycinicus
GGGGAGACGAGCTCGGGGGTGGCAGGCGGCATCCTGTTCGCTTTCTCGGTGGCTGCACAGCAGGACCCGCAGACCGTCCGGCCTGCGGGTCCTTCAGTCGCATCGGCTCTGAGCCGGCGTCACGCGGCCTTCGGCGCGTTGACGTCGCTCGGCAGCGCCTTCTGGGCGACCTCGATGAGCGCGGCGAACGCACCGGCGTCGTTGACGGCCAGCTCGGCCAGGATCTTGCGGTCGACCTCGATGTTCGCGGCCTTCAGACCCTGGATGAAGCGGTTGTAGGTCATGCCGTTGGCGCGGGCAGCGGCGTTGATGCGCTGGATCCACAGCTGACGGAAGTCGCCCTTGCGCTTCTTGCGGTCGTTGTAGTTGTAGACCAGCGAGTGGGTGACCTGCTCCTTGGCCTTGCGGTAAAGGCGCGAGCGCTGACCGCGGTAGCCGGAGGCCTGCTCGAGGATCGCCCGGCGCTTCTTGTGGGCGTTGACTGCCCGCTTGACGCGTGCCACTTGTTAACTCCTTGCAGCGGGGCCGTGGGGGGTGCTCACACGACCCGGAATCGATTGGGTCCCGGTACGGCGTCCTGTACGGCGCTCACGCGCCGGGACGTCACTTGCCGAGAAGCTTCTTGATCTTCGCGGCGTCGCCCGGGGCCATCTCGGCGTTGCCGGTGAGGCGACGCGTCACACGGGACGACTTGTGCTCGAGCAGGTGGCGCTTGCCGGCGCGCTCGCGCAGCACCTTGCCGGAGCCGGTGATCTTGAAGCGCTTGCTGGCACCGCTGTGCGACTTGTTCTTCGGCATAGCGCCGTTCTCTCCTCGTCGTCGGCACTCCGGTGCCCGGTCGCTAAACCGGGCACGGTGGAGCGTCGTCTTGTATCGGTTGCTTCCTGGGACTGGCGTCCCGGGGAGTCACGCCTCGGCGGGCTCCTCAGCCGGCGCCTCGGCCATCGTCTCGGCGTCCGCGTCGGCTTCCGCGGCGTTCTGCGACTTGCCGGGGTTGGCCTTCGCTTCCGCCTTGCGGGCTTCCTGCGCCTGGCGGGCCTCGGCCATCGCCTCGGTCTTCTTCTTGTGCGGACCGAGAACCATGATCATGTTGCGGCCGTCCTGCTTCGGGTTCGACTCCACGAACCCGAGGTCGGCCACGTCCTCCGCGAGACGCTGCAGCAGCCGGTAGCCCAGCTCGGGCCGGGACTGCTCGCGCCCACGGAACATGATCGTGATCTTGACCTTGTCGCCCTGCTTGAGGAACCGAACGACGTGACCCTTCTTGGTGTCATAGTCGTGCGGGTCGATCTTCGGCCGGAGCTTCATCTCCTTGATGACCGTGTGCGCCTGGTTCTTGCGCGCCTCACGGGCCTTCATGGCCGACTCGTACTTGAACTTCCCGTAGTCCATGAGCTTGCACACAGGCGGACGGGCGGTCGCCGCCACCTCGACCAGGTCCAGGTCGTACTCCTGCGCAAGCTCCAGTGCCTTGGCCAGGGGGACGATGCCCACCTGCTCGCCACTGGGACCGACAAGTCGCACCTCTGGAACGCGAATCCGGTCGTTGATGCGGGGCTCGGCGCTGATGGATCCTCCTCGGTAGCACCACGCGGCGGTCTGGCGGACGGCCGCGTAACGTCTGTGATCGATAGACCTAACCGCGCCGAAGCAACAAAAATGCCCCGGACGATCCCAGGCGGGGCTCCTCGAACTACCGGAGCACCGCCGCGGGAAGCCGCGGGGCGCGCTTTCGGACGGATCGCCCGCCGCTGGGACGGGGCCGTCTGACCGGTGACCCGCCGCCCTGAGGGTGATCGGGTGGGAGTTCGAAAGCCTCCACTTGTGGGCCGGGCCCGCGGGCTGTGAGGCACACGTGTCCGACCGGTCGTTACACGAGGCTACCAGCATCGGCTGGCGACAGCCAATCGGGGCGGGTCGGGGGCACGTGGGGAGCACCCGCTCCCTGCGCCTATCGTGTGGGGCATGAGTGAGACCCCTCCTGAGTCCCCCGACTTCGACGCCATGGCCCGCGACATCGCCGAGGTTCCGGCGGTCGAGGTGATCGTGACGGTCGCCGTCAACCTGATGAGCGCCGCCGCCGTGAAGCTCGGTCTGACCGAGGAGGGCGAGAAGCACAAGGACCTGGACGAGGCCCGCAAGCTGGTCCACGCCCTGGCCGGTCTGCTGGACGCCACGGCGACCGAGATCAGCTCCTTCCACGCGGCGCCCCTGCGCGACGGTCTGAAGTCGCTCCAGCTGGCGTTCCGCGAGGCCTCGCTCGTCCCGGACGAGCCGGGCCAGGGGCCGGGCGAGAAGTACACGGGCCCGGTCTACGGCTAGGTTCTGTCCCTAATTCATCCGCTTCATCCGCGTACGTACAAGGGCTCGCCCGGCGGCGTCGCCCCGGCCGGCAGGACTGCCAGGTCGAGGCCGTGCACCAGGCGGGCCCTCAGCGTCTCTTCGGCGGCGAGGCGGCGCGCGACCGCGTGGACGCCGGCCTCGTGCGGCACGGCCGGCTCGAAGACCAGGGCGAGGATGCCGTCGGCCCGGCCGGGGCCGAGGTAGGCCCTGACCACGGCGCGCACGTCGGCGACCACGGAGCGCACGGCGTCCACGACGGCCGGGTCGGCGAGCGGGTCCGTGGTGGTGCGGCCCTCGGCTAGCGACAGCAGCGCGGGGCCGGTCAGCTCGAAGGGCACCGGTCCGGCCATGTCGAGCACGACCGTGTCGGCCTTCTCGTGCGCGGCGGCCTGCAGGGCCTGGTGCAGCGGTACGGCGACGGGGCGGGCCTGGGGATCCCAGCGGGCGAGGGAGTCCGTGGAGGTGAAGGCGGGCAGGGCCGTGCGGTCGCCGGCCTTCAGGGTGGGGACGGCCATGTCGCTGGTCTTCTCGCGGCGCAGTCCCCGCTCGTCCTCCTCGACCTCGCCGAGCACGGCGACGACCGGGACGAGCAGCCGGGCGTCCCTCAGGGCGGCCAGGACCTCACCCACGGCGCTCCGGTCCGCGGACCAGGCGATGAGCGCCGCGCTCAGCCGGGGGTCGGCGGAGCCGTCGTCGTCGGAGAAGCCGGAGTCCGGGATGTTCTTGTTCGCCACGCGTCGACCCTATCGGCCGGGCGGTGCGCTCCCCGCCGGACCCTGTCGGGCCGGGCGGTGCGTTCCCCGCAGGGGCTCAGAAGTCCTCACGGCCGGTGCGGCGGCCGCGCCACAGGACGACCGCCGCGACCAGCAGGACGCCGCCGGAGCCGCCCGCGAGGGGTGCGGCCCAGTCGGCGGTGCCGTCGCCGGAGGCGTCGGCGTCCGGTCCGCTGCCGAAGTACTTCGCACCGTAGGAGGCCGACTGCAGGCCCTCCGGCTCGATCCGGCGGGCGGCCTCGATGGCGGCGGCCGGGTCGACGAAGCCGAAGCCGCGGGAGTCGTCGCGGCCCCCGGCCGGGGCGTTGCGGGCGGTGTCCTCCAGCAGCGTCTTGATCTGGGCCGGGGCGAGACCGGGGTGGGCGGCCTTGACCAGGGCGGCGGCGCCGGAGACGAAGGCCGCGGCGGCGCTGGTGCCCCAGCCCTCGTAGTACTTGTGGTCGGGGTCGGCGATGACGACGTCGACGCCGGGGGCGCTGACCGTGGCGTACCAGCGGCGGGTGGAGAAGGAGGCACGCGTGCCGGCGCGGTCGACGGCTGTGACGGCGATGACGCCCGGGTAGGCGGCCGGGTAGGAGATGTGGTCGCCCTTCTCGCCGCCGTTGCCGGCGGAGGCGACGACGACGACACCCTTCTTCAGGGCGTACTGGATGGCCTGGTCCTCGCCGGGTTCGGGGTGCGCGGAGGCGGAGTCGTCGCCGAGGGAGAGGTTGATGACGTCGGCGCCGTGGTCGGCGGCCCAGCGGATGCCCTCGGCGAGGGCGTTGCCGCGCGTGCTGCGGGCCTTGGCCCGGGAGGGGTCGCCGTCCTCGAGGATCACGCGGACCGGGAGGATCTGCGCCTCGGGGGCGATGCCGAGGACGCCTTCGGTGTCGCCGGGGCCGTGTCCGTGGCCGGCGATGATGCCGGCCATGGCGGTGCCGTGCCGGGCCCAGGCGCGGTCGCCGGGTTCGGCTCCGAAGCCGATCAGGTCCTTGCCGGGCAGGACGTTGCCGGCCAGGTCGGGGTGGTCCTCCTCGACGCCGGTGTCCAGGACGGCGACGGTGACGCCCCGGCCCTTGGTGGTCTGCCAGGCCTCCTCGGTGTGCATGGCCTCCAGGGCCCACTGCTGGGCGCGGATGCCGTCGGCGTGCGCGGTGGCGGCGGGGAGGAGGACCAGACCGGCGGTGAGCAGGGCGCCGAGGGCGGCGGCCCTGCGGGACGGCCTGCGGGGGCGTTTCCCGGCCGGGGAGTGCGTGGCGGTCACGAGGGCTGCTCCGAGGCCGAGCGGACGTTTCTGCGGAAGTCGCGTTCGACGCGGTCGGCGAGGCCCTGCGCCTCGTTGCCGAGGCCGGCCTGCGCGGCGGCGGTGGTGGCGTCGGCCTCCAGGGCGTCCTCGGCGGGCTGCGGGTCGTCGACGGTACGGCCGTCGGCCCAGCCGGAGACGGCGTAGACGACGACCGGGGCCTCGGTGAGCACGGAGACGGTCCAGGACGCGCGCTGGCCGGCGCCGAAGCCGGCGGCGAGCGTGCCCTTCGCGGCGTACGGCAGGGGCATCAGGTCGCTGCGGCGGTCCAGGCGCTCCTTGCGGAAACGGTTCGCGAGGGCGGTCATGCCGGGGGCGTCGGCGGTGGTGAAGAGCAGGCCGACGGTGGTCACGTAGCTCTCGGTGGCGTCGGTGTAGGTGGCGCGCAGGAGGCGTTCGCAGCCGACGGGGGCGAGAGCCTTGCGCAGCAGCGGGTCGAAGGCGTTCTTGCAGCCGCTGTCCGGGGCGACGGCGATGCGGGTCCAGGTGCGGTCGGCTCCGCCGGGGCCGGCGCCACGGCCCTGCACGGTGGGCGGGAAGAGCTGGTCGACCGGGACGCTGTGCCAGAGGCTTCCGGCCGCGGCGAAGGTGCTGGGCGTGCCCTCCTCCCCCGAGCCGCCGACGAGCCAACTGCCGGTGAGCGCACCCGAGATGAGTCCCATTCCGAGTACGAGGCAGACGGCGGCAGCGGCGACCTGCGGCGCCCCGCGCCGGCCGAGCGGCCGGGGCCGGGCGTCGGCGTCGTAGCCCTCGGGTTCACCGAACGACACCATGGGGCGCGTGGCGCTCCAGGAGAGGGCGGGGTCGGGAG
>NZ_POUC01000506.1 GCF_002891435.1 Streptomyces cahuitamycinicus
CCTACACCCTGGAGTTCGTCGGCAGCGTCAGATGTGTATAAGTGACAGATGCGGTACGGCGAGGAGCCGGCCGCCTCCGTCGAGTCGCAGGGCCGACGGTGACGAGCTGGTCGGGAAGTCGGTGGTGACCGGCGTGTGCGGGGTGGTCGGGGTGGCGAGCGCCAGGCGCGGTCCCAGGGTGTCGATGACGCGGGCGAGGATCTGGGCCTCGGCGTACTCGGGGCGTTCGGTGCCGGTGGAGGAGACGTAGCCGCCGAAGTCGTAGCCGTGGCTCATGAGGTTGCCCGGCCTGCCCCAGTTCCCCGCGGACGGGGTGTACCCGAAGTTCCAGCCGGAGGACTGGAGGTAGGGGGCGATCAGCGAGGCGCCGCTGGTCAGGAGCCGGCGCAGGGTGCGGTGGCGGCGGTTGGTCTCGGTGATCAGCAGGGGCAGGTCGCGCTCCGCCAGCAGCTCGGCGTAGCGGCGTACTTCGGGTTCGATGTGCGGGGAGTCGTCGTCCGGGTAGAAGTTGCACGCCGGTACGACACCGGGGACGTCGCCGGTGGCGCCTTCGAGGTCGCCCTGTCCGGAGCAGGCGATCAGCGGCACGGTGATGCCGTGCCGGACGGCCTGGCCGCGTAGGGCGGTGAGGTAGCCGGTCCGGTCGTCGCAGTCGAAGAAGTCCAGCTCGTTCTCCAACTGCACCATGATCACAGGGCCGTTGGCCGGGTACTGGCGCTCGGCGAGGAGCGGCAGCGCCTGGTCGAACCAGGCGGTGACCCGGTCGAGGAAGCGCGGCTCGTGCTGACGGACCCGCAGCTGTGGGTCCAGGCCCAGCCAGGCCGGCAGTGCGCCGCCGTCCCACTCGGAGCAGATGTAGGGGCCGGGCCGCGCGATGACGTACAGCCCCTCCTCTTGTGCGAGGTCGAGGAAGGCGGCGACGTCCCGCCGGCCCTCGAAGGACCAGCGGCCGGGGGCCGTCTCGTGGAAGTTCCACGGCAGGTAGACGTCCACGCAGGTGTAGCCGGAGGCCCGGACCTGGGCGAGCCGGGCGCGCCATTGTTCTCGGGGCAGACGGAAGTAGAACAGGGACGCGCACAGTACGAGCTGCGGGCCGCCCTCGAAACGGATGCCGCGGGCGTCGAGCGCGATGCCCTGGTCGATGGTGGTGGGGTGGTTCACTTGACTCCCGCGCTTCCGCCGCTGATGTCCATTTCGTACAGGTACTTCTGGCCGAGGTAGTAGACGATGATCATCGGCAGGGCGAGCAGGATCGAGCCGACCATCACCAGGTTCCAGGGCGGTGCCTGGCCCGCCTGCGAGGTGGCGGTGATGTACTGCACGCCGAGGGCGAGCGGCATCTTCGACTCGTCGTTGAGGTAGATCAGGGGGCCCATGAAGTCGCCCCAGGTGTGGGTCAGCGTGAAGATGCCGATGGCGATCAGGACGGGCCTGAGCATCGGGAACATGATCCGCCGGTAGATGCCGAAGAAGCCCAGGCCGTCCATCATGGCCGCCTCGTCGAGCTCGCTGGGCAGCCGGGAGACGAACTGCCGTACCAGGAAGACGTTGAAGGCGTTGGAGAAGAAGTTCGGCACGATCAGCGGCAGGAAGGTGTTCACCCAGCCCAGGTCCCGGAACAGGATGAACTGGGGGATCATCGTGATCTGCGTCGGGATCATCATGGTGGCGATGACGATGAGGAACATCGTGTTCTTGCCCGGGGCCCGCAGCCGGGCGAAGGCGTAGCCGACCAGTCCGCTGGAGAGGACCTGCCCTGCCACCGAGAACAGCGAGATGAGCACCGAGTTGAGCAGGAAGGTGCCCACCGGCAGTTCGGTGCTGAACACCCGGGAGAAATTGTCCCAGTTGAACTCGCGCGGGATGATCGTGAACGCGCCGTTGTTCACAGTGGCGTCGCTGGACAGGGCGATCGAACCGACGAAGACCAGCGGGGTGGTCAGGACCGCCGCGACGATCATCAGGGTGCCGTAGGTGAAGGGGGTCGCGTGGAACGCCCGTACGGCGGGGGCCTGCCCCTCCGCGGGCCGGTCCTCGTGCCCGCGCTTGCGCACCGGGGTCGCCAGGGTCGCCATCACTTCACCTCGGTCTCGTAGAACACCCAGCGCCGGGTGGTGCGGAAGGCGATCACCGTGAACACCAGGATCACCAGGAACAGCAGCCAGGAGATCGCCGAGGCGTAGCCCATGCGGTAGTAGCTGAACGCCTGGTCGAACAGGAGCGGCACCATGGTCTGGGCCGCGTCGTAGCCCGCGGGGTTCTTGCCCTTCGGGATGAGGATGTAGAGCTGCGAGAAGATCTGGAACGCGTTGATCAGGCCCATGATCAGGTTGAAGAAGATGATGGGCGTCAGATGCGGCAGCGTGATGCTCCAGAACTGCCGCGTCGCGCTCGCGCCGTCGACCTCGGCCGCCTCGTACAGCTCACGCGGGATGCCCTTCATCGCGGCGAGCAGCAGTACGGTCGCGGCACCCGCGCCCCACGCCGACATCAGGATCAGGGCGGGCTTGACCCAGGGGCCGTCGAGCAGCCAGTTGGGGCCCGACAGTCCGAACAGGCCGAGGAAGTCGTTGATCGGGCCGTTCGGCGCGAGCACCATCCGGAAGATCATCGCCGTGGCGACCAGCGGGATCAGCGTCGGCAGATAGATCAGGGTGCGGAACAACTTGCGGGCCCTGACCTGCTTGTTGAGCAGGTTCGCCAGCCACAGCCCGAGCACCAGGCCCAGCGGGACCGAGATCGCCGCGTAGTAGAAGGTGTTCCACAGGGCCTTCCAGAACACCGGGTCGTCCGTGAGGAGCTTGACGTAGTTGTCGAAGCCGACCCACTTCGGCGGGTTGAAGGAGTCCCAGTCGGTCAGCGAGTAGTAGATCGACGCGATCATCGGCCCGAGCAGGAAGACCAGGAAGCCGATCATCCACGGCGAGATGAACAGGTAGAAAGAGAGCGCCTCACGGCGCCGACGCCGGGAGAGCCTCTGTTTCCCCGGTGACGCGGGTTTCCGCGCGACCGCCGAGGGCGTCTCGGGGGTGGGGGTCGTCGTGGTCGCCATCGCCGGTCATCCCGCGGACTTGATGAGGGACTCGAGGTCCTTCTGCAAGGCGGTCAGCGCCTTCTTGGCGCTGCGCTCCTTGCCGAGCCAGAAGTCGGCGAGGCCGTTGGAGATCACGTCCTGCATCTGGTTCCACTCGGGGATGAACGGCGCCCGGAAGACGAACTCGCTCGACTCGGCGAAGACGCCCATGTCGACGTCCGTCTTCATCCACGCCGGCTTGAGGAACGCCTGGCTCTTCTGCACCTCCAGGTTGGCCGGCACGTCCTGGCCGGAGGCGATGATCTCCGTCTGCGCCTCGGGGGAGGTGAGGAAGTCGATGGCCTTGAAGGCGTTGTCGCGCTGCTTGGAGGTGCGGGAGATCGCAAGTCCGCTGCCGAACGCCGACACGGCCTGCTTCTTGCCGCGCCACATCGGGGCGATGTCCCAGCCGAACTCCACCTTCGTCAGGCCCGACATGACCCAGAAGCCGTTGGCGTGGGTGGCGACCTTCTGGTTGGGGAACGCCTGGTCGCCGCCGATGTCGGGGCCCATGTCGGCGTAGTCCGCCTTGCTCGGCGCCACCTTGTGCTTGAAGACCAGGTCGCCGGCCCACTGGAGTGCCTCGACGACCTCGTCGCTGTCGACCGCGGGCCGGCCCTGGGCGTCGATGATGGTGCCGCCGTTCTGGTAGGCGAGACTCCACCACTGCGGAAACCATTCGGCACCGCTGTATCCCCAGACCTTGCCGGGGACCGTCAGCTCCTTGAACGCGTCGAGGGTGTCGTCCCAGGTCCAGTCCGCGGTGGGGGCCTTGACGCCCTTCTTGTCGAACATGTCCTTGTTGTAGAACACGGTGACCGCGCCGGAGCGGTCCGGGATCGCGTAGAGCTTGTCCTGATACGTGTAGAGCGAGCCGACCGGACCGAAGCGCTGCTCGGGGTCGAGTTTCGCCTTCTTGGCGAGATCGTCGAGGGGCAGCAACTGGTTCTTGCTGGAGTACGTGTTGACGCTCTCGGCGACCTGCATGATGTCCGGCCCGGTGCCGCCGGCGATCATCGTCTGCACCTTCTGCGGGTAAGCGTCGCCCGGGATCAACTGCAGCTTGATCTTCAGGTCCGGGTGCTTCTTGACCAGCAGGTCGATGCGGGCCTGATACGTCTTGCGGTCGGGGTCCCCGCCCCAGACCGTCATCAGCAGCGGAGCGTCACTCGAGCCGCTGCCGGACCCGCACGCCGTCAGTGTGACGACCCCCGCTGCGACTCCCAGCCCCAGAAATCCCCGACGAGAAAACCGCGCGCTGTCAAGCGTCATGGCACTGCCCTTCTTTGAGACATGCACACGCCTTGAGGTCGCCCGGATGATCAGACCGGACTTCGAATGGCGGTTAAAATAACCGTCGTTTTAAGCCAGCGACAAGACCTTGTTTCGTGTGGGTTCCGTTGTTATCCGGGGCGCGGGGCAGCACAAAGCGGGCATCGGCAAGGTTGTTGCAGGTGGGCCGGTGTGGGTGCCGTGGCCGATTCCGGCCGTGTGGAGCCGACTCCACCCGTAGGTGACCTGTTGCTGCGAGACCGGGCCGGTGCCCGGCCGTCCGCGCGATGGCCACCCCGGTCCGTCCAGGGGTGGCCTTCATGCGCGGTTCAGGAGCCTACGACGCCGGGGTCAGGTCCGCCCGGCCGAACAGGAGGGCATAGCCCGCGGGAAGTTGGGCCAGGATGCGGGTGACCAGGTCGTCGCCGACCAGGGGCGGCAGCGTACTGAGGACCGAGCCGGTGTCCCAGCGGGCCGTGGCAGGTGTGGCTCCTGGGGTGCGTGATGCGACCTCGTCGACGAACCGCGCGGCCGTGAGCCGGTGCGTGGCCGGGATCTGGGCGGCGATCAGCCGGGCGGCCTCGCCGGGCAGGGCACGGGCGAGGTCGACCCGTTCGTCGCCGGTGACCTGGGTGCCGAGGGCGGCCAGGACGGTACGGGTGACCTGTTCCGCCTTCGTCCGGGTGGGGTACAGGCCCGTTTCGCGGACCGCTTCGATCAGCTGGGGCCAGCCGTTGTCGTCGTCGGTGCGGGGGGCACGGCTGGTCGTCACACGGGGCACCGTCGTCGTGCTCATGTGCGGGGTTTTCCTCCGGGTGCGTGAGGGGGC
>NZ_POUC01000507.1 GCF_002891435.1 Streptomyces cahuitamycinicus
CCATGATGGCCGGAGACGGGGTATCAACATATCTGGCGTTGACTTTTGGCACGCTGTTGAGTTCTCAAGGAACGGTCGCTTCCTTTGTACTCACCCTCTCGGGCTTTCCTCCGGGCGCTTCCCTTCGGTCTTGCGTTTCCGATTCTATCAGATCTTTCCGATCCGATTTCCTCGGTGCTTTCCAGGTTCCCGCTTCCGCGTTTCCCTTTCCGGCAGTTCCGACTTTATCAGAAGTTCCAGGCCGGACTGACCGGGCGCTCATTTCCGATTCATCGGGAGAGGCTTCATTTGAATCAGCGATTCAAGAAGCAAGTAGATGTTCACTGTGGCTGGTCCGGGGCTAGGGCCCATCTCCAGGCAACTGTTCAAATCTACCTCCTCACAGTTGCCGTGTCAACGACTCCTGTGGGGCGAAGAGGAGACTAGCAGCTGAACGGAGGTGGTCGCACATCCGGCGGTGGGCGGGACGATCAGGCTGCAGTGGGGACCGTCGCGCTGCGTTCCACTGCCTCGACGTCCCCGCTCTCCCCCGCGCGGGAGGCACGGCCGCCCAGGACGTAGACGTAGGCCAAAAAGGCCACTTCGGCGGCGACCCCGATGGTGATGCGAGCCCAGGTGGGCAGGCCGGACGGAGTGACGAAGCCTTCGATGGCGCCGGAGACGAAGAGGACGAGGGCCAGACCGATGGCCATGCCTATGGCGGCTCGGCCCTCTTCCGCGAGCGCCGTCCGCCGCGTCCGGGGGCCGGGGTCGATGAGGGTCCAGCCCAGGCGCAGACCGGTGCCGGCCGCGACGAAGACCGCGGTCAGTTCGAGGAGGCCGTGCGGGAGGACCAGGCCCAGGAACGTGTCGAGTCGGCCGGCCGAGGACATCAGGCCTACGCCGATGCCGAGGTTGAGCATGTTCTGGAAGAGGATCCAGAGGACCGGGAGTCCCAGAAAGACTCCGAGGATGAGGCACAGGGCTGTGGCCCAGGCGTTGTTCGTCCAGACCTGGGCGGCGAAGCTCGCTGCAGGGTGGCTGGAGTAGTACGTCTCGTACTGGCCGCCGGGGCGCGTGAGCTCGCGGAGTTCGCTGGGGGCCGCGATGGAGGCCTGCACTTCGGGGTGGGTGCCGATCCACCAGCCGAGGAGGGCCGCGACTGCCGTCGACAGGAGCGCGGTGGGCACCCACCAGTGGCGCGACTTGTAGACGGCGGCCGGGAAACCGTGGACCAGGAAGCGCGCGGCATCGCGCCAAGAGGCGCGCCTGGTCCCTGTCACGGCACTACGCGCGCGTGCCACGAGCTGGCTGAGCCGACCGGTCAGCTGTGGGTCGGGGGCGCTGGACTGGATCAGGGAGAGGTGCGTCGCGGTGCGCTGGTAGAGAGTGACGAGTTCGTCGGCTTCGGCACCGGTGAGGCGGCGCTGGCGGCGGAGCAAGGCTTCGAGGCGGTCCCACTCCGCTCGGTGGGCGGAGACGAAGACGTCGAGGTCCATCGGGGTGCCTGCTCCTCGGCTGGTCGTCGGAGGCTCGTCGTGGATCAGCTTGTCGTACTACGGTGCGATGCGCCCTCAGCTTGGCAGACTGGCCCTGTCGGGGGCAGGGCAGGGGAAGGACGGCAGGCGTGAGTGAGCTGGTGACGGGCGAGGCTGTGGCGTTGGAGCTGCGCCCCGCGAGGCTGCCCAGCAGGGCACTGGCCGTGCTGCTCGATCTGGTGGCGGCCATGGCCGTCTACGTCGCGGTGACCATCGCGCTGGTCGTTTCCACGGCGTCGCTCGACGAGGCGGCGCAGACGGCGCTGTCGATCGCCACGTTCGTTCTCGTGCTGGTGGGCGGGCCGATCGCGGTGGAGACGCTCAGTCACGGGCGATCACTCGGGAAGATGGCGTGCGGGCTGCGTGTGGTGCGGGACGACGGGGGCCCGATCCGGTTCCGGCATGCCCTGGTGAGGGGTTTGATCGGTGTGATCGAGATCCTCATGACCTTTGGGATCGTTGCCTGCATCGCCTCGTTCGTGTCGGCGCGTGGCCGCCGACTGGGGGACGTGTTCGCGGGGACGCTCGTCGTGCGGGAGCGCATTCCGGTCACGCGGACCGGTTTCGTGCCGCCTCCTCCGCCCTGGCTGGCGGGGCGGTTCTCGGGACTCGATCTGTCCGCGGTACCGGACGGGCTGTGGCTCGCCGTGCGGCAGTACCTGAGGCGCATGCAGCAGTTGGATCCGCAGGTGGGCTGGTCGATGGCGGAGCGGCTGGCGTCGGATCTCGCCGAGCGTACGGGCGCTCCGGTGCCGCAGGGTGTGCCGCCGGCGGCGTATCTGGCTGCGGTCGTGCAGGAACGGCAGGCGCGGGAGGCCCGGCGGGCCTTCGGGAACGGTGCGGCCCAGGCGGCAGCAGCCGATGCGGCTCCGGCGATCGGCCCGGCGGGTACGGGCGAGGCTCTGGCAGAGGGCAATGCACAGGCCGTAGGTGAGACACCGGTTGCCCATGCGCGGCCGGTCGGGGCGCCGGAGGTGGTGTCCGAGCCGTCCGGCGAGGAGCGGCGGCCCGCGGAGTCACCGGGGGCTTCGGCGGGCGAGCGGCCCGGCACCGGGTTCGTGCCGCCGGCGTAGCGGAGGGCGGAGCGGCCGCTTGGGCGCGGCTGCCCGCTCAGGTGAACACCGACGGCGGTGACTCCAGGTCTTCGAGCTCGATCCCGGGTGCCGCGAGCACCACGTCCCCGGCGATGTGCACGGTGTGCTGCTCGCCCGTGTCCAGGGCTGTGACCTGGTATTCGTCCACGGTCAGGGAGCCGTTGTCAGTGGCGTGTGCTTCGCTTCTCAGCAAGGTCCAGGACTGGTCCACGGTGCGCGGGGCGAGGACCGGGTCCGTGAAGGCGACGAGGCGTACGCGGGTGGCGGCATCTGAGGGGGTGAGGCTTAGGAGACGGGCGGTGGCGACGAGAAATGCCGGGGACGTGCCGGTGAAGGCGTGGGCGCGCACATTGCCTTCGGTGGCCTCCGTCCCGGTCGGATCGGTGCGGACCCAGGTCACGCCGTCGAGGGCGGCGCCGCGTACTTGCCAGGCGGCGGCGTGGAGTTCGAGGCGGAGGGGGCGGCCCAGTTCGTCGAGGGTGAGGTCGACGGAGCCGTGGTGATCGCCTGCGGGGGTGGTCAGCTGGGAGACGTAGCGCCAGCCGGAGGGGCCGGGGGCGCACTGGAAGTGCTCTTCTGCGAGGGGGGTGTGATCGTGCGGATCGTGGAGCGAATAGCGGCCGCGGGGCATGGGGGTCCTGGATCTTGACGGGCTGGGCCGGTCGTCGGTCCGTCAAACGGGGCAGGCCCCCGGCACGGGGGTGCGGGGGCCTGCCTCGGAAATCTGAACCGGTAGCCGGCTGACCGGCAGCGGTGCTGCTCGGCTCAGTAGCGGTAGTGGTCCGGCTTGAACGGGCCTTCGACCTTCACACCGATGTACTCGGCCTGCTCGGGGCGCAGCGTCGTGAGCTTCACGCCGAGCGCGTCGAGGTGCAGGCGGGCGACCTTCTCGTCGAGGTGCTTGGGCAGCACGTAGACGCCGGTCGGGTACTCGTCGGGCTTGGTGAACAGCTCGATCTGGGCCAGGGTCTGGTCCGCGAAGGAGTTGGACATCACGAACGACGGGTGGCCGGTGGCGTTGCCCAGGTTCAGCAGGCGGCCCTCGGACAGGACGATGAGCACCTTGCCGTCGGGGAAGGTCCAGGTGTGGACCTGCGGCTTGACCTCGTCCTTGACGATGCCGGGGATCTTGGCGAGGCCGGCCATGTCGATCTCGTTGTCGAAGTGGCCGATGTTTCCGACGATGGCCTGGTGCTTCATCTTGGCCATGTCCGAGGCCATGATGATGTCCTTGTTGCCGGTCGTGGTGATGAAGATGTCGGCCTTGTCGACGACGTCCTCGAGGGTCGCGACCTGGTAGCCGTCCATCGCGGCCTGCAGGGCGCAGATCGGGTCGATCTCGGTGACGATCACGCGGGCGCCCTGTCCGCGCAGGGACTCCGCGCAGCCCTTGCCCACGTCGCCGTAGCCGAAGACGACCGCGGTCTTGCCGCCGATGAGGACGTCGGTGGCGCGGTTGATGCCGTCGATGAGGGAGTGGCGGCAGCCGTACTTGTTGTCGAACTTCGACTTGGTGACGGCGTCGTTGACGTTGATCGCCGGGAACAGGAGGGTGCCGTCGCGCTGCATCTCGTACAGGCGGTGGACGCCGGTCGTGGTCTCCTCGGTGACGCCGCGGATCTCGGAGGCCAGCTGGGTCCACTTCTGCGAGCCGTCCGTGATGGTGCGGGTCAGCAGTTCGAGGATGACGCGGTGCTCGTCGGACTCGGCGGTGTCGGGCGAGGGGACCTTGCCGTCCTTCTCGTACTCGACGCCCTTGTGGACGAGGAGGGTGGCGTCGCCGCCGTCGTCAAGGATCATGTTGGGGCCGCCGGTGGGGCTGTCCGGCCAGGTCAGCGCCTGCTCGGTGCACCACCAGTACTCGTCCAGGGTCTCGCCCTTCCAGGCGAAGACCGGGACGCCCTGGGGGTTGTCCACGGTGCCGTTCGGGCCGACGGCGATGGCGGCGGCCGCGTGGTCCTGGGTGGAGAAGATGTTGCAGGAGGCCCAGCGGACCTGCGCGCCGAGGGCGACCAGGGTCTCGATGAGCACGGCGGTCTGCACGGTCATGTGCAGGGAGCCGGTGACGCGGGCGCCGGCCAGGGGCTGCGTCTCGGCGTACTCCTTGCGGATCGCCATCAGGCCCGGCATCTCGTGCTCGGCGAGGGTGATCTCCTTGCGGCCGAACGCGGCCAGGGAGAGGTCGGCGACCTTGAAGTCCTGTCGGTTCTCGACAGTCGTCATTGCGAGCTGCTCCTCGGGGGTTGGGGCGAGGTGGGTACGGCTGGTCTGCACGGCGGCGGACACAGGAGTGCCCGAAGAGGACACAGGCATGCCCGCGTACGCGCAGCGCAGTCCGTCGGAGGCCCTCTCTCCCTCGGCCGGTCCGCGTAGGGACCGCCCGACCGCCATCAGCAGCGACGTCTGGCTCCGTCCCAAGCTACACCGGGGGCGGGGGCGAACCCCAGCCCGCCCGCGAATCCCTCAAGTGATCGTCCGGCGGGTCCGGGGACGGCGACGGGGCCCGCCGGGTGATCCGGCGGGCCCCGTGGGCGCGGGGGATGGAGGTCAG